>CAIUUO010000183.1 GCA_903902325.1 uncultured Bacteroidia bacterium
GATCTGATTTTGAAAATTTGTCCATAGATTTAATTTATTCAGTTCCAGGTATTTCCGATGAGTTCCTGTCCCTTTCCTTGAATCAACTTCTTCATTTTGATATAAAACATATTTCAGCTTACAGTTTAACTATTGCAAAAAACTCTCAATTATATTGGAAAATTGAAAAGGGTGAATTTATTGAATCTGGAGAAACTGATTTTTTGTCTCAATATAAATTAATTAATGATTTTTTGAAATCTTTTAATTTTAAACAATATGAAGTGAGTAATTATGCCAAAGATGGTTTTTTTTCGAAACATAATCTTGGTTATTGGAATCAGAAAGTATATTTGGGACTGGGTGTATCAGCGCACAGTTTTAATTTATTATCTCGTCAATGGAACCATAACAACATTAAAAAATATATCCGGGATTTGTTGAGAGAGAATCCAACTTTAGATTTTAGTAAGGAAATATTGTCTGATATTCAATGTTATAATGAGTATATCATATTGAAGTTGAGAACTTTAGATGATATATCAATCAGTTATATTAAGGATAAGTTTGGAAATGAGATTTTTAGGAAATTTAAAGATAATCTTAACCTTCTGATGGAAAGGAATTATTTTGTTGTTGAAAACGATAAAGTAATTCAGAAGGAAAGTAATTTAATGATAGCAGATTATCTTTCTAAAGATTTAATGATCTAGTACCTTTTTTTGTTTCATATTATGATAAAATTTTATTGTGAAGATGTTGAATTGCCTCAATTCAATCAGAGGGTAGTAAAGAAGGTTTTGAAAAGTGAGGTTGAGTTAAACGGATTTACTTTGGGTATTGTAAATTGTATATTTTGTAGCGATCCTTTTTTACTTAATTTGAATATTAAGTTTTTGGAGCACGATTATTATACTGATGTAATTACTTTTGACTACACAGAAAAAGGAAAAATTTCTGGCGATATATATATTAGTATTGACATGGTCAGATACAATGCCTTAAATTATGGGCAAGGTTACAATGACGAGTTGTTTCGTGTTATCTCTCACGGCATGTTGCATTTGTTAAATTTTAATGACAAAGAAAAGGAAGAAATTGAGTTGATGAGGATAAAGGAAAGTGAGTTGATTTTTAAAATTCACTCTTTAATAGATTGATATTTAATTAGTGTTAGGTTGTTAATTTTGGGTATGAGTTTTCAGAACGAATATGATATAATTGTTGTAGGGGCAGGTCATGCAGGGTGTGAAGCTGCAAGTGCTGCTGCCAAAATGGGATCCAATGTCCTCTTGATAACTTTGGATATAAATAGGATTGCACAGATGAGCTGTAATCCTGCTGTGGGTGGAATTGCCAAAGGTCAGATCGTCCGCGAAATTGATGCTTTGGGAGGAATGATGGGTAAAATCACTGATCAAAGTACGCTTCAGTTTCGAATGTTAAATCGTTCCAAGGGTCCAGCGATGTGGAGTCCTCGTGCACAGTGTGATAAAATCAGATTCTCGGAGTATTGGAGAATTGAGTTGCAAAATAATGAAAGAGTTTCCTTTTGGCAAGGGTCTGTTGTTGAATTGATAGTTGATCACGACAAAGTGATTGGAGTCATAACTGAAATTGGTATTAAGTTTTATTCCAAAGCTGTTATATTAACCAATGGAACTTTTTTGAATGGTTTGCTCCATTTTGGCCAAAATAGAATGAAAGGTGGTAGAATATCTGAACCTTCATCAGTTGGTCTAACGGAACAACTGATCAACTGTGGTTTTGTTGCTGGTAGGATGAAAACTGGTACTCCTCCACGATTGGATAGGAGAACTATTGATTTTGAAATGCTTGATGAACAAGTTGGTGAAGTAGGAAATAAATTTAGTTTCTACTACAGAAATGAAACTGTATTGCCTCAAATGAATTGTCATATCACTTATACAAATGAAGCTGTGCACGGCGAATTGGAAAAAGGATTTAAGGATTCGCCTATGTTTGATGGTACTATTACGAGCCTTGGTCCGAGATATTGCCCAAGCATTGAAACCAAGCTTGTTATTTTTAATGAAAAAAATTCGCATCAATTGTATTTGGAGCCTGAAGGCGTTGATTCAATTGAATATTATCTTAATGGGTTCTCAACCTCGTTGCCTTACGAAGTTCAGGAGAGCGCCATAAAATTCATTCCTGGATTGGAGCATGCAAAAATAATTAGGCCTGGATATGCCATTGAATACGATTTTTTTGATCCTACAAAATTGCTTCATACACTTGAGTCTAAGATCTTGAATAATTTGTATCTGGCTGGTCAGATAAATGGTACGACCGGATATGAGGAAGCAGGCGCGCAAGGCTTAATGGCAGGTATTAATGCCAATTTGAAAATTAGAGAATTGGATTCATTTGTATTGTTAAGGAACCAGGCTTATGTTGGAGTCTTAATTGATGATTTGGTAACCAAAGGTGTTGATGAACCATACAGGATGTTTACCAGCAGAGCCGAGCATAGATTAATTTTGAGACAGGATAATGCTGATGAACGTTTATCTGCTTTAGGATATAGTATTGGATTGTTGCCGGAATATTTGTTTAACGTATATTTAAAAAAATCGATATTGGTGAATACGATTTTTGATCAGGTAGCTAATGTTTCTGTAAAACCTGAAATTGTTAATGATTTTTTAATTGCTAATGATTCAGCACCCATTAGATATAAAACTAAATTGTACAATATTGTTAGTAGACCTAATATTTGTTTTAAGGATATTTTGGAGAAAAATACTTTTTTAAAAGGTAAATTAGAGCCAGTACCCTCTGAAATATTTAGCGAAGTTATTGAGGCTGTTGAAGTTAGGATTAAGTATGCGGGATATATTTCAAGAGAAAACTCAATTGCAGATAAAATTAAGCGACTTGAAAGTATTAAAATTGAAAATAAGTTCGATTATTCAACTATTTTATCACTCTCAACGGAAGCCAGACAAAAACTGCAAAAAATTAATCCCGAAACCATTGGTCAGGCTGGCAGAATCCCAGGTATATCCCCGAATGACATAAATGTCTTATTAATATTATTGGGAAGATAATGTTCCACGTGGAACAATTAAAACAGTAAAATGGAAATTACATTACAAGAAGTAAAAGATTCAATTCGAAATATCCCGAACTTTCCAAAAGAAGGAATTCAATTCAAGGACGTTTCAACGGCATTCAAGGATAATAGGATATTTAAATTTGTAGTGAATGAATTGAGAAATCATTATATCAATTTGGGAATAACAAAGGTTGTTGGAATAGAATCCAGAGGTTTTATCCTTGGAAGTTCCCTTGCGAATGAATTACATGCCGGATTTATTCCAATCCGCAAACCCGGAAAATTGCCGGCTGAAATATTTAGTCAATCCTATGATCTCGAATATGGATCAGATTCTCTGGAGATACACACCGATGCGCTCAGCAAAGAAGATGTAGTGTTAATTCATGATGATCTTTTAGCAACGGGAGGAACTGTTAATGCTGCTGTAGATCTGGTAAAGAAGTTTGGCGTTACAAACATCCACATTAATTTTTTTGTGGAATTGGATTTTTTGCACGGTAGGGATCGCATTCTCAGCAATGTTCCTGTTTGGTCATTAATTCATTTTTAGACGAAGTGGCTCAAGGTTTTTCAACATATATTTTGGATGAGATTAAGAAGTTACCTGGTAGTCCAGGAGTATACCAATTTTTCAACAAGGAAGATAAAATCATTTATGTTGGTAAGGCAAAAAATCTAAAGAAGAGAGTCTCATCCTATTTCCTAAAAAATCATGAGAGTCGGAAGACTGAGATTCTAGTAAGACAAATTGAGAAAATCAGGCATATTGTTGTAGATAGCGAAGAGGATGCGCTATTGCTTGAGAATAGCCTTATCAAGAGATATCAGCCGAAATACAACATCTTACTCAAGGATGATAAATCATTTCCCTGGATTTGTGTGAAGAATGAAAGGTTTCCAAGAATTTTCTATACCAGAAAACTTTGGAAGGATGGTTCAATTTTTTATGGCCCATATACATCTGTCTATATGGCTAAAACTATTCTGGATGTTATCAAACAATTATTCCAGATTAGGAATTGCAATTTAGTATTGTCCCACGAAAATATAGCAAACAGGAAATTTAAGAAATGCCTGGAGTTTCAGATTGGGAATTGCAAAGCGCCTTGTGAACAATTATATTCATTAGAGAAATACGAAACCGATATTTTGAATGCCAGGGCAATTTTGAGTGGTACTTTAAATCCAGTATTTAATTACTTGAAATCGGAAATGCAAGTAGCATCTGTAAAGTATGATTTTGAGAAGGCCAATGAATACAAATCAAAGATTCAAATTTTAGAGAATTACAAAAGCAAATCACTGGTTTGCAGTTCTACACTTACCAATCTCGATGTTTTTTCATTCCATGAGGATGAGAAGAATGCGTTTGTAAATTACTTTAGAATCGTTGACGGGTCTATCGTCAATAGTTACATTTTAGAAGCCAGGAAGAAGTTAAGTGAGACAAGAGAGGACATTCTGTCATTTTTTATTGTTGAAATCAGGGAATTGTTTAATTCTAAATCAGCCGAAATAATTATTCCGTTTCAAATAGGTTATGAAATATCTAATGTTAAGTTTGTAATACCGAAAATAGGAGAGAAGAAGAAGTTGCTTGATTTATGCGAGCGCAATGGTAAGATGCACATGTTGGAGCGAGCCAAGAATGAATCATTAAAAGCACCAATAACCAAGAAGCAGCGTTTACTGGAAACATTGAAGAAAGATTTAAACTTATCGAAGTTGCCTCATTTGATTGAATGTTTTGATAATTCCAATATATCTGGAGATTTCCCGGTTTCTTCCTGTGTGGTTTTCAAAGATTGTCAACCATTCAAATCGCATTACAGACATTTCAACATAAGAACTGTAATCGGGCCAAATGACTTCGCATCGATGGAAGAAGTTGTAGAAAGAAGATATACAAGACAGCTGGCTGAAGGCAATAAATTGCCTGATTTAATATTGATCGATGGTGGTAAAGGCCAATTATCCTCTGCGTACTCAATTTTACAAAAGCTGGGACTGGAAGAGGAAATAGCAATGATTGGTATTGCAAAAAGGTTGGAAGAACTTTACTTTCCAAATGATCCGATTCCTCTTTATTTGGATAAGAAATCTGAAAGCATGAAAGTACTCCAGCAACTTCGGGACGAGGCACATAGGTTTGGAATTACATTCCACCGCAACAAAAGATCCGAGAAATTCACCAATTCAGTATTGGAATCCATTCCAGGAATAGGTAAAACAACTTCCGGGAAGTTACTAATTCATTTTAAATCCGTGGAAAATGTAAAAAGCTCCGGAAGGGAGGAGCTTGAAGAATTAATTGGGAAAGATAAAGCAATCAGGGTAATTGATTTTTTTTCGAACGTAATTTAATATAGTGATTTCAATATTTCATTATTTATTGATTCACCATTTTTTCTATATTCCTCAATAAGAGAGAATATGTTGTGTTTTTCACCTATTAACATTTTAATATTTAATTTAATAGTATTATTTACTTCAACTTCCGGATTAAAGAAAATTGACCCGATTATTCCCTTTTCTACATCAATACTGAATGGATACAATTTGTGATCAATTGAAAATACACTGGTATATTTATATTTTGGTGAATACCCATAAATCCAATCTGATGTTGCGTATTTTTCCAGGGTAAGTTTGTTGATTATTTCATTTTCAAGCTTCAAAGTTGAAGAGTCGGATTTGAAGCCAGATTCGTTTGCCAGGAATTTAACTAGCTCTGAAAGAACGATTCTGGAATTTAGCCTGTTATCAATTTCTGACAAATTCATTACTTCGGATCGTTTGGAGTTGATTGATTTGTCGGTAAACCGGTCAGGATTTCCTTTAAGAGCCCCGGATAAATTTGTTAAGTTGCTATCAATCAGTAATGTAGCATGCGCGAGAACCCTATTTTTATAAATATGCATGGCGCTTCCTGAGACTTTTTTCCCGTTTGATATGATGTCATTTCTAT
Organism: uncultured Bacteroidia bacterium; assembly: GCA_903902325.1. GTDB lineage: Bacteria > Bacteroidota > Bacteroidia > Bacteroidales > Prolixibacteraceae > CAINVV01. The sequence continues at coordinate 6,033 of CAIUUO010000183.1, forward strand.
CAGAAATTTCTACATCAAGGCCGGAATTCACCAAAAAACGGATAATTGGTTTTGATATGGTTTGGAAGGAAATGTTTTCACCCTGGGGTATACTGGAAATAAAACTGAAATTAAGATTCCCTTCATCATGATAAACGGCTCCTCCACCAGATAATCTTCTGGCTATCAGAATTTTATTTTCTAATATAAATTGTGAGTTGATTTCTTTCAGCGCAATCTGGTGTTTTCCTACTACTACACATGGTTGGTTGATGTAAAGGAACAGAAAATCTTCTTTACAAAATTTTAGCAGATATTCTTCGGCTGCAAGATTATAGTAAGGGTCAGAACTGGAGGAGATTAGCAGTTTCATTCTTATTTGGTTTGACCCTTAAGCATTGGGTTCGTGTAATATATTTTCTGGTTCAGTTCAAAATCATACAGCGTAAGCATTCTGAGGCGATAGTAGGCTAACCAGTAGGTTGCCAAGGAGTTTATATAATCCAATTTAGCTGTGACACGTTCGGAGGATGCAATGTTCATGTCTGTTATTGTGATTTCGCCATTTTGAAATTTCTTCAGAGCTATGATATATCCGTTTGCTGCGACTTTATCTGCTTCTTCTGCTGTTTTTAACTGATCTTTCAACAATCCGAACTGTTCAACCTGTACAATTACTCCTCTGTCAAAATCTTCTAAGGATTGTTTTACATCGAAACTAACAAGATCTCTGTTGGATTCTGCCATTTTGACGGATGAGGCGGCCTTTCCCCAATCCAGAATAGGCAAGCTGAATGTTAGTTGAAACATTCGTTGTTGCAGGGGTTGATTGTAGATGCCGGGGAAGGTTTCAGCACTGTTTGTAAGACCATAATTACCTGATAAGGTTGCATTCAAGCCACTGCTTCTCTTTGCTTGAGTGAGTTGACTTTCAGCGGTTATAAGCCTTCTTTCGTAATACACCTGTTCTGAGCGGTTCTCCCGGGCTTCTTTTAAGGCTTGTTGCGGATCGATGTCAAAAAGGGTGATTAGCAAAGGCATCTGCAGCTCAATATTTTCCTTTTGATCAAGGCCAATGTATGATTTCAGGGAAAAGTCGGCGTTTTTTAAATCCATCTTGGCTGAATTCATGGACTTCTGAGCATTCAGAACGGACAACTCGATTCGAGAAAAATCGTTTTCGGAGATCTGGCCCAATTTTTTCTTAATTCTGGCGATCTTCAGATTATCCGAACTGTTATCGTATGAACTTTTAGCCAGATTGAAGTTCGTCTGAATTCTTAGATAATTAAAGAAATAGGAAGTAGCTGTGTAGGCTATACCTTCAATCGTTTGTATAAAGTTTTTCTGGGATTCATCATATACCATCGGTTCAGTCTTTTTAGACCATTTCATCCAGTTGTACGCAAAAATTGGTTGATTGAAACCTATAGAAAACGGACTTCCGGAAAAGGTAGTACTGCTTTTATTGTAATCTTGCACCCTGGCAAAAGTCGTTGATGCGTATATCTGTGTACCTGTCAAGGGAATGTATTGATTCAAGGATAGGTTTGAAGAATTTGATAGATATGCGACCTGTTTGAATTCAATGCTTCCATCGGGTTGGGTAACAGGTACGGTGGATTGCGTGTAGTTCGGAAGAGTTCCGCTTAGAACCAGGTTGGGGAGGAATTGCTTCGTAAAATTCCTGTACCTCCAATAATAACTAACGTGTTGATTCTGAGCGTATTTCAGAGCTGACGATTGATTGTTCGCCAACTCAACCACATTTCTTAGGCTGAGCCCTAATTTAGCAGTATCTTTTTTACTGCCTGTATTCTGTGCTGATATCCGGAAAGTGAGCGAAAAAAGCAAGAAGGAGCACAAAGTCAGTATTTTCATGCTATTTAACATAAGTCAATCTTTTACAGCCACTTCATTGGCATTCTTCAAGAGTTGATATCCCGACAGAGGCATGATGATCTGGTCTCCTTCTTTGACACCATCGGTAATTTCGATATAATCAGGACTGATATATCCGGTTGAGATTCTATTTTTATATGCTTTCCCGTCCTTGTATATGTATAAATATTCGGGTTTACCTTTGCTGAATTGTGGGATATTTCTTATTCTTAAAGCCTTCTCCTTGAAATTTTTAGCAATCCAGAGTTCAATATTCTGATGGGGGATCAATTTTGAATGGGAGCTTTCTTCGAGATGCACATTGAATTGAATTTTTCCATTTTCAACCACCGGAGAAACAATTCCGATATGTCCGGACAATTTGGTATCTTCAAAAACAGCATAGATCTGTGTCCCTGTTTTAACAAAGTCCGCCATTTTCTCCTCAATGGAACCGGATATTTTAAAGGACGATAAATCTGATATTCTGACAAGTACCTGATCTTTGCTGACTTTTTCGCCAGGTTTGTTTCCTATGGCCAGAACGATTCCAGTGGAGGGTGATCTGACGTTCATTTGTTCGAGACCGGCTAGTTTTTCGTTCAGTTCTTTTTCCTGGATTTCAATGCCCAATAAGAGGCCCTCTTCTTCTGCCTTCAATTGTTTGAGCCTGATACCATTTTTTTCTTTCATTGTCAGAAGTTCTTTTTCTGCCAAAGCTATTTCCTGTTTGGTTTTTTCGATTTTTGCAGGTGAAATTCCACCAACTTCAATCAATTGTTCTTCGTCTGAAAGTTGAGATTTCAAGGAAGTAATGTTTAATTTTTTGACATCTTCATTGTATTTGAGATCAATTTTGGTGGATGTTTCGGCTAAATTGTTTTTCTCAAGACTATTTTTCTTGAGGGACAGTTGGTCTTTTGTATTGTCAATGTCAGCTTTTACCTGTTGATCGTCAAGTACCATGATCAGATCGCCTGACTGGACGTTACTTCCTGGTTCTCTCACTATTTTTTTGATGGTGCTGGGGTAATAACACCGTATAAAAACTTCACTTTCCGGTTCTACTGTACCTGAGGATATTATTGGATCGATTACCTTGCCTTTTTCGATGGTGAGAATAATGCACTGATTTTTATCTAACACGTCTGGTGAATCTGAGCAAGATGGCAAAATGACTATCATAAAAAGCAATCCCATGAGGAATGGGATAGAATTTTCTTTGATGTACATAGTTAATTGTTTTGAATGGATTCAAAAATTCCGACACATTTGGCAATTATAAACTAATCAGCCAGCAAAGTTAAGAAATCAGAACCACGGATGTTAATTCTTTTTGAATATTTAACAGATTGTATTCCCATTTGCCAAGTCAGGTTTCAATATTTTGATTGCATAATATTAATAATCAAAGAAATACAAAAATAGTAGAAATAAATGTGATGATGACGACACTCCAGCGATAGGCGGGATCTTTTATTCTATAGACTACTTTAATTCCTATATATGCACCCAACATAATAAAAGGGATGGCGAGGAAATCAATGATAAGCAATTTAGCAGTGATATTATTCCACACAAAATATTGTAATGGAAGCTTTGCAATATTTATGATTGCGAAAAACCAGGCAGTTGTGCCGATATAATTTTTCTTAGGTAGATGAAGAGCCAGTAGATATATGGCAAAAACAGGTCCCGCAACATTTCCAATCATGGTTGCAAAACCGCCCAGGATTCCAAAAACTGCTGCAAACATAGGATGTCCGGTTAGGATATCTTTTTTATGTGACAAGTCATTCCAAACCATCAAAACCAATGAGAATAGTACTGACACGGCAATAATGTGCTTAAACTGTTGATCATTCACCATTTTTCCTACCCATAATGCGATCAATAATCCCAGAAATGCCCAGGGAAGAGCTTTCAGCAGAGGTTTCCACTGGGCATGACGATGGTACCAGGTGACAGCAAAGATATCCGCAGTAATTAGAATAGGCAATAAAACGCCGGTAGAGGCTTTTCCTCCAAAGATCATGGCCATTGTGGGAACAACTATCATGGAGACCCCGGGTATGCCCGTTTTCGACATTCCAATCAAAATGGCACACATGCCAATTAGGATAACGTGCGTATAATTCAAAGACAAATTGTTGAAAAATACGGTCATATTATTAATTTTCTGGTTTGAATGGTTTTACCTATTTTTGCAAAAAATTTAAAGATAGTTTTTTAACGTTCAAATTAAGAGGATAATGGCAAGTTTAGCAGATTTTCGTAATGGGTTGTGTATCGAATTCAACGATCAGATATTTCAGATAGTAAGTTTTCAGCATGTCAAACCGGGTAAAGGACCAGCGTTTGTGCGCACTAAACTTAAAAATATGAAGACCGGCAAGGTGATCGACAACACATTCTCGGGTGGTACAAAAATTACTACAGTGAGGGTTGAGAGAAGACCATATCAATACCTTTACCACGATGAGACCGGCTATAATTTCATGAATGCCGAAACTTTCGAGCAGGTAAATATCGAGGCGGCCATGGTTGAAAATGCGGATCTGATGAAAGAGGGGATGACTGTTGAGATCACCTACCATGCAGAAACTGAAACACCTTTGACGGTCGATCTTCCCCCGTTCATCGAACTTGAGATCACGTATGCTGAACCCAGCGAACGTGGCAACACCGCTTCATCAACCGCCCTCAAGGCCGTAACAGTTGAGTCAGGAGCGACCATCATGGTTCCATTGTTCATCAATCAGGGAGATGTCATCAAAGTTGATACCCGAGATCGTTCTTACTCCGAAAGAGTTAAAAGATAAATATTGCAGAAAATTCCATAAAAAAACCCGGCCATCAAAATTTAGCCGGGTTTTTTTATGCAAAAAATGAACTAAATAATCAGCATTGCATCACCATAGGTTCCGAAATGGTATTTTTCCTTGATCGCCTCCTTATATGCATTCATCAGATTGTCGTAGCCTGCAAATGCGCTGACCATCATTAAAAGGGTAGAGAGCGGCAGGTGAAAGTTGGATATCATGCTGTCGGCCACGCTAAAGTCATAAGGAGGGAAGATGAATTTGTTGGTCCATCCTTCGAATGGTTTAAGCATACCATTGGTCGAAACAGAAGTTTCAAGGGTTCTCATCACCGTGGTACCCACTGCGCAAATACGATTTCTCTCTTCCTTGGCTGCATTGACGATGCTGACGGCATCATCCTTGATCCATATTTGTTCGGAATCCATCTTATGTTTGGTCAAATCTTCAACATCGACACTCCTGAAATTGCCAAGTCCGACATGAAGTGTGATCTCTGCGAAGTTTACTCCTTTTATTTCCAGACGTTTCAATAATTCACGACTAAAGTGAAGACCTGCGGTCGGAGCTGCTACAGCTCCTTCGTGCTTGGCGAAAACTGTTTGGTAGCGCATCGCATCATCTTCTTCTACCGGACGATTAATAATCTTCGGCAGAGGTGTTTCGCCTAGTTTGAATAAAGTTTCCTTAAATTCATCGTAAGTACCGTCAAATAGAAAACGTAGTGTTCTGCCTCTGGAAGTTGTGTTATCAATTACTTCTGCCACCAGCAGATCATCGTCACCAAAATAGAGTTTGTTTCCGATCCTAATTTTTCTGGCAGGATCGACCAGAACGTCCCAAAGCCTTAACTCGCGATTTAGTTCACGCAGAAGAAAAACTTCTATTTGGGCGCCTGTTTTTTCCTTGTTTCCGTAAAGTCTGGCAGGGAATACCTTGGTGTTATTGAACACCATCACATCTTTGTCGTTGAAATAATCAATCACATCTTTGAAAATCTTGTGTTCAATGTCGCCAGTCTGACGGTTTAAAACAAGTAACCTTGATTCGTCCCGATTCTTTGACGGATGCAATGAAATCAATTCATCAGGTAAATTGTACTTAAATTTCGAAAGCTTCATCGTTGATGACATTTATATGATTTAAATTGTTGAAATTATTTTTTCCTGAAAATGAGCAGAAAGCATATCTGCCAACTCTGCAAGATCTAAACTCTGATCGAGAGAATATTCCCCGATTCTCGTTCTCTTCAGTCCGATCAAATATGCGCCGCTATTGAGTGCCTTACCGATATCCCTCGCCAGGGCGCGGATATAGGTTCCCTTACTGCACACAATTCTTAATTCGATTTCAGGCATTTCCGCCCTGATCAACTCAATCTCTTTGATAACAAGTAACTTCGGTTTGAGTTCAAACTCTTTACCTTTTCTAGCCAATTTATAGGCACGTTTACCATCAACCTTAATCGCACTGTAATCCGGAGGTATCTGTTCAATGGAACCCACAAAAGACTGAAGTACGTTTTCGATCATTACCAGGGTTATATGATCAGTTGGAAACTGCTCATTCTCTTCTGTTTCCAAATCATACGAAGGAGTGATGGCACCGACTTTGATCAGCGCGATGTACTCTTTTTCATCTGCCTGAATTTCATCGATTTGCTTGGTGAATTTTCCCGAACAAAGAACCATAACACCTGTAGCCTTTGGATCAAGGGTTCCAGCATGGCCGAGCTTTAATTTTTTGATCTTCAAGAAGCGGCACAGCATGATGCGGACTTTATTCACCAAATCGAATGAGGTCCAATCGATGGGTTTATTCAAAACCAGGATTTCTCCACGGATGAAATCAAAATCTTTTGACTCATTATATCTCATTCAATGAACTGGTTGCTTGGCAATGCCGATGGAAAATTCATGCAGAAAATAATTGTTCTGAAACAAATGGAATATTATAAGGATTCCTTTGGTTCAGGATTTGGGTTTTTTCATGATGGCGTATATCTCGAAGAGGAATCCGAACATCACCACCAGGGGGGCAAGAGTGATTCTGCGGAAACTGAATATTACCTCTTTGTTGAAAACATTAGGATCTGAGCTTTTGCCGCCGGTCATCAAAGCAAACCCGAGGATGATGATTCCTAACCCTATCAACATCAATTTCAAGTTTTCTTTTCCGAGGGCAAACCCTTTGGGGTCTGTTTTTTCGCTATTCCTCACCATTAAACAATGAATTAGTTATTAACCCGCAAAGATAGTTCAATAATAGAGCTGATCAAACTTCATTCGCAAAAATTTATTCACCGCAAGATAGGTAGACAAGGCAGTCATGATAATTCCAAATGTAAATATGCTCCCAACCAGAATAGCTAACGATACAGAGTCTTGAAAATCAATGAAATCCTTAAGCTCTGACTGGTACGAGGTGAAAATCATCAAGAGGATAAAGCAGGCGATAATAGCACCGTAAATACCATGCAAAACACTTTTAACAATAAACGGAAACCGGATAAAAGATCTTGTTGCACCTACCAACTGCATCGAATTGATGAGATATCTTTTAGAATAAATGGAAAGCCGGATGGTATTATTGATCAGCGCAATAAATATGGTAAACATAAGTATGCTCAGAATCAAAATAATTAGACTGAGTTTCTGAACATTTGAATTTAATTGTTTGACGAGATTTCGCTGGTAATAAACTTCTTGTACTTCAGGGAATTTTAGAAATTTTGCCTCCAACTGGGACATACTATCAGGATTGGCATATTCGGCATGAACCCTGACATCCATGGAGGAGAGCAATGGATTGTAGCCTAAAAAGTCAACAAAATCTTCGCCCAGGTCTTTTTTTAACTCTTCGGCAGCCGTTTGTCTGTCAACGAACTTCGTTGATTTGATATAAGGGGTTGATTCAAGATTTTTCTGAAGTTTGAGAATATCCACTTCACGAGTTTTTTCTTTCAGAATCAATGTCACGCCTACATTTTCCATGACGTAGTCCTTTAAGCGTTTGGTATTGATGAGAAGAAGTCCCAGCAAGCCAAATAGGAAAAGTACCAGAGCGATACTTAAGGTCGTACTGAAATAGGAACTAAAAAGTGATTTTCTTAATTTTTCTTTTGCCATGGGAAAAAAGTAATTGACAATTGACAATTGATAATTGACAATTAGTTATGGTGCTTAATATTAAACTGTTAAATCAAATTAATGCAATAAAAATGTCTTAATTATTTAATTTCTGTGCTTTTTTCAAAGATATGTTTTTAAAAAGCACGAAACCAATCAGCAACAGTAAAAGAAGGGAAGAAATCATGGAAACCTGTTTACCCAAATGGTAGGAGACTGGTTCAAATCTGAAGGTGATATCATAGTTTCCCTCCTGAAGTACCATTGCCCTAAGTAGATAATTTGCCTGAAAGTGAGGAACAAGTTTGTCTCCGATATAGGCATTCCATCCTTTGGAATAGTATATTTCAGAGAAAACAGCGATTTCATTGCCTCTCCCGGAATAGCTGTATACCAACTGATTCGGTGAGTAACTTTTCAACGAAATTTGTGAAGGAGAACCTGGGGATGATTTAACATTACCCAGCATGGGCTGAAATTTTTTATCCACGACAATCTCTTTGGTCAAATCTGCTTTGCCCAGGGCTGCAATTTCCTGATCCGGATTATCTACAAGTTGATAAGACTGTACAATCCAGACACTTCCCATCGCTTTTTTATTGATCAGAGGCGATGCTTCAGGATTGTGTATCAGATACTTCGTATTCATCATGTTCAAGGCGTTCAGTCCGATAAAGACGGAGTCGACACCGCTTTCCGTCTTGACCGCTTTTAATTTTGTGATGAGTTGCTGAATTTCACTGTTGATGTGATAGTCGATCAGATCCTGGTACCTTCTCATTTTTGCACCGTGGTATCCTCCGATGGATTGATGGTAAAAGGAGGTGCTAGCTTCATTGAATGGATCAACGGAAAGATTGAGTACCCGGTATTCGCTTTTGTCTTTCAGGATTTCCTTGTCTGCCGTGGTTGCAGGATAAGGATTTCTAGCCCTTTGTTCTTGAACGAAATTATCATTGTTGATGTAACGCTTGTTCACACCCCACATATCAACCAAAATCAGGAATGCGATCAGGAACAATGCGTATTCAGATTTTAGTTTCTTTGCAACATAAACCCATAATATCAGGGCTGTTGCCAGGATAAAAGCAAGGGAGCGAAGTGCGTCATCCTGCAGAAATGACTTGCGATCTGAAATTAATCCGTTTTGGATCCAGTCGGGCATTTGGGAATCACCGGCATAAATGAAGGATCCGGATAATCCCGGGAGGAGGAAAAAGAGGAAGGAAACACCTGCTGTCAGTCCAACACTCCAGGTGAGGGCTTTCTTCCATTGAGCCTTATCAATCTCTTCAGAAAATATTTTCTGAAGGCCGATGGAAGCCAGCAATGGGATCGTGAAACTTGCGATTACAAGGATCATGGAGACTGTCCTGAATTTGTTGTATCCCGGGAAATAATCCAGGAAAAAGCTGGTCAAAGGCATGAAGTTCCGACCCCAGGACAACAGGATGGAGAAGATTGTGGCTGCAATGATCCAGATTCTCACTGATCCTTTGGTCAGAAACAGGGAGAGGACAAAAAGGAACATGACAATTGCCCCGGCATAGACTGGGCCGGAAGTGCCGGGCTGGGTACCCCAGTATCCCGGAAGTTGTTTGATGATGGAGTTGGCGTTGGGAACGTTGTTGGTTTTCAACAGTTCTGCTGTTTTTGAGTTTTCGCCAAAATCGATCATGGAGGCTCCTCCCTTGAAGTTTGGAATCAGCAAAGTCATCGTCTCATCCACGCCATAACTCCAGCCTGTGGCGTAATCCTTGTCGAGGCCTGATGTTTTATTGCCCTTGTCCTGGGTCAGTTCGGAAGGTCCGCGTAATGAGAATTTCCCGTATTCATAAGTGGTCCAGAGCCTTTCCGTATTGGCGGCTATAGCAAGAATTGCAAACGCCAAAATAACTCCGCTTCGTTTCAGGAAATCGTTCAGCTGTTTCCCTTTGAAAGCGAAGTAGAGTTCAACAATCCCGAATATCAGGATGGTCAGCAGAGAATAATAGGTAATCTGAAGGTGGTTGGCATAGATCTGTAGTGCCAGAAACAGGGCAAAAAGAGCGCTTCCGATCCAGAGATTTTTTTTCCATGCATGGTACAAGGCGCCAATCATCGGCGCCATATAACCGATTGCAACTGCTTTCGTATTGTGACCGGCTGCAATGATGATGAAATTGTAGGAGGAGAATCCGAAGGCAATGGCGCCAATCAGGCTGATCCAGGGATTCAGGCCGAAGAGGAGCAGAGCTATGTAAAACCCGATCATGTAAAGAAAGACGAAACTGATAGGTCTCTGGTCGAAAAGGGTGCAAATACTGTAAATGGGGGAGATCATGGAGTAAGTAGGCAGGCCGATCAGGTAGGCAGGCATGCCACCGAACATGGAATTGGTCCATAAGGCCAGATCGGAATGGGTCTTGTTGTAATCCGTGATCTCCTTGGCCATGCCGGTAGCGGTATTGGTATCGTGCTGGTTCAGTTTTTTCCCTTCTAGCTGGGGAGAAAAGTAAATTGCCGGCAGAATCAGGAATAGTAAAACGGCGGTCAGATGTGGAAGGGCTTTTTTGAATGATACGTTATCCATGGCTACTGTGTTGATATTCGGTCGTAAAAGTACATTTTTTTATACAATGGTTTTTCCTACTTTTGTCCTTATTTGAAAATTATATCCTGTTGGGAATCATTGTCAAACAATCCGTTAAAGGGACCATTTACATCTATCTGGGTGTTCTGTTGGGTTTTGTAACCACAGCCATTCTCTTTCCTCACATCTATTCGAAAGCCGAAATCGGATTACTGAAGATCATCGTCACCTATTCTACCATGATCGCCCAGTTCGGAACACTTGGAATTAACGGTGCCACTATCCGGTTGTTCCCTTTTTTCAGGACAGCGGATAAAAAGCACCACGGTTTTCTTCCTTTTGCCCTCTCTATCGGGATGATAGGCTTCCTCATTTCAGCTATTTTGTTGCTGCTATTCAAACCTTTGATTATGGAGATGAGCCTTGAAAAATCCACACTTCTCGTAGGTTACATCAACTGGCTGATTGTGCTAGTATTCTTCCAACTATTTTTTTCCATCCTGGATATTTACTATTCGGCATTGAACAACAGCGTTCACGGGACCTGGCTGAGGGAGGTGTTTCAAAGGGTGCTGATTATACTGATGATCGGGCTCTATTATTTCGACTTGCTTTCTTTTCACCAGTTTGTGCTGTCCTATATCGCGGCTATATCTGTTCCTACCTTTTATATTCTTTATACTTTGATCAGGGAGGGCCAGTTTAACCTGCACTTCGACCTGAAATTCCTGGACAAGGATCTTTTGCGTTCCGTCGGAGCCATGTCGTTGTTTAGTATCCTGAACGGTTTTTCGGTGATTATGATCCAGAATGTGGACGTGATCATGATTAACAAGATGCTCGGCCTTGAAGCTGCGGGAGTGTATGCCATTGTCTTCTTTTTCGGCATTGCGGTTAGTCTTCCGGCCCGCTCTATTTACAAGATTGCGAATGTAGCCGCGGCGGAAGCCTGGAAAAATGACGACCGCAAGACACTCAAAGATATCTACGAGAAAAGCTGCCTGACTCTCTTTGTCATCGGATCCTTCCTGTTTCTCGGTATCTGGCTGAATATAGGCAACATTATGCAGATCATTGGATTGGATTATCTTTCCGGCAAATGGGTGATCTTCTTCATCGGATTGGGTTGCCTGCTGGATATGGCCACCGGGGCCAACAGTTCGCTGATGGGCACCTCCAAATATTACAAGGTGCAATCTTATCTGCTTCTGATTCTGGTTGTTGTGTTGGTAGCCCTCAATCTTGTTCTGATTCCACTTTGGGGGTTGACAGGTGCAGCAATCAGCAGCGCCGCGGCGCTCGGTTTGCTGAATTTGATGCGATTCCTCTTCCTCTGGATTAAATACGACCTGCAACCTTACAATCTTCGATTTGTCTATGTGATTCTGATCGGAGTTGTTTCCTTTGCCATCTCCTATGCCATCCCTGTAAAGTTTCATTTCATCCTGGATATTTTAATCCGGAGTACAGTATTCAGCCTGTTGTTTTTGCTCCCGGTCTATTTTTTCAGGATATCTGATGATCTGAACAAGACAGCGGATCATTTTCTGAAAATGTTGAAAATAATCAGATAGTTAAAGATGGAAACCCCGCTTGTATCGATTATTTCTCCGACCTACAACCACGAAAAATACCTGACTGATTGCATCGAATCGGTTTTGGCCCAGACCTATCCCAACTGGGAGATGATTATCCTCAACGATGGGAGCACCGATCGCACCGCAGAGATAGCTGCTGCCTACCGGGATACCGATCGCCGCATCAGACTGATCAGCCAGGAAAATGTGGGTATTTTCAGGCTCTCGGAAACCTATAACAAAGGGGTTGAAATTTCCAGGGGTGAATATCTTGCCATCCTGGAAGGCGACGACTGCTGGACGCCCGATAAACTCGAAAAGCAGGTGGCATACATGCAAAAGGATCCGGAGGCAGTTGTTTGCTGGAGCATGGCACGATGCGTGAATGCAGATCAAACGGTAGTTTATTATACCTCACCCGATCCCGTCGCGCCTGATGCAAATTTGTATTTCAATGATCCTGTGGGAAGCATCATGAATATCTTTCTTTACAGGAATTGCATCCCCGCACTGACTATTCTGATCAGGAAAGAAGCATTGATGAAGACTGGCGGCTTTAAGCAGGTGTTTGGATTGCCTCTGGTGGATCTTCCGACTCTTTATGAACTGGCGATGGCCGGCCGTTTTATCTTCATCCCGGAAATACTTGGGAACTGGCGGAACTATGCCACCCAGGTGACCAAGACCTATCCGGCTGAGATGACGGAAGGATTTTATAAAATGGCCAAATTGTTCCTCGAAAGTTCAGAAGCAGAAATGTTGAAGACTGAAAATAAAAGGCTGGATCATTATTACAGGGGCAGACTGGTGATTGCCCGGGCCCGCTCGGGCCGGTACAAACTCATCCGGAGAGAATATTCCTCCGCTAGGAAAGATTATAGCAAAGCGATTTTCGGATATGGCATGTCAGAACCGGTTTGGAAACTGAGGGCTGTCGTGGGCTGGTTTTTCAGCCTGTTTCATTTGGATGTGGAAGGTTTGGCCAGGGTCTTGGGAAAAAGGTCGTATACGGAGAAATAAGGTCGAATTATTTCACTGAGAGATAGAAACACGCGCAATCGCCGTCATTGATGCTGTTAAGTCGGGCAGCTTCCCGTGAAAAATCCTTCATCTGTTTTTTGGAAAACATCGAAAAATCATCGGAGTAGGGGATGTCGCGCAGGTATTTTTCGCTGGATGCAAACTGTACGAAGGAAGAATCATACCCAATGCTGTCAATTTTCAGTCCGGCTTTGCAGGCCAAAAGGTGAATACTGTGGGTGGTATGCAGGAACAGATGTCGCGGAGCATCGAGCGCAAACCAGTGGGTACGGTATTTCCGCCAGGCGTGGGAGTTGGCAACAGGAATCCTGATAAGCAGTTTTCCGGTAGGTTTGAGCAACTCTTTGATTTTGGCCAAAACTTTATCGGGGTGGTCCATGTGTTCGAACGCGTGGTGCAACATGATGAAATCGAATTGACCAGTCATTTCGAAAAGGTCTCTTTTCAGGATTTTCAGGTCGCCTGTATTTTGGAGGTCCTTTTCCAGAAATGGATCGATCCCTGTCAGATTACGGAATCCGCTGCGCCGCATAGACAGGATAACCCTCCCTGAGCCGCAGCCAACGTCGAGGATGGAAGATTGGAAGCCGAGCAGGTCTTTCTTCATCCAGGGGAATGGATGCGGTAAAACGATCGAAATTAGCGCTCCGACAGGGTCAAATTTGTGCAAATAATGTCTCAACAGGCTTTTCTTGAGGAAATGGACGACCGGGTTTAATTTCAGGCCGAATTTTGGCTGCCTGAAGGAGTAATATTCGCCGGGATAGTATTTGGAAAGGTTTTCGGGTGTTTCGACAATTTGCAGGCAATAGCAATTGGCACATTCGAGGTATTGGAATTCGTCACGAAGGTTCAGGAGCCGTTCCGTGGCCAGGTGGATACTGTTGTTATAGGTGTTTCCACATATTTTGCAGGCGATGCCGTTGTTCATGGTGGCTATTTTTGAGATCATTGGAGGAAAGTAATATTTAGCGGTTATAAAATTTTACCACGAAGGACACAAAGGTAATACACAAAGGGCACAAAGTAGGTGCATTTACAATTGCTATATGGTATCGATTAATTGCAAAAGGGATTCGGCACGTTGTCTTTTTGAAAACAGAACGGATACCTGCATCTGTATTCTCTTTTCATCCGGAAAGCCATCTTTCAGCAACCGGTCCGTGATGAGTCCCGCAATCAAATGCGGATCTCTTTCCACCACAGCACCTACTGCTCCTACGACTTCCGGCATTCCGCCTTCATTTGTTACGATGGGGTAAGCCCCGTAAGACATGGCTTCCGCGATGGAGACACCGAAAGATTCAGAGCGTGAGAGTTGGCAGTATATCCTGGCTTTTTGGTAAAAGGAACCCAATTCCTCAGGTGATACCCTACCGCAAAGGCAGAGGTTAATGGGGATATTACCCTGTTTATGTGACAGGGTTTCCTGATTAATGCCGACTATCTGAAAATGGAATCCAGGCAATTGCCTTGCGATTTCGATGAAAGTGTCGATACCTTTGAGGAAAAAAGTACGTTCATTGTCGATCAGACCAACTGTGAGAATGGTATCCGTTTTTTGTATTTCGGATGTATTCGATGGAATTGCAGGCACACAGTTGTAAATCATGATAGTTTTAGTCGCGGGTGCAATGACTTTAACTTTTCTGGCAACATACTTCGATACGGGAAGGACACATGATGCCTTTCTCATCGAATTTGCACAAAACCAGCCACGAAAAGGAGTACAAAAAGCCCCATAGTTCATATTCCGGATACGGCAGACATCATATCCACCTATCACCACGAAGGCTTTTTTCCCGAATATTTTTGCGAAGAGTACTGGCAGAAAGGAGTGGTAATCAGCGAACCAACAATAGAATACGTCATACTTCCAGCCGTGAATCAGGAGGAAAAATAACTGTTTGAACATTTGCCAGGCATTTTTGGAGATTCCTTTTACGGGTGCGAACTGGTATTTTTCTACCGTATGGGCGGAGGATAAAATATGGAAATCATTTTTCACGAATGTGGAAAACCCCGTGTAGACAAACAATATAGATTTTCTTTTGATTCTCTTTTTGTTCATGGTAATTGAATCAAAGTTGACTTGTTAACTCCCTTGTCAGGTTTCGCCGTGTATATCTGTCCGTTCCTGATGTTTCATGCCAAACAGTACCTTTTTGGTACAAATCAAATATTTCGAGGATATACGACTTCATTTTCTCCGTTTCATCATAGGAAACGAATTTTCCTGCCGTACATTTTTGCACCAGGAGATCAACATCCCCACCCAAAGGTCCTATTGCCAGAATGGGTCGTCCGGCTGCCAGGTATTCAAAGAATTTTCCTGTGACAATTCCCTTGTTGTCAGGAGAATCCGGAATGGCCATGATCAGCATGGATGCATTTACCATTTGTGCGACGGCCATCTCATGGGGGACATAACCCAGCACTTCGACCATGGATCCCAGATTCTTCAGCTGGAACAGGTTGAGGATTTCATCGGGAACATTTCCTACAAAACGGATTTTCATTTGTTCCCTGATATTTTCGGGTAGTTGCGAAACAGCATCTATAAAGCCTCCGATCCTGTAACTCATTGATATGGTGCCGATATAGGCAATGGTAAAGAAATCATTGCTGACATTTGAAGTGTTATCAAAGTCGGATTCATCGTAACCGTTGGGGATGACAACTATTTTTTCGCCGGAGCCGGGAATTTTGTTGAGCAATAGCTTTGCAACTTCTGCACTTACTGTGATAATCTTATCGGCTTCGGTCAGTACTTTTTTTTCCAGTTTTTTATCGTAAGCTGCTGCTAAAGGTGAGTGAAACAGATCTTTGTAATAATAGATATCGGTCCAGGGATCCCTGAAGTCGGCGATCCATCTGATTCCTGTCAGATGTTTAATTTTTCGGCCAATCAGGTGGGTAGACTGAGGCGGTCCGGAGGTGATTACGGTTTCAATTTTTTCAGAGCGAATCAGTTCAAGCGCCTTTTTCAGGGCGTACTTGTTCCACCCCTTCCTGGGATCGGGCATAAAGAAGTTTCCGCGAACAAACCGCGATAATTTCTCGAAAACAGTAATTTTTTTCTGGTTAGAAAATCCGCCGTATGGAATCTCTTTTTTATCGGACAGTTTTCTGTAGAGGTTATAGGGTTCAAAAGTTTTGGTTTTATACACTGCCAGATCGGGACTGACTTCCTTTAAAAGGGACTTATCAATCTGGGCATAGGAGGCTTGTTTTTCATCCACTGTAAGAATAACAGGTTCGTATCCAAATTCCGGCAAATATTTGGAGAACTTCAGCCATCGCTGAACACCTGCACCGCCGCTAGGAGGCCAATAGTAAGTGATGATCAGTATTTTTTTCATCCCTGAAGAAGATTGGTGTCCTTATTTGAATGAAAAATATTTTTCGTAGGAATTGTTGCTACAAAATCTTTCAGGTAATAGGGCTCATAATAGGCAACATCCACAAAGTTTCCTGCATTAAAAGCCGTCTCGGCGAGTTCAGCCAGATAGCATGCTGAAGTGGTAATGTGATCAATGAAAAGAGCATTGGGATGCTGCAGGGTAGTTTTACATTTATCGGCACCATTCCCGAAAAAAAGAATTTTATGAATTTCAAGAAATGATGCAAAAGATCCCTGGTCTATTACATCAGCCTGAATTCGGCGTATTTTCTCCATCGCATGATTATAGACTGAAGCATAGACCTCCATTCTTCGGGCATCTATCATTGGGCAATAGAGAACGGACTCTTTTTTTTCGATTCCGAAAATGTACGGTTTGTTGATGACGTGATATGCCATAGCCTCCAGGGATGATATGGCAATCATGGGCAAGGAGGAGGCATAACAGAGTCCTTTGGCCGTTGAAACGCCGATTCTTAATCCGGTATAGGAACCAGGTCCTCCTGAAACGGCGATCGCATCAAGTCCGCTGAATGGCAAATTTGTTTCTTTCATCACTTCTTCAATGAAGCGTGCGAGTAACAGTGCATGGTTTTTTCCGCTCGTGTCTTCCCTCACTGTAACTGCTCTCCCACCGACTGAGAGAGCGACGGAGCAAACTTCGGTTGAAGTCTCCAAACAAAGAATTGAAGCCATCCGTTTTTTTTACAAATATCTGAAATAGTCATGATTTTGCAATCACCAATTGGAATGAATATATTTCCAATGACTATTTTCTTCGTAGATCTTCGATTCCTGCGACCTTTAAAAAACAAATCATAGATGCATAAAAGTGGAAGGAATTTGTGTTTTTTTCAAAAAAGATTCATTTCTACAAATCAATTTCGGTATTTCTTTGTTTATATACAAACCCACCCATGAAAGAAACGGGTGAGATATCTTTTGCTGAGAAGAAAAAGATTACCGAGAAAAATATATATAAGCCAATTTCCTTATGCTAAAGGCAGTAATTATAGATGATGATTATTACTCAAGGGTTGTATTGAGAGAGATTCTTAGAAATACGATAGATAATGTAGAGTTGTCAGGTGAAGCAAAATCTGTGAAGGAAGGCATTGAATTAATTGAGCGTACAGGACCGGATTTGGTATTTTTGGACATCAATATGCCAGATGGGACCGGATTTGACTTACTCGACCAGATCAAGGACATCGATTTCAGGATTATTTTTACCACAGCCTATAGTGAGTATGCCCTCAAGGCATTCAAATATTCTGCTTTTGACTATTTGGTTAAACCTATTATGATTGAAGACCTGGTGAGGGCCGTTTCCAAAATACCTAAAGTAAAAAGACCCGACAGTAAAATTGCTGTAAATGCGCTGAAAGCAAATTTTTTATCGCACGGAGAAAGTGGATGTAAGACCATAGCCCTACCTGAAATGAGCGGTTTTGCCATTATTCCTGTTGATAAAATTGTCCGTTGCGAAGGAATGCGAAACTATACAAGGATCATCTTTAAGGAAGAGCCTGAGAAGGTAGTGAGCAGAACACTTCTGGAATTCGAAAACCTTCTTACACCGCTGGGTTTTGTAAGAATACACAGAAGTCATCTGGTGAATCTGGTGAATGTAGTGCGGTATATCAAGGCACAGGGAGGATTGGTCGAATTAAGAACCGGTGAGCAATTGAAGGTATCGTCCAAATACAAGGACGATCTACTCAATAAAATTCTCTTCAACAGACTATAAGGAGTTCAATTTAAAGCCACTTCAATAGTCTAAAATCCTGACGATTAGGCAGTGCCTTATTTTTGGCATAGATTCTTAATCCGTAATTGTAGGCTCCCGGTTTTTTCAAAGTCAGGTCCAGGGAGTAGTGTGCAAATGCATCCTCCGCTTTCTCTACCAAAAAATCATATTTTGCGACAAAACGAGGTTCGTCATTACCTGTAGCGACAATCAGTTCCACTCCTATTTCTCCGGGTGTCAGTCCTTTCAGATCAAGAGTTACGTGTGAAGGGTAAGGTTTACCCATTTCATAAGTATTGGTGATTCCGTCTGATATCTGGATATTTTTCACTTCAATGGTATTCCACACATTAAGTATTCGGGATTTCCAGGCAGCCAGTTCTTTGGCTTTCAAAAAGTTGTCCGCTTTCAGGAGAGCTGTACGCTCTGATTGTGGAATGTAATAGCGTGTAAAATAGTCTTTCATCATCCGTTTGGTCGTAAACTGAGGCACAACTTCGGCGAAAGTATTTTTAATGAAGTCGACCCATAGGACCGGGATATTTTTATCATTGCGGTAATAGTAAGCCGGAACAATTTCATTTTCGAGAATACCGTAGATTGCCTCCGAATCAAGTTCGTCCTGAAGTTCAGGAATGTCGAATGAATTTTCAAGCGGCAATGCCCAGCCGGCATCCTGTTTGTATCCTTCTACCCACCAACCATCTAGGACTGAGAAGTGAAGTGTTCCATTCATAACCCCTTTTTCGCCGGATGTCCCTGAAGCCTCGAGGGGCCTGGTAGGAGTGTTCATCCATACATCGCAACCCTGCACCAACATTTTGGCGATATTCATGTCGTAGTTCTGCAGGAATAGTATCCGGCCTATAAATTCAGGTCTTTTGGAGATGTCTATGATGTATTTGATCAGATCCTGACCAGCCTTATCGGCGGGATGTGCTTTACCGGCGAAAAGAAACTGAACCGGGCGATCTGGATTGTTGATGATCTTGGCCAAACGTTCCAAGTCCCGGAAAAGCAGGTGTGCCCTCTTGTAGGTAGCGAAACGCCTTGCAAATCCGATTGTCAAGGCTTTAGGATTCAGCTTTGAAATGGCTTCTGAAATGTATTTTGGATTTTCGTTTCTCTGGATATGAATGTCCGTAAAACGTCTCTTGATGAATTCGATGAGTTGTTCGCGAAGTTTTGATTTGGTATCCCAGATCAGTTTATCCTGCACTTTGTAAATATTTCTCCAGGCACGCAATTCGCTGCCTTCCTCATATTCGTGGATATCGTCGGCCATTTCTTCTGCCGAGAGAATTTGATCATGTACTGATTTCCAGTCGGCAGCAGCCCATGTGGGATAGTGAACACCATTTGTGACGTATCCGATGTTGTCCAGTTCTTCCGGAAGGAATCCGCGATACAGTTCAATCAGCAATTGTTTGCTTACATCTCCGTGTAATTTACTTACACCATTGATTTCCTGGGAAAGATTGGCAGCCAGAAAACTCATATTGAACCTGCTTTCATTGCTTCCTGCTTTTCCGAGCATCATCATTTCATCCATTGTTATTTGCAACTGCAGCGCAATGGGATCCATGTATGATTTAAAAAGTTCGTCTGGGAAAGAATCGTGTCCGGCCGGAACGGGAGTATGAGTGGTAAAAAGTGTCGATGCTCTTACAATCTCTTTGGCTTCAGAGTAGTCGAGATTTGATTTGGTCTTAATGTTGTAAATACGCTCCAGACCAATGAATGCGGCATGGCCTTCATTACAATGGTATATATCAGATTGTATGCCAAGCATTTCCAGGGCACGAATACCGCCCAAACCTAGGATCATCTCCTGTTTGAGCCTGTTTTCATTGTCACCTCCATACAAATGGTGGGTAATGGATCTGTCCTGTTCGTCATTGCCTTCGAAATCTGTATCAAGAAGGTATAGTTTTATATTTCCAACGTTCACATACCAAACTCTTGCATAAACTATGCGATTGGGCATCCTGACTTCGATGGTTATCCATTCGCCTTTTTCGTCCAGTGCGGGTTGAATTGGTATTTTGGAGAAATGTTCGGGTTCATAATTGGCAAGTTGCTCGCCATTAGTAGAAATAACCTGTTTGAAATAGCCGAAACGGTACAATAGTCCAATGGCAGTCATGTCAACCTTGGAATCGCTTGCCTCTTTCAGGTAATCGCCGGCAAGAACACCCAAACCACCTGAATAAATTTTCAAACTGGAGTGCAGTCCGAATTCCATGCTGAAATAGGCAATTTTGGGACCGCGCAGTTTTTTCCGTTCATTCAGATATCTGTTGAATTGATTTTCAACGGATTTCATTCTGAGAACGAAAGATTCATTGGCTTTTAATTCCTGGAAACGATCGTGACTGGTTTGTTCAAGAAGAATGATTGGATTGTGTTCGCAATTTTCCCAAATGAATGGATCGATTTCATTGAAGAGCGCTCTGGCATCTACATTCCATACCCACCAGAGATTACGCGAAATTGTGCGCAAAGTGGTCAGTTCTGCTGGCAAGGCTGATTCAACAATAATTTTCTTCCAGGTTGGGTTGCTATTTTCGGGTTGTCTCAGATTTTTAAAATATGTTTCTTCCATTCTATCAGTTATATTAACACAAAAGGACACTTCGATGTGTCGGTTAAATTGGGTCGCAATAATACCAATTTTGCCGTTCATTTACATATAAATACGGCCTCTTTTATGGAAAGTTACCGTATTTATAACAATTACTTCATATTACATTGGTTATTTCGAAGCCGTTTTCTTTGTTGTTTTTGGCTTTTTAACAGTTTTTGTAGCCAGTTTTTCCTTTGTTTTTCCTTGAACCGGTGGAGTTTTTCTGAGTTTTTTAAGTTCCAGTTCTGCTTCCACCAATTTTATGGATTTCTCTTCAATGACCTTTTTAAGTTTGGTCATTTCCTGCTCATTTTCATCGATTGGAACAAGATCGTTCAGGCGAAGGGTAAAGTCACTCAGCACGTTCATATAGTTGATAAATGCCTCATAAGGATTACCATATGGATTGAAAAACTTGTGTACTTCACCATCCGAGAAGAACTTTGTGCACATATAATAGAGATGGTCGTTGGATTGCAGATAGATCCAATCTTTCAAAATTTGTTTATCCGTGCATTTTTTGACTCTGTCTCTTAATTCATACAGATGATGGAATGCATCTTTCTGTAGTTCATTTCCAAGCCAGGCAGAAAGGTCGCGTTCTTCATCCGCCCAGGATATTGGGTGCATTACATGAACGGCAGATACGGGTTGCAGGGCTTTGACAGCCTCACTTGGAGTGGAGAAGGTGAGTTCTTTGGTTTTCAGGATCATTTCAGGCAGGGTGTCCAGAAAATCAAAGATTCCTGTATTTTTCTTCTGAATCTCACCGAAGGTTTCGTAATTCAGAAAAATATTAACGATTTCCTCCTGTTTGGGTAATTCCAGAAGCCACCGCGTCATTTTTGCTGCGGTAAGCGGATATTCGCTCCAGGATGAATTGGAGAAACGGAAGGAGAGGTCGTCGCTGAGCCGGTAGTTTCGCATCAATACTTTCTGTCTTGGATTTAGCGCATTGCAGTACAGGTAATTGGGACTTTTCCAGCCAAGAATGTGCTTAGCACCTTCTGTAAGGACAGTTTCAAAGCCCATCCTGTAAATCAGGTCGCCCAGTTCGTCAGAATAAATCAATTCTGAATTGCGGAAAACTTTTGGTTTTTGCTGAAAAAGCTCCTCAATCAGATCATCATGTGCTTTCACCTGCCTGGTAAATAGTTCCTCATCCACCAGTGAAACCAGTGAATTTGCGTAGGTACCCGAGAGGAATTCAACTGCTCCCGTGGCCGCAAGCTCCCTGAAAGAATCTATCACTTCGGGGGCATAGAGCCTGAACTGATCCATTGCTACTCCGGAAATGGAAAATGAGACTTTAAATTTCCCCTTTAATTTTTTTATTTGCTTCAGAAGGATATGGTTGGCAGGAAGATAACAATTATCTGCAATCTTGCGCATGATCGTTTCATTGGCATAGTCATCGTAATAATAGGAATCATTGCCGATATCAAAAAACCGGTACTTACGGTAGCGGAATGGTTGGTGAATCTGAAAATTTAGGCAAATTGTCTTCATGGTTTGAACTATTATCGATGTGAATTATCTCATTGCTTTTTTATACACCTCTCGTACGTGGGCTGCCGAATGTTTCCATTGCAGGTTATCGACCTCTACCCTGCCGAATTTTCTGAACATGGCAGAAAGTGCCGGATATTTTATGATGCCGTAAATGGCATCTGCCATGGCATTGATGTCCCAAAAATCTACTTTAATTGCATGCGTCAGGATCTCTGCTACTCCAGACTGTTTAGAAATGATTACGGGAACATCCGTCATCATGGCTTCCAGCGGAGAAATTCCAAATGGTTCAGAAACAGAAGGCATGACATAGACATCGCTCATGCGGAACATATCAAAGACATCATCCCCTTTCAGAAAACCGGTATAATGGAACCTGTCAGAGATCCCCAGGCGGGCAGTTCGCCGGATCATTTTTTCCATCATATCGCCACTTCCAGCCATCACAAAACGGACGTTTTCGGTACGTTTCAAAACCTGATAGGCGGCTTCGATGAAATATTCAGGTCCTTTTTGCATTGTAATACGCCCAAGGAAAGTAACAATCTTGTCGTTGATACCCCTTTTAAACAGCTCGGTATCCTTGTTTTCAACGGGTTCAACCGCATTGTAGACCGTGGTAATTTTTTTTGGGTTGATACCATATTTTTCGATGACAATCTTTTTGGTCAGGTTGCTGACAGTGATAATCTGATCAGCAATTTCCATTCCTTCCCGTTCGATCGCGTATACTTTTGGATTAACACTTCCACCGCTGCGGTCGAAGTCTGTGGCGTGAACATGGATTACAAGGGGTTTGCCGCTTACACGTTTGGCAGCAATGCCTGCAGGATAAGCCAACCAGTCGTGTGCATGAATTACGTCAAAAACGTATTCACGGCCGATGTACTCGGCTACAATTGCATAATTTGCAATCTCTTCGAGAAGATTAGCCCCATATTTCCCGGAAAAAGGTATTTTGCCTTGTGCATCTGTCTGCACAAACCTGGTGGAAGCAGAGAGCCGTTGCTGGGTTAATTGCCAGAACTCTTCAGGATCGGCATAGGGAATCAGGTTGGACTGAACCTCTGTAATATCGATCTGATGATCTGAATTGTAAACATTCACGTGCTTCCGGGTAATGGGAATCTCGTTGGCCCCGATTATTTTTTTCACGGCCGTGTCATCTTCATCGCCGTATGCCTTGGGTACAACAAAAAGCACTTCAATGTCATCAAACTGAGCCAACCCCCTGGTCAGGCCGAAACTTGCCGTCCCAAGACCACCGCTTATATGAGGGGGAAATTCCCATCCAAACATCAATACCTTCATATCTTTGGTTTAGTTAGCTTTGATTTTACCTTCTTCTTCGAATTTTTCAACCAGTTTACTGGCCATAATGACTCCCGCTACATTCCATGCCTGTGAGATGGAACCCTTTGCAGTATGAGGTGGATTACCTTCGTAAGATTCAGAGAGGGTTCCTATGCAATTTTCAGACATCTCGTTTTTAAATCCTTCCAGACAATTTTTAGCAAAAGAAAGACCACCTGCTTTGTGAACTTCGAGGTAAGTCTTCACGAAAGGATAGATCAAGTATGGATAAACAGTTCCCTGGTGCGCGGCCTCGGAAAAATCATTCGCACACTCACCCGACATTCCTTTGTAGGCA
This sequence comes from uncultured Bacteroidia bacterium, assembly GCA_903902325.1. Taxonomy (GTDB): domain Bacteria; phylum Bacteroidota; class Bacteroidia; order Bacteroidales; family Prolixibacteraceae; genus CAINVV01. Next base: position 29,975 of record CAIUUO010000183.1, read on the forward strand.
GGATCGTTAGGAGTAAGTGTGCGAATTCCGACTGGTGTCAGAAGTTCGTTGCGCACAGTGCTAACGATCATTTTTTTCTGAGTTCGGGACAATGGAGATAAATCAAGGGATGCGGCCAGGAGCATATTTGGACGTATCGACCAGTCGGTGAAGATTCCATCAATATAATCAGCCAACTGATTTCGTTCCTCACTCCAGAAGAGGGAGAGAAATGATTCTGCGATCAGGGCAGGCAAATGTTTCCATTCTTTCACAAAAGTTTTATCGCCAGAAGCTTCTGCCAACCTTAATGCAAAAGAAACTGCATTGTACCACAAGGCATTGATTTCGACAGTCAGTCCTCCCCTTTGGGTGACAGGCTCCCCGTTAAAGTAATCGTCCATCCAGGTGAGGGCAACGCCATCTTTTTTGGCGTAGATCAATCCGTTTTCCTGCATGTGGATATTGAAATCAGTACCTTCACGGTAGTTGACTAAAATTTCTTTCAGGTATTTGCCGTAAGTATTCCAGATTTCTTTGGCTGGCTTGAATTTTTCCAGCTCCTGCATTGCATTGAATACCAGCAAAGGGGCATCTGAAGTGTCAAAGAAACTTTCCTGACCGGCATATTTTGGTAATAATCCGTTCTTTAACCGGTTCAGATTGGTTTGCAAAACAGCTTCGAAACTTTTTACATCATCTCTGCTTAGGAAGATCCCTGCTAATGAAAGCAAAGTCTGTCGTGTGATGGATTCGTACCAGGGATAACCTGCGATGAGATCCACTCCATCGGGTCGTTCCCAAAGGAACTGCAAGCCTGAATTATAAAGACAATTGATAAATGAGTCTCTGGGTATGCGCAGTTTTTTCTCGCTTTCGTATAGTTTCAGGAAGCCTGATGGTTTTTGTTCGGTCGTCGAAGCGGAAAAAATGATTGATTCTCCCTTTTGGATAGAAACCTCGAAATAGCCTGGTACGAAAAGATCTTCCTGAAATTCGTAGCCCCTCTCCTGCTCCTTGATGTACTCAATATTTTTGAACCAGTCGGGTACCGGAACGAAATCGCATTCTTTTGACAGCTGCATGAAAAAATCGGGATAGCTGTCATACAGTTTCATACGGATTCCATTGGCAACCGGCGTGTATTTTGAGTTGGCATAGAGGTTGGCCTTGCAGAGAGAATGGACGCTCCTGAAAGCCATAAAAGGTTTGAACCTAAGTTTGGTCGGACTATTTGCCTCTTCAAGGGTGTATTTTATCAATATCTGATTTTCATGTTCGACGAGTAACCGTGTTCGGGTCAGAATAACTCCGCCAACACGATAAGTATGTTTTTGAATGGTATCAAATTCAAAATTTCGAATGTACTTATGACCCTTGGGTTCGTAAAAATCACCCGGAAATTTATGAATTCCAAGATTAAACTGAGCATCGTGCTGAATGACTGTTTCATCCAAAGTGGATAGCAGCACATGTTTACCGCCATCCAACTCGTCTAATCGAACTACGAGTAAACCGTGGTATTTACGCGTATTGCATCCGGCCAGGGTGGTGGATGAATAGGCGCCTCCCCGATTGGTCCGCAAGGTTTCGCGTTCCAGTGAATAGGATAAATTGACCAGTTTATCTTTATCAAAATGCAGATATCCCATAATTTACGAACTATTAAAAAATTGAATGGCCGTAAGGTAAGATAAATACTTGGCCAGATAGGTTAAAAATAAGCAAAGCTTTCGTTAAAAAAAATTTACATCCCCTTTTTTTGAATGATATCAATTATTAATTTTTCGAAATTGACGTAAGGATAGTCGGTGGCGAGTTGAATAATTTCATTATTGAGTCTGGAAAGTAAATCATGATAAGCGGAATTATCAGCAGTAAATGGTTTGTGAGACAACGTTTTAACTATCTTTTCCACCTTTGAAACAATTTCCTTGTTTTCGTTATTCAGGAAAACGTCGTTGAATTTTTCCTGAACATAAGCTGTTGCGGTCTCACTCAGATGTAACATGTCGCTTGCATAGAACCTGTAATCGCGCAACTCGTCCATTACCAATTCATAAGAAGGGAAATAGGTGATTTTTACTGATCCATACCATGACATCAAATTATCGACAAGCAAAAAGAGCCCTGATTTGCTAACCTGATTTTCGAAGTTGCCATCTTTTAAATGACGAATCGGACTTATGGTTAATACGATGCTCAATTCCGGTAGAATAGTGAAAAGCCGATCCAGCAAACCAATCCATTGGCTTGTCATCTCTTCTACTGACAATCTTTTGCGGAAAAACCTTTTCGCAGGAAGTTTGTGACAATTTCCGACGATTGTGCCCAGTTCTTTTTCCCTGTAAACCCATGATGTTCCGAAGGTAAGGAACAGATGAGAGGCCGTTTTTATTTGAGCGGCAGCCAGCGAGACAGAATTGTTCATCAGGTCCAGTGCAATCTCTTTGTCGGGATGTGAATACCGACTATGGAATGAGAAATTATTCCACAAACCGTTGGCATAGAAAAGGTCTGATTCCTGAAAACATTTTTCACTTATCAGGAATTCGACGTTTGTTGCGATGGAAGCCGGGTTGTACAATATACCGCATGGGTTGGTCAAAACGGGAAAGCAAAGATTCTGTAAATTATTCCCAATGTTTTCAGTAAAGCAGGACCCGATCATCACGATGTTTCGCCGGTAGGAGAGTTGCCTCGGAATTTTCGGCATTGCGACTTCTGTTCGAAAAGCTATCATAGTTGCTTGTTTATCCATTCGATGGTAAATTTGGTCACCTTGTCATTTTGATCCCAGGCATGCAACTGGTGAGGCCCTTCTTCCCACTCCCGGAAGGTAACCCTGCCGGGAAGACTGTTCGCCAGCTTTTCTGCTGCTGCAGGAACAGAAACCTTGTCGTGGGTGCCATGCATGAACAGCATCGGGATTGTGTCGGGTAAACTTTCGGAATTGATTTTTTTACTTGCCAGCTGCACCTCTCTGAAGCAGCGCGCAGAAATTCTTTTGTGCATCAGGGGGTCCCGCTCTTTTGGGGGAGTATTTGGTGAAGGTGGGGCAAAGTCCCTGGATTTCAGTCCGGTATTGATCGTAACCTGCGGCAGGATTGAATCTGCGAGCCAGATGGCCAGACTTTTAAGTTGGCCTGGTGGCTGTGCCAGTTCCAGCCAGGATGATGCCAGGATGGCCATCTCCGGCAGGTTTTCCTTTAGTTCCAACCAGGACATGACGATGGTTGCTCCCATGCTGTGTCCATAGAGTACAATGGGAATATCCGGGAAATTTTCCCTGGCTTTCTGCATCATAAGGGTTACATCGGCCAGATACTCTGAATATCTGTGGATCGTTCCCTGTTTTCCTCCTGAATGACCATGACCTCTGAGATCGAATGAGATGATTGCGAAGCCCTCCCTGACAAATGAACCAAACCACTCTTCGTACCTCCTGCAATGCGTCCCGTGTCCATGTACAAATGCCAGTACTGCCTTAGGTGGAACCAATGGATACTCCAGAACTGCGTATAAGTTGAGGCCATCGAAAGAGGTCCAGTTTTGTTCTTTCATATTCAATCTGAAAAATTTAGATTAACACTCCGGTCCCTGATTCTTCGGTCCCTGAGCCTGTCGAAGGGGTCGAAGGGTGGATTTTGGATTTTGGATTTTCGATTTTGGATTGATGGACTCCGAAAATTCCATCATTACTTGAACAGCAAAGATAGTATCATTTTGAGCCTGAGAGAAATCCCAGTGTATTTTTCATGCGGTCAAACCCGGCACGTTCTACGGCGGTACCTTTGAAAAGCCTTTTGTAGGTGGGCTTTTCAAGAATTTGCCACTCCGGGACAGTCATTTCCAGCAGTTCCTGTATTGGTTGAAATTCGGGGACCTGATGTTGCTCCGATCTGCTGTTCCATGGGCATACTTCCTGGCAGATGTCGCAACCAATAAGGCGGTTTGAGAGGCTTCCGGCCAATTGTTCAGGAATTTCATCCTTTGTCTCTATGGTGAGGTATGAAATGCATTTGGTAGCATCCAGCAACGACGGGGAGATAATTGCTCCTGTGGGACAACTGTCCATACATCTGCTGCATGATCCGCAAAGATTGTTCCCAAATGGTTCATCGTAATCCAGTTCCAGATCGAGAACTAGTTCACCAATAAACAGGAAACTGCCAAGTTTGGGGCTGATCAACAGGGTATTTTTCCCGATCCATCCGAGTCCGGCCCTGCTGGCCAGCGCTTTTTCCAGCAAAGGCGCCGAGTCGGCAAAAACCCTGCCTTCGCATGGTGCAAGATCTGTTTGAATGTAGGAAAGGAGCCTAAAGAGTCGTTCCTTTACTGCTTGATGATAGTCTTTCCCCAAAGCATATTTAGAAATAACCGGTGCTTGAGGGTCTTCCTGCTTTTTGGAAGTGTAGTAATTGAGCAATACAGAAACTACTGATTTTGCACCCTCAACCAATTCTGCCGGATTCACTCTTTTTTCAAAATGATTGGCCATGTAAGCCATCGTACCGTGGTACCCTGATTCTAACCATTGCATCAATCGGTTGTCATCCTCCTTCAGCCTTTTGGCCGGAGAGATCCCGCAGGCAGAAAACCCCAGTTCAGAGGCTTTGGCTTTGATGAGTTGGCTGAAAGTGACAGGCAAAAAAGACATTAATATTTTTGTTTGAAAAGTTTGAAATGTTTGAAATGTTGGTCGTCTTAAACATTCATCAAAAAACGATTGCGAATAGAAGAATAAATAAATTCCAGGGTCTGTTCGCAGATGTTGAATTATGTTCTTTCCTGATACTGTCTATTTTGGATTTGGTTCTATCATATCCCATAAATTGCCATAGGTATCCTTGAATACGAAAACGGATCCGTAGGGTTCAGTTCTCGGAGGATCTATGATTCTTACCTTATTGTCGAGCAAGGTCTGGTAGTCTCTCTGCAGGTTGTCGGAATAGAGGAACAGGAACACCCTGCCTCCTGTTTGATTGCCGATCCTGCTTTTTTGTTCCTCATCCGAGGCCTTTGCGAGCAATATGGAGCAACCTCCAGAACTTCCAGGAGAGACGAGTACCCAGCGTTTGGTGTCAGATATCACAGTATCTTCAAGAAGTTTGAAGTTCAGGGTATGCAGGTAATACTCGATTGCCTTATCGTAATCATCTACCAAAAGTGCTACATGGGCCAGGGATTTTATCATGACTTTCTGAATAAGATGGTTAAAATGCGCGGTACCGACTGTTTGTTGTCATTGTCAAAATACTCTTTGATGTCCATGATTTCAAATCCATATTTTTTAGCTGATTCTGTAAAATCAGATACATGATGGTTGAAACAGTTGACGATCTGCAGTCCTTCGGCCGTTTCAAATCTGGCTTTTGTACCGGTATATTGTTTAAACGGATGAAGTTCTCCCAGGTAAACTATTCCTCCCTGATTTAAGGAAGTGGATGCCTTTTCAAAAACCGGATCCAGATTCTCAATGTGTTCAAGCACCAGACTGAAAACAAGGAGGTCATATTTTTGGGTAATGAATGTCCATGGTTGATTCATATCGGCTTGCAGGAATTGTACTTTTCCTGATTGAATTTTCTTCTTTGCCCTTGACAGCATTTCTTCAGACAGATCGACAGCCAGTATTTCCTTCGATTTTGACAGCAGCCATCTTGTATTTTTTCCAGTACCGCAGCCGATTTCAAGACAAGAATCAAATGCCAGATCAGCCAAATTATCTTTTAAGGCCAATGCTTCAAGATCCCTTGTCTTGTTGTCGTTGGTGTCGTACTGGTCGGCCCAGCTGTCGTATGCTTGTCTGACTTCCATCTTTTGACTGCTATTTTTGTTGGGACCCTACTTCCCATTTCTCTTTTCCGGTTTTGAATCGGGGGATATAAACCGGAGTTTTTGGATTGAATCCAATGTCCACTGGTGATATGGTGCCATCCTTTCCGATCCGGATCAAAATTGACTGATAAGGTTGAAATATCAGGGAATAAGGAATTTCTTTTCCTTTATAATGAATTTTGATGTTGATCGTGTCTGTTTTAGTGTTGAGGGATTGCCCGTATGCAAGTGGAAACTTAAGCCACTGCGCATGCGGGTTGGCAAAGAATACTGTCAATCCTTCGCTGGTCTCCCTGCACCAGAAATCCGTTTTGTCACTTCCTTTTACAAGCGGAGAAATCAAGGGCATTGCCTGCCACGAGGTTTTCACATTTTTCATTGCTTTCAACTTATTCAAAAGTAACCCATATTCATTGCCGGAAGGATAAAAACCGGGTTCGCAGGGTACTCGTTTCAAACAGACTGGCAGGCCCTTCCCAGCCAATTCCACTACTCTTCGTAGTGAGGATATATCCATGAATTTGACATTCATGTAAAAAGCCGAAAATGAAAGATCACCTGCTTGAAGGATGCCATCGTGAAGATCGGCCTTTTGAAGAAATTCCCCGTTGATCCAGAGCGGACGCCAGGACCTGAGTTCAGCAGGAAGATAAGTGTAACGATGTTCATATTCACCCCAGGCCCAAATAAACTGTTTTTCGATGGGAAGTTCTCCGGCTACCCAGGTATCTTCTGTTGGCAGGTAAACAGCCACTTTCGAAACTGCCTTCCCCTGTTTCAGGTATCCTGATACCTTTTCCATGTATTTATTGAAAGACGGGATCTCTGGTGCAAGTGATCCGCTCTTCCCCACATGAACGGATGCATAGAATTTAAATGTATCCTGCCCAGCCGGATTAAGCGGTTTTCCATGCCAGATGATATGATTTACCCCGTTGGCGAAGACCGCATCGGCCACGAGTTTCAGGTCGGCAGTCTGTTCTTCGGAATGATGGTCGCGGGGCCATCCATACAGACAGGTAAAAGTTTCAGAGGTTACCACTTTTTTGCCGGATAGCCCAGCCGCTGAAGCTACTATGTTGGCAAAGGCAGGTTCATAGAGCAGTGCCTCGCTTTCGGGAATATCCACAGAAGCATAGGAGGAAATGATGTCGCAGGGGGCGCCGGCGCACTGAACCCGTGAATATGCCCCCAGGTCATGGCTTTTTTGCGTGAACGGCTTGTAGAATCCGTTGATCACATATTCAGACAAAAGCTTCATGTAATCGTAGCGTACAGCAGGGTAGGGCATTCTGTTTGAATAGAGGCTGTCGCGGTAATCCATCACGGAATATCCATATCGCTCCCTGAATTTCTCCGGAAAGCCTTTTGTGTAAAGTTGCCTTGTCTCCACTTCCCAGGAGTCACAGAAGAGTCCGGAAAGAGAACCCTTCAGGGCAGGTTTCAATGCATCTCCTGTTCTTTGGGCATAATGCCAAAAAGCATTCCTGCTAAGGTGATCAATGACATAACCCTTTTTCGGATAATCCCAGGAGGCAGTAATTTCCTGTCTCCAGGAAGGATCAGTCATGTTCATGGTCGCTTCATCAAAAGGGACTTCCTGATCGCCGAAAGGCCAAAGGGAACCGAAGGTGAAATCGCAGCCCAATCCCAGACTATCGGCGCAGTGCTTCGCGTAAGATACCATATTTGACCAGTCTTTGCTCAGCCACTTCTGGCGCGGAGTATAGTTGAGGGTGTCTTTTTTCATCCTGTTCAGGGGATAGACCCAGGCAATTTCGACACCGCCGAAACCGTTTTTCTTCAGCCAGACCAGATTATCTGAAAGATCCGCTTTTTTAATTTCGGAGGCGAACCACCACCAGCGAGTCCATGGGCGGGAATCGGTGTAGAATTTTGATTTGGAGAGATCAGGTTGTTTTAGAGTTGACCCCGTCTGAGCAATTGAAATGAGTTGAAAACTCCAGAATAGTATGAAGAGGAGCAGAATGGTCTTTGTTGATTTGTTTAAATTATTCATAGACAGGAATATAAATACAAATACCATTTATGATGATATAACCGGAAATAAGAAATAAGAAATAAGTTGAAATAGATAGAAATAAATGGAAATATTTCAATCAATTTCAATCAATTTCCCCTTCAAACCGTCTTCCTACATAAATCCCAGTTCGAGCCTTGCCTCTTCAGACATCATCGACTTTTCCCAGGCAGGGTCGAAGGTGATTTCAACCTTGCAATCCTCAACACCTTCAACTTTTCTGGTCATGTATTCCACATCGGCGACAATCATGTCAGCAGCAGGGCATCCGGGTGCGGTGAGTGTCATCAGCACAGTGGCCGAATTATCTACCACATCCACGTTGTATACCAGTCCAAGGTCGTAAATATTGACGGGTATTTCAGGGTCGAAAACCTCCTTGAGGTTAGCAATGATCAGATCTATTCTTGGGTCCATGTTATTTTTTTTGAGATAAGATTTGTTTGTAGGCAATGGCGTACAGTTTAATTTGCTTGACCATGGCCATCAATCCGTTTGAACGGGTAGGTGAGAGATGTTGTTTCAATCCGATTTCGTCGATGAAGTATGGTTCTGCGTCTATTATCTCCTGCGGAGTTCTTCCCGAGAAAACCTTCATCAGCAGGGCAACCAGTCCTTTCACGATCAGGGCATCGCTTTCGGCATCAAAATAAAGCAGGTCACCTTCCATTCTTTGTTGCAGCCAAACCCTTGATTGACATCCCCGAATCAGGTTCTGGTCGACTTTAAATGCCGGATCAATGGGTTGGAGTTCGTTACCCAGTTCGATCAGGTAGGTATATTTATCCATCCAGTCTTCATAAACTGCAAAATCGGAGATAATCTCCTTCTGTACTTCTTCGATGGTCATGTCAAATGTTTTTGCTAAAGTAGGTATTATCAAATTGACAATTGACAGTTGACAATTGACAATTATGCAATGGATTGATTGAGTAAGTACTACGGAATGTCGGGGCCGGCATAAATTGTGCTTTCTAGAACATTGAACGGATACGTGTCAAAGCCTCAATGAAACGATCAACTTCCTCCATCGTGTTGTAAAAGCTGAAGGAGGCTCGGGTCATGGCGGAAACATTGTAATGGTCCATCACGGGATCTGCGCACAATCTGCCTGTTCTCACTGCAATACCCAACTGGTCGAGCAAGGTTCCCAGGTCGAAGGGATGGATCTGATCCAATTCAAAACAAATTACGGCACTTTTTGAATCTGACTCCCCAAAAATCCGGACATTCCCCAGGGCTTTCAGTTTCCCGGTAGCATATTTGAGAAGTTGGTGTTCGTATTCTGCAATGGTTGGCAGACCTATATTTTGCAGGTATTGAATGGCAGTTCCCATGGCAATGGCTCCAACGTAATGGGGTGTTCCTGCTTCAAATTTAAGCGGAATTTCTGCGTAGGTAGTTTTTTCGAAGGTCACCCTGTCGATCATTTCGCCACCTCCTAAAAAAGGAGGCATGGACTCCAGCCATTTTCTTTTGCCATACAATACTCCAATCCCGGTAGGGCCATAAATCTTGTGTCCTGAAAATGCAAAGAAATCGCAGTCGAGGTCCTGAACGTCTATTGAGATATGGGGAACACTCTGGGCGCCGTCGATTAGAACAGGCACATTGTGCAGATGAGCAATTCGGATTAATTCCTTGACAGGATTTACGGTTCCAAGCGTATTGGAAACGTGCGTCAGGGCAATGATCCTCGTATGCACTGAAATCAAAGATTCAAGCAATTCGGTCTTTAATTCTCCGTTATCTGCGAATGGCAATATTTTAAGAATAGCATGATGACGTTCGCATGCCATCTGCCAGGGTACTATATTGGCATGATGCTCCATCTCTGTGACGATAATTTCGTCACCTTCTGACACAAATTTTTCGCAAAAAGAACGTGCCACCAGATTAATGGATTCGGTAGTTCCATGTGTGAAAATGATCTCTTCCCTTTCACCCGCATGGAGAAAATCTTTTACGATATCGCGGGCAACTTCATAGGCTTCAGTGGTTTTAATGGCATGTGTGTGCGTTCCGCGGTGGATATTGGCATTGGTCTTCACCGAAAATTCACTGATTTTCTCTAAAACCGGAAGCGGGCGCTGTGCTGTGGCCGCATTGTCAAAATAGACCCAGGGACGGTTGTTGACAGTCTGGTCGAGTATGGGGAAATCTTTTCTTATATCCTGATAATTAAAGCTCATTATGAAGAAATTTTCGATTTTCGATTTTCGATTTTGGAATGCGCGTTTATCCAATATTCTGATTTGATGCTCAGAACCTTTTTGACCTTTAGGACAATTTGGGACCTTTGACCCTTCGACCTCTTCGACAGGCTCAGGGACCGAAGAATCAGGGACCGGCAAATCATATAATATTTGTATGCCCTTCGACATGCTCAGGGAGCTGGATTTGGGAGTTGAACTCACCCCTTCTCCCAGTCGCCCCGTCTCCCCATTCTTCTATCGTATACACTCCAGCTTGCAGTCGTGGCATCTTGATACTTCTCCCCTCAGTCTTTTGTTGACCAGCCTGTCGATGCTCTGTCGAAGCTGCTCAACCCTGATATTGGTAAGAACTTCATGGGCGAAGGCGAACATCAGCATCAAACGAGCCTCTTTCTCATTGATTCCGCGGGTTTGCAGGTAAAACAAAGCCTCTTCGTTGATCTGTCCGACAGTTGCGCCATGCGAACATTTCACATCATCGTTGTCGATTACAAGCTGAGGTTTGGTATTCATCCTGGCGGCCTTGGTGAGCAAAACGCTGTTGTTTCGCTGGAATGCTTCGGTCTTTTTGGCGCCTGGCATTACATGGATCCGGCCTGTAAAAGCTCCCGTCGAATTGTCATCCAGCACGTTTTTGAAGATCTGATTGCTCTGGCATCCGGGCTGGGCATGTTCGATCGATGTGAAAGTATCACAATGCTGATCCTTGTCTGTCAGCGCCAGACCGAATAAGGCTGCATTCGCATGCTCACCCTGCAGGTCTGTGTGGAGATGGTTGCGGGTAAGGCCGCCATGCAGGGAGATGGTATTGGTGATCAGTTGTGAATTTTTTTCCTGGCGAACAAAAATCCCGTTCAGGTAGGCCGTACCGTTGTGCTGGTTTTGAATCCCGTAAATATCAACTACGGAATCTTCGGCCATATGCACTTCAGTCAGGTAATTGGCAATGAAGCTGTACACTGCCAAAGTATGATCGCAAAACATGAGCTTGACCTGTGAATTTTTGCCAACGATCACCAGGTTTCTCAGGGTGACGTATAGGTCTTCCTCGCTGCGCAGCAGGTTAATAATCTGAATCGGTTTTTCTATGACCACATGATCAGGGATATAGATAAAAATCCCATCCTGTGCGAAGGCACTGTTGAGTGCAACCAAAGGATCCTTCGCAGGATCTGCCATTTTTCCGTAGTATTTTTCAACCAGTTCGGTATCTTCCTTCCAGGCCCTTTCCATGCTTTTGATGATGGTACCCTTTGGAAACTGATCCGTTTTGTTCATTCCATAATACCATCCGTTCACCTGAAAAAGGACATGGGTGTCGAATTCAGGAACGTCGCAGGTGAACACTTCCTGCATATCGAAATCGAAAGATGTCGGACGGAAAGCGCGGTTAAAGTTTTCCTGGGCAAACAGTTTGGTGAGGTCCGTGTATTTGTAGTTTTCGACCCTTCTGTCGGGAATCCCCATGCGCAGGAATTCTGCCATCGCCTGCTTACGCTGATTCTTCAGAAAATCGGGTGAGCCTTCATTCAAAAGGTGCCCGTTTTCAAGAAACAGGTCAGACAGTCTCTGATCGGCAGTTTCTATAGTATTTTTCTCTGTCATGGTTTACTCTCCCAACTCTTTTTTGATCCAGTCGTATCCCTTCTCTTCCAGTTCGAGGACAAGTTCCTTCCCTGCTGATTTGACGATCTGCCCCTTGTATAGCACATGCACAAAATCAGGAACAATGTAATCCAGCAGACGCTGGTAGTGCGTTACCACGATGGTTGCGTTTTCAGGTTTCTTCAGCATGTTGACTCCGTTGGCAACAATTCTTAGCGCATCTATATCGAGACCACTGTCGGTTTCATCAAGAATGGCAAGTTTCGGCTCAAGCATGGCCATCTGGAAAATCTCGTTCTTCTTCTTTTCTCCTCCTGAGAAACCTTCGTTGACGGAACGGTTGGTCAGTTGTGAGTCAATCTGGACCATCTCTTTTTTCTCACGCATCACCTTCAGGAAATCACCTGCTGAGAGTTCTTTCAGATTGTGGTATTTGCGTGATTCGTTCACAGCAGTTTTCAAAAAGTTGATCATGCTGACACCCGGGATCTCCACAGGATACTGGAAACTCAGGAAGAGTCCCTCCTTGGCACGAACATCGGCAGGCATGGCGAGAAGGTCTTTTCCGAAGAAAGTTACCTCTCCCTTTGTCACTTCATAACTGGTGTGGCCTGCCAGTACATTGGCAAGCGTACTTTTTCCGGATCCATTGGGTCCCATGATGGCATGTACTTCTCCGGCATTGATGGTCAGGTTGATACCGCGCAGAATTTCCTTTCCCTCTACGCTGGCATGTAAATCTTTTATAATAAGCATATTCTCGATATATTTATAACTAATAAGTTTTATTAAATTGACAATTGACAGTTGACAATTGACAATTATGTTGAGAGCATAATTTATTTTCTAAATGAGAAATAATTTTGATGTTAAATGTTTCGTTAACTTAAAAATAGATAGCATTTGGGTTGATATTACAAGCCCAAATACTGGATAGTTCCTAATTCATTGTCAATTGTCAATTGTCCATTTTCAATTTATCCTACGCTTCCCTCCAGGCTGATCTGCAGCAGCTTTTGAGCCTCCACCGCAAATTCCATGGGCAGTTTGTTGATCACCTCGCGGGCGTAGCCGTTCACGATCATGCCGATGGCATCCTGCGTGGAGATTCCGCGCTGGTTGCAGTAAAATATCTGGTCTTCGCCGATTTTTGAGGTCGTCGCTTCGTGTTCCACCACAGAATTGGGGTTTCCTACCTCAATGTACGGGAAGGTATGTGCACCGCAATGATCGCCCAGCAAAAGGGAGTCACATTGCGAATAATTCCTTGCATTTTCGGCTTTTGCAGCCACCCTGACCAATCCCCGGTAGGAGTTGGAACTGTGGCCGGCTGAGATTCCCTTGGAGACGATGGTGCTTTTGGTATTTTTCCCAAGATGGATCATTTTGGTGCCTGTATCTGCCTGCTGGTAATTGTTGGTAAGAGCCACGGAATTGAACTCAGCCACAGAATTATCACCAAAGAGTATGCAACTGGGGTATTTCCAGGTGATGGCTGAACCTGTTTCCACCTGGTTCCAGAATATTTTAGAGGATATACCCTTGCAAAGGCCTCGTTTGGTTACGAAATTGTAAATGCCTCCTATTCCGTCCTTGTTACCCGGATACCAGTTTTGCACGGTAGAATATTTCACCTCTGCCCTGTCGAGCGCAATGATTTCCACCACGGCAGCATGCAGTTGGTTTTCGTCGCGCATCGGTGCGGTACAACCTTCGAGGTATGAAACATAGCTGTCATCGTCGGCAATAATAAGCGTCCTTTCAAATTGCCCCGTATTTTTGGCATTGATCCTGAAATAGGTCGAGAGTTCCATGGGACACCTCACTCCTTTCGGGATGTATACAAATGAACCATCAGAAAAGACGGCGCAGTTGAGGGCAGCAAAAAAATTGTCGTTGGGAGGAACAACCATTCCAAGGTATTTCTGTACCAGGTCGGGATGGTGTTTCACCGCTTCGCTGAAGGAGCAGAAAATGATTCCGAGTTCAGCCAGGTTTTCCTTGAAAGTAGTCTTTACAGACACACTATCCATGACCGCGTCGACTGCCACACCGGCCAGCATCTTTTGTTCCTCCAGCGGAATTCCGAGTTTGGCAAAAGTGCTCAGCAGTTCGGGATCCACCTCATCGAGGCTTTCATATTTGGGTTTCTGACGAGGAGCAGCATAATAAATAATATCCTGGTAATCAATTTCCGGGACTTTCAATTGTGCCCATTCAGGCATTTTCATCGTCAGCCATTTGCGGTAGGCCTTTAGCCTGAATTCGAGCATGAATTCAGGCTCTTCCTTTTTTGCGGAGATGATTCTCACCACCTCTTCGCTCAAGCCTTTGGGGATCGTATCCGTTTCGATATCCGTTACGAAACCAAAACGATAATCCCGGCCGGCAACTTCATTGAGTAATTTATTTTGATCATCCATTTGAATAAGTGCCTAGAGTGAACTAAAGTGAACTAAAGTGCCTAAAGTATTTAGGGACTCCAGACTTTTGTCCTGTTAAATTTAAAAATACCGTGAACCGGAGAACTTTTTTATAAAATTGTCTGAAGGTTCATCTCTTTGTACGAATTTTTAATAAGACTTGATACAAATTGGTGCAAAGATATAAAATGCACTACTTTTGAGGTGTGATTTAACAATTAAATCTTAAAGAAACATGGCGGAGGAAAGGGCAAAGCGCGTTGAACTTGCTGAAATAGGTGAATTTGGTCTGATAAAAAGGATCACGGCAGCTGTCAAAATAAAAAATGAAAGTACCCTGAAAGGTGTTGGCGACGACTGTGCCGTTCTCAGTTATCCGAATAATAAAGTGGTTGTAACCACAGACTTGCTGATGGAAGGAGTGCACTTCAATCTGGTTTACGTACCCCTGAAGCACCTCGGTTACAAAGCTGTTTCTGTCAACATCAGCGATATCTGTGCCATGAATGCCATTCCCAGGCAAATTACTGTTTCCATCGCGATCTCTTCAAAATTTACAGTAGATGCAATCGATGAACTTTATGCGGGAATCCATCTGGCATGCGAACGATATGGCGTCGATCTGGTTGGGGGTGATACCACCTCCTCCCTCACCGGACTGACCATTTCAATTACGGCCATCGGCGAGGCGGAAGAAAATGAACTTGTTTACCGCGATGGAGCGAAACCGACCGACCTTTTGTGTGTTACCGGCGACCTTGGTGGCGCTTACCTGGGACTTCAACTGCTCGAAAGGGAAAACGAACTGTTCCGGTTGAACCCGACTGTTCAGCCCCAGCTTTCTGGGTACGATTATATTCTTGCAAGGCAGCTAAAACCCGAAGCCCGTGTGGATATGCGGGAGATTTTCAGTACCCTGGATATCAAACCTACTTCCATGATTGATATCTCCGACGGATTATCATCCGAAATTTTGCACCTCTGTGAGGAGTCAGGCGTTGGATGCCGACTGTTTGAAGAACGCCTGAGTTTTGATCCGCAGGTTCGGAAAATGGCTGAAGAGATCCTCATTAATCCGCTGGTAGCTGCCCTGAATGGCGGCGAAGACTATGAACTCCTGTTTACCTTGCCCATAGCTGACCATGAAAAGGTCCGCAATCATCCTGATATCACGGTTATAGGTCATATGACCAAAAAGGAAGATGGCTGCAACCTGGTTACCATCGGTGGATTGCAGGAAATTCCGCTTACGGCGCAGGGGTGGAATCCTTTGAAAAGTGCCTAAAGTGCCTAAAGTGAACTAAAGTGCCTAAAGTGCCTAAAGTTATGTGGCACAAAATTCGCGCATTGAATTTGTAGAGACGTTGCATGCAACGTCTTTCTTTTTAATAGTCCTATTATTAATAAGAAAGAAATAGTTGGGACCGAATCGAAAATCGAAAATCCAAAATTTTCCAATTAATCTGTAACGTTTTGTACTAAGGTGCGTCTTATCTGAAGTTAGCAAGTTAAAGTCCAAAAGAACCTATCATGATCAGCATCGAAAATCTTCATAAATCATATGTAACAGGGAACAACAGCCTTCATGTTTTGAAAGGCCTGAACCTGGAAATCAAGGAGGGTGAATTTGTCTCCATCATGGGTTCATCCGGATCGGGAAAATCAACCTTGTTGAATATTCTGGGTGTTCTGGATGATTACGACAAAGGTAACTATTACCTGAGCGGCAAGCGGATCTGGGGATTGAACGAGACGCAGGCTGCCATTACGCGCAATGCAATGATCGGGTTTATCTTCCAGTCGTTCAACCTGATTTCATTCAAAAATGCAATGGAAAATGTGGCGCTGCCCCTTTATTACCAGAAAATCAACCGCAAAAAAAGGAACCTGATAGCCATGGAGTACCTCGACAGACTTGGACTCAAAGACTGGGCGCATCATCTTCCGAGTGAAATGTCGGGTGGACAAAAACAGCGTGTTGCCATTGCCAGGGCGCTGATCTCCAATCCGAAAATTATTTTGGCGGATGAACCTACCGGAGCGCTAGACTCACAGACATCCCTGGAGGTAATGGATATTCTGAAGGAAGTCAATGACCAGGGTATTACTGTCATCATCGTTACCCACGAGCATGACATTGCTGCCCTGACGAAAAAAATTATTCGTCTGAAAGATGGCGTCATTGGTGAAGTCATTACCAATGGTGATCTTCAGATGTACCGCGACAGAGTTAAACATGAATAAATCCAAGATATGTTCGATGTAGATATTTGGCAGGAGATTTTCAGTACCATCAAGAAAAACAAGCTCAGGACTTTCCTGACAGGATTTTCTGTGGCATGGGGTATTTTCATGCTGATGGTGCTGCTTGGATCCGGGAACGGACTTTCCAACGGAGTGAAGGAACAATTTGCAGAGAATGCTGTGAATGTCATGTGGATGTGGACAGGTGAGACCTCCATTCCTTACAATGGATTAAAAGAGGGAAGACCAGTAAAGTTCAACAATCAGGATTATGACTTTCTGACAACCAAATCCAAGGAGGTGGAGAAGGTTTCTTCCCGCTATTACCTTCCGAACGACATCTTATACGCTTACGGAAAAGAGTATGGCTCTTTTGAGACCAGTACCTGTTATCCTACACTTCAGGAAATGGAGATGATCAACATCAATTCCGGGAGGTTTATCAACGAACTTGACATGCAGGATTTCCGAAAAGTGGTGGTTATCGGCGATGAAATCCGTAAGGCGTTATTCAAGGAAGAGGAGCCAATAGGGAAATATGTCAGGATAGGTGGAGTTCCTTTTTATGTGATCGGTGTTTCAAAAGACAAAAAAAATTCAGATAAAAACAGGCAGGCTTATATGCCATTCTCGACTGCACAAAGAATTTTTAGCGGGGGAGACAGGGTGCATACATTTACCGTGACTTCCAAAATTGTGCAAACTTCGGAAGAGGCTGAAGCAATCTCAGATAAAATAAGGGATGACATGGCCAAGAGGCATGCTTTTGATCCAAAAGATACAAGAGCGATGGGGTCATTCAATATGCTGACACAATACATTCGCACCATGAAAATCTTTCAGGCTATTAACCTATTCGTCTGGATTATTGGAATCGGAACCCTCATTGCCGGGATTGTCGGTGTGAGCAACATCATGCTGATCCTGGTCAAGGAACGAACCCGTGAGATTGGCATCCGAAAGGCAATAGGCGCTACTCCGATGTCGGTGATCGGTTTGGTTTTGCTTGAATCCGTTTTGATTACAACTGTAGCAGGTTACATCGGACTGGTGATGGGAGTAGGATTAATGGAGTTGATAAATATGGGATTGGAAAGAGCTGCCGCAGCAGGTGGTCCGAGTAACAACACCTTCTTTTTGAATCCGACTGTGGATTTTAAGACTGCAGTTTCAGCTACGCTAATTCTGATCCTATCAGGTGCCCTGGCGGGTTACCTGCCTGCCAGAAAAGCTGCCAATGTAACACCAATTGAGGCTTTACGCGATGAAAATTAATGCTATCATTTTACTAACAGCTAATAGCTAACTGCTTAATACAAATGTTTGATCTCGACAGATGGAATGAAATATGGCACGCATTGGCCAAGAACAAGGTAAGAAGTCTTCTCACCGCCTTCGGTGTTTTCTGGGGTATCTTCATGCTGATTGTCATGGCCGGTGCCAGCAACGGATTGAAAAACGGAATCGTTGAAGGGGTAGCCAAGTTTGCCACCAATTCCTGTTTCCTCTGGACCAACCAAACAAGTGAACCATACAAGGGTTTCAAGCGTGGTCGTCAGTGGAACATGGAATCGGAAGATCTTACCTATATACTTAACAATGTACCGGAGGTGGAATACATATCCCCTAAGAATTTCGGATCCAGGATGAATGGCGGGCCAAATACCATCCATGGACTTAAAACAGGCGCTTACAATGTGAAAGGTGATTATCCTGAATACATAAAGATTGATCCATACACCGTTATTCAGGGAAGATGGATCAATGAAATGGATATACGAGACAAGCGAAAAGTATGTGTGATAGGCGAGAAAGTTTTCGAGCAAATGTTTGAAAAAAAGGAAAACCCGCTGGGTGAATACCTCAAGGTATCTGGCGTCTATTACCAGGTGATTGGGGTCATTAAACCGGAAACACAAATCAACATCAACGGTCGAGCAGAAGAATCAATCTTCCTGCCTTTCACTACCATGCAGCAGACTTACAACATGGGTAACATGGTTCATTTTCTTGCCTTAACAGCAAAGAAAGGAGTACCTGTCAGTGTAGTTGAGGAGAAAGTGAAAAACATCATCAAAATGCGTCACTCCATTGCTCCGACGGATACCCAGGCATTGAACAGTGTAAACATTGAAGAGCAGTTTAAGCAGATAAGCGGTCTTTTCATTGCCATTGGAGTTTTGACCTGGATTGTTGGTATTGGCACCCTCATGGCCGGCGTAATCGGCGTGAGCAACATCATGCTGGTAATTGTTAAGGAGCGGACCAAGGAGATTGGAGTGCAACGGGCGTTGGGCGCCTCTCCCCGGACAATCATCACCCAGATTATGCTTGAGAGTGTTGCCCTTACAACTGTTGCCGGGTATATGGGATTGTCGCTTGGCGTGGCGTTGCTGGAGCTCGTTAACATGGTGATTGAAAGTCAGCCTGTCACAACCGACAGGGCATTTTTCAAACACCCGGAAGTCAGCATTACAATAGCAGTCGCTTCTCTGACCATACTTGTTCTGGCAGGACTCTTCGCCGGTTCGATTCCGGCCAAAAGGGCTCTGATGATCAAGCCGATCGAAGCATTGAGAGAGGAATAGAAAGAAACTTTGAAACAAACAGAAATAAATTGAAACGAATAGAAATAAATTGATACAAATAGTAAAACGAATTGATGATCTAGCGTAGAATTCCTAACAACCTATTTCCAACAATTTCGATAAATTACAATCGTTTTTCCTTTATTTCCTGAATACATATCAAATTTTAAAATAAACATTGAATAAAAAATAAAATCAAAGGTTGCCATGAAAAAATTTTTCAAGATTTTCGGACTCAGTTTAATAGCGATCCTTTTTATTGGGACACTGGTGTTTTTGTATAAAAAATCACAGAAGAAACCTGATCAGTTCGAAATAAAGAGTGCATCAGTCAATAACATCATCAAGAAAACGGTCGCGACCGGAACGGTACAGCCAAGAAAAGAGATTGAAATCAAACCTCAGGTTTCCGGTATCATCGAAAAGGTATATCTGGAGGCAGGGCAGATGGTTCATAAAGATGCTGTAATGGCGCAAATAAATATCATTCCTGATATGGTTACGCTCAATAATGCCGAATCCAGGGTTAAGCGGGCGCAACTCAACTACGAGGATGCGAAGATTGATTACGAACGTCAATCAACCCTTGTCGAAAAAAAGGTAATCTCCAAGGAAGAGTATCAAAAAGCCAAACTTTCCTACAATTCGTCCAGGGAAGAGGTCGAAGCAGCTGAAAACAACCTCGAGTTGATTCGCAAAGGCGTGACAAAAAATTCTGCGAAAACCACCAATACCCTGATTCGTTCGACAATTGCCGGAATGGTGCTTGATGTTCCTGTCAAGGAAGGTTTTTCGGTTATTCAGGCCAATACTTTTAATGCAGGTACCACTATTGCCATCGTTGCCGACATGAACGACATGATTTTTCTCGGGAAAGTCGATGAAACTGAAGTAGGAAAAATCAGGGAAGGAATGAACATTGAACTTACTATTGGTGCGATCGACAATCAAAAGTTCAACGCAGTTTTAAAATATATAGCCCCTAAGGGGAAAACCGAAAACGGAGCCATCCAATTTGAAATCAAGGCCGACGTGCTGCTTAAAAAGGATCAGTTTATCCGTTCAGGTTACAGTGCGAATGCAAATATCGTACTTGATCGCCGCGACAGTGTCCTGACTATTCCGGAAGGTTTGCTTAAATTTGCCCATGACACCGCCTTTGTTGAGGTCCAGAAAGCTCCCGATCAATTTGAAAAGAGATTTGTGAAAACTGGATTATCAGATGGTATCAATATTGAAATAGTTTCAGGAATCAAAAAAGAGGATAAAATCAAGGGAAACCTGATTGATCCGAACAAAAAACCGGAAGAAAAGAAATAAAGTACTCTGATTGACAACGAAAAGAGGTAATTTAGTACAAAAATTTAAACCCATGATACGAACCATTTTTACCCTGGCTTACCTGCTGCTGCTTTCGCTTTTTGCCACATTGCATGCTCAGGAGCTATGGACGCTGGACAAATGCATCAATTATGCCCTTGATAACAACATCTCGATCAAACAGAGCCAGTTAAATACGCAATATCAGCAAAACAACCTTAAGGGGAAGAAGAATCTGAGATTGCCTAACCTGAATGCGCAGGTTTCGCAAAACCAAAATTATGGACGGTCTCTTACTTATTTGAATACCTACACCAATGTCAATTCAGCTGAGTCTGATTTTGGAATGAGTACGCAGACAACTGTTTTTCAGGGAATGCAGATCAACAATTCCATTAAGAAAACCGAACTGGATCTGAAGGCAAGCTTTGAAGATCTCGCCAAGGCAAAAGATGATCTTTCACTGAATATCGCTTCCACTTTTCTGGAAATACTTTTTTCGAAGGAATTGGTGAAAGTATCTGAAGACCAACTGGCAATAACCCAACAACAACTGAAGCAATCCCAGGAAAAAGTTAATGCAGGAAGTCTTGCCAGTGGCGCCTTACTTGAGATCGAAGCGCTGTCAGCCAATGAGGAATTGACCCTTACTGACGCAAAAAGCCAGCTTCAGCTTGCGAAATTGAAACTGGCCCAGATGCTTGAGCTGAATTTTACAGACAAGTTTGACGTACAGGTTCCTGTTTTGCCAGAAGTTAACAGTGCCGCAGCCGTTGCCTCTTCGCAGGATATTTACATGACGGCACTCAAGCAAAGACCTGAAATCAAAGGCGCTGAGTATCGCTACCAGAGTACCGAATTTCAACTTAAAATGGCGCAAGGTGTTTATTATCCTACCGTCTCATTTTATGCCAACTTTTATAATCTCTACAACAACAAATACAAGGATCTGAATGGCAATAGCATTGGTTTCAGCGATCAGCTTAGCAATAACCAGCGAAAGGGCCTCGGATTGCAGATGAATATTCCGATTTTCAACAGGTTCCAGAGTAAGGTAAATGTTGACAACGCTAAAATACAAATGTTGAATACTCAACTTGACCTGGAAGGAACCAAAAAGGTTTTAAGACAGGAGATCGAAACTGCACAGACAACTGCACTGACCTCTTTCAACAGGTATAACTCCACGGAGAAGGCAGTAATATCTATGTCCGAGGCATTTCGTTATTCTGAAGAGAAATTCAATGTCGGTCTTGTCAATGCAGTGGAGTACAATACGGCCAAAACCAATTTGGTGAAAGCTTCCTCCGATCTGCTGCGAGCCAAATACGAATTTATTTTCAGGACCAAGATTCTTGATTTTTACCGCGGAATACCAATCACGCTTTAAATCCGGCAGTTGGATTAAAGATCCAGCATCAGCTGATTGTTTGTCAGTCTGAAGGTTTTCCTGTGGTGTTCGCAGACGCCGAACCGGGATATTGCCTGACGGTGCTTTTCCGTTGGGTATCCCTTGTTTCTGTCCCAGGCGTATTGCGGGAAGTCGGTATGAATCTTCAGCATAAAATCATCGCGGCAGGTCTTTGCAAGTACCGAAGCTGCTGCAATTGACATAAAGCGCCCATCTCCTTTTACAAAGCAGGTATGCGGAATTTTCCCAAAAGCCTTGAAACGGTTTCCGTCTACCAAAATATGCTGAGGTTGTATGGCCAATTGGGCCAATGCCTTGTGCATGGCCAGGATGGAGGCATTCAGGATATTGATTGTGTCAATTTCATGCTGGTCGCAAATACCAACTGACCAGGCAAGCGCTTCATTGAGTATGACATCCCTAAGTCTATATCTCTGCAATTCAGTAAGTTGTTTAGAGTCATTCAAAATATCGGACCTGAAGTTCTCCGGCAGGATGACGGCGGCAGCAAATACCGGTCCGGCCAGGCAGCCTCTGCCTGCCTCGTCGCAACCTGCCTCGATCAATCCTTTCGTGTAACAGTTCAAGAGCATAAAAAGAGGGTTTTCTAATTTGCACAAACACATCTTTCATCATTTCAGCCTTCCGTCCGATCCTAAAATTCTGGCATTTGCAGGCACCCGAGCGCGGACGACTGACCCTTCGGTATTCTACGTCCCCCGGTCAAAACAGCGGGTTACCATCTCAGTACCGATACGCGGTTTAATACCGGAGTCCAGTAATTTTCACATTTCCACATTTTCCAATTTTCACATTAATTACACTCGTCCCAGTCGATTCTACGGCAATAAAGTAAACCTGAAACTGACTCCCAAATTTGAGTTGGTTGTCCGGTAGGCATTTGAAATATAGGGACTATTTACGATCCGGTCGTAGAAAAGCCTGACCAGAAATACTTCACTCAGGTTATAATCTGCCGAGAACTTGAACGACAAAGCATCCTGCCCGGCTGTAAGCTGCATGTTCGATTCAACCAGTTTTCGCAAGACTGTTTTATTCTTGCCGTAGGTAATATCGGCCCGCAGGTTAAGGTCGTTGTTCATCATTTTGGAAGAGGTTTTTGTTTTAATGAACAGTTTCATGTTTTCGAAACGGTAACCTACTCCCAGACTAGCCTCGTTGTTGTACATTTCGGTTGTCTGGTTGTTGGTGAGGCTCATGGTAATGTTCCTCATTTTCCTGTATTCGATGCGGGTTGTAAGGTTGTTGATCCAGGTTACGTCGATGTCAAATAAAGGATTGAAGGTTTCATTGATATTGATGGCAGCAACATCATTGAAAGGCAGGAAATTGTTCTGCGCATCCCGTACGTAGCTGTATCCGTCATTGGCTGTCTTGAAATTCATGTTGGAAAGGTAGGTACCAACATTATAGGTTGAGGTATAATCATGTGAAATATTCAACGATTTCATAATCTTCTTCAGGCCGTCGATCTTGCTAACTGCGCCGGAATAGGTGATTCGCCAGTTTGGCATCATGAATTTGGCAGAAGGGAAAGCAGTTAGTTCAACCTTATTGACGTCTCGTCCGGTGTAGGCAGAAAAGAAGGCCGGAATCAGCACTTCCTGAGAGGTTGGCCCATATCCTGACGGGAAACCGGTACTAGGATCAATCATACCCGGTTGATAATTGTTTTCGGGGTTTGCAATCCTTTCTGCATCGAGTCTTTGGGCAATCACTTGTCTGTTGTTCTGCATGTCATTCCATCCTTTCGAATCCTGCACAAAGGCCTTTCCCAGTTTCTCGAAAGAAGTGCCAAGCGTGATAACAGACATGCTGAAGTTTCCCCCAAATGAGTTATTGTAGGAATCCCATCCTTTGCTTGAATTGTAAATTAAAAATTCCGATGCATTTCTTGCAAAAATGCGGTTCGCCCTCAGTTCAATTTTCAGGTCAGGCAGAGGAACCAGTTTAGCACGCAGGTTTAGCCTCGTATTGTGGCTCATCATGAAGGGCTTATTCACAATAGTATCCCTGGTGACCCAGTTATTACGGGCGGCATCAATCCCAAAATTTTCATTCTGCCATCCCATCACAAATGGAATTCCAGGAGCCAGGGAACTACCGTTGTTACCCGCATAGTTATTGAGGCCAAAGAACGAACTTCCGGGCATATAGCCCGCAAGGGAAGTTCCTCCCATCTCTCCGTAGGAAATATTCATGTCATACAACATCATCAAGAACCTGGCTGTAAGCTCGCCAATATGCAAGGCCACAGGAGAATCTTTTTCTTTTTTCGGAGTTATTTCGACCGATGCGGCATCACAATCTGCCTGGGCGGTAAAAATGATCCTGTTATCGTTTACAACCTTTACCTGACCCGGAATAGGTTTTCCGGTTAGATCCGAAACTTTAACAATTACCTCCGGAGTGGCTAATTTATGGAAGAATGAATAGGGGGAATTCTTCTTCATTTTCACATTTTGCTCCTGATATTTTTTGGGGGCTGCAGGAGGAGCCTTTTCTCCCCTGTATCTTTGTCGGCTTGCCTCCTGGCTTTGAATCCTGCCTCTGCTGAACTCTCCGTATTTCTGGTTCACGTTTCGCAGGAACGGCACTTTGTTGTACAATTGCAGAAAATTCAGTTGACCGTTGAACTGGAAAGTACTCATGTTACTGATGGTATTTCCTAATACGTAATTGGGGTTTGTAATCGGCGCAAGGTTCCAGTCGTAACCAGCCTGGTAGGTAAGTGAGGCCGAAGTCCAGTCAAATAGGGGTATTTTATTGATCGGTATGCTATAGGTGATATTCCAGGTGTGGTGGTAATGGGTGTTTTTACCTCCTTCAAGGATAGTTCTCCATATCGTGTCGCGTCTTGCCTCGTAGGTGGTTTTAGTCGAATTCAAAGTACTCGCAGGATCACCAATCCGGGAAGTATTGACCGCAGAAAAGTCAATTTTTAAAGCTCTTGTGAGATCAAACCGGAAATCATAATAACGGTTCCATATGAAATTTTTCTCCGATGAAATGGGAAGGATGAAATTAGGATTTGTAATATTTCTGTACTGCAATTCGCTTTGCATGTTGTTCAAATCCGAACGGAAGGAGATTTGAGCAGGCGTGAGGCTGAAATTGAAATCTCTGAACAGGGTTAAATATTTTGATTTCAGAAAAGGGATGCTTTTAAGCGGATCTATGGATTTTGGTTTACCTAAGAAATTGTAATTCAGCAAAGTTCTTGAATTTTGAGTTCTTTCGATCAGGGTGTTGATATCGCCGTGCTGGTACTGGTTGTAAGAATAGGACATGGAGAGGTTCGACAGGTCGTAGAACCTGGTTTCCCTGTTTCTGTTTTGTTTGTCGATCTGAACATTTGTAAAATTGATGCTCTGTCGCGAACTGTAATCCAGCGATATTTTCTTGATCGAGTCGCGTTCTGACTTTGTTGCAGCACTGTTAAGAGCGTCACTTAACTTGACATCCTTGTCGACAGGAGAGTATTCAGGTGTAGCTACGGTTTTTGAAAAACTCATGTACATTGGAATCCTGACTCCCGATTTTGGTTTAAAAAATTTGCCCAGTTCGAGATTGGTCGAAATATCATATTCCCGGGTATCTTGTATCGCACGTGTCGACATTTTTGAGTCAATATCGCCGAATCCGGAGGTCATCATTTTACCCGCGAAAGAGTAGCTACCCAGATCGGCCAGATTGCCCGAGACGCGCCCAATGGCCGCCCATCCGCCATTTTCTTCAAAATTGGTCAGCCTCAGCTCATTCACCCAAACAATGGCGGAGCGGTTCCCAGTTGTGTGCCCCTTTCGGTTGCTGATTCCTATCATCATCACGGAGACTTCAGAAAGATCCGGATTGCCCTTTATCTTAATTACATTCTGACCGTTGTTCACTCCCTGATGGATCTGGGAGTATATATCTCCCATGGTGACTGTGCCTGAATTGATCTCTTTGTTTCGAGTCAGTTTCAGTTGTGGAAGAAGGTCCAACGGTATGTACACGTGGTTTTCGGAAGGCCAGACAATATACCTGTCGCTTTCCAGGTTATTGTCGTAGAAACCCGGCGGTGTCAGTTTAAGCGGGATCTCGTACTCATAATAATTGTACTGAAAATCGGAACCAATCCGGAGGAAGAGGGATAGTTCATTGTCTCTGATCGGGGAACCATCTATTCTCTCGGCATGTACTTCCAATTTCAGATTCTTGTAACGCCGGAGATCAACAGAAGTAGTTTTATAGGCTGCTCTGGCCTCTCCTGGTTCCAGATCATTAACGCTCAGCAACATAGACTGTTCGTTCAATTGCCGGATCTGGGCGTTGTTGGGATCGATCACACGGTCAACGCCGGGAGGCAGCACATAGTTGACCGGTTTCCGGGTATTATTCTCTTCGATGTTAACAGCCGCAATGTCAAACTGGGAGTTTCCGGTGGGAAGTGATGTATCCGTATTTAGACTTTTTTCGTACTTTCTCCAGTTGGTCCGCACGAGGTCAAGGGTAGCAAAACGCAATACAACAGGCTTTTTCCAACCATTTACCAACATCCTCATAAAGCGGATCGACCTGAAATCACTGATTGATCCGTATGTTTTATCGGGTTCTGAGATGGGAACCTTGAACTGATACCAGGTAATGACGGATTTTTTACCGCTTTTCAGGGTGACCTCTGATTTCATTACATCCGTGATATAGTTTTTCCCTAGAATCATATTCGCCCTGTCGATCTTGAGGTCGTACTGGAAATAGGATTCATTCTCGTTCAGCGTGTTGTCGTCGTTGATATCTTCAACATCCGGGATGGAGGTGGCAGCCGTTGGATAACTTTCTGTCGATTGCTCATTGGTCGGGGAGTTGCCTTCGGTATTGCTGAAAAACTTGTAGCGTTCAAGGAGGTCTTTCTTCTGCTGGTCATAATCCGAACCCCTGAAGTAATGAAAATCATCACTTGAAGGGTCTTTTGAGGCCTGTGCGAAGGCATTCGCATCAACGAGAGGACTCAGGGAAGCAAGGAACTTCTGGTAAAACGTTTGTTCATCTTTTGAACTTAGTCCATCTAATCCGACATCCTGATAGATTCTCGTTTGGGGAGAATTGTCAAAAGCCTTGACGAGTGATTGCTGCACCGGAACCCGTCCCCAGGTTGTCACATCCATGCCGCTGTAATCTCCGTTTGTCGGTAAACCCTGTTCGAAGGATTTTCTTCCATCCCGCAGGACATCCTCAGATACCGATCCAAGGTGAAATACAAGGCTGCCGCCCGGATTTTCATCTCCTACCTTATCTTCAGCGAACGGATCCATCATCCAGAACTGGATGTATTCCACATTCGTCGCCTCAAAGTCGCTGTTGTCGAGTTTACGCATGATCCCGCCCCATCTGCTCTCAGGATGGGCCAGGGTACCGTCTTTGGCAACGCCGGAAGAGTAGGATGTAGGATTGGTGTCATAATTGTACGGACCCCTTTCCTGCGGATAAAAGGCAAGATCCAGGGTGGGGATGTTGGTTGGCTGTCCGACAGGATTCTCCTTGTTGGGAAATATCTCTGCCTGAAAGACTTCGCGCACACGATGATCGTCGAGCATATCCTCTTGCAGCAGATAAGAAGGAGCCGTGTTCCTTTGCATGAAAGGGTCAATCACATACCATGAAAGGCGGGCACGGTTGTAGCCATATGCCAGGTCGTTGATCAGGTTTCCTTCCGGGAAAAGTTCATTACCCTGGGGAGTACTGGCCAGAGACCATCCAATAAATGATTTCAGATTGACGGGCGTTGTGGTACCCTCAAAATCGTCCAGATAAACGGCTCCTTCCTTTGATATGGCTTTGGCGTGGCCCGGGAATAGCCTGGCCCATTCCATGTCGATGGCAATTTTGGATATCTCTTTTGTATGGAAAAACGGAAGTGAATTGACTGCCTTGGTTATAAACGGAGCAGTAGCGCTGTAAGAGCCGTTGAAGCCAAGCATGGTATTGGATATAGGATCTTCGCCATAATTTACTTTCTGTGTGAGCGGTTTCTCAAGCAGGTACATCACTGTGGATCCAATGTTGAAATTCTTACTGATTTCGTAATTCAAATGAGTGCCCAGCATGGTTTTCCTTTGCATGCTGAAAAGATCCTGGCTTTCAGTTGTGATGGATATCGGTGTGCCGGAATCCAGTAAACCCTGATTGATTACCTTTACGCGTCCCTGGGTGTAGTCCACAATGTAATCTACATCTTCTGTCAGTTGTCTGCCTCCTGCCATCACTTTCACGGATCCTCTTGCAATGTTGAGCGCGTCGAGTGAAATTTCAGAACTGGAAAGGCCTTTATAGCTTCCCGTCATGCTATACTTGTTCTTCTCGGCATCCTGTTCGGCGACTGTTTTTGTGTTATTGTACAGCGAAGAATAGACATACCTGGTGATTGCAGCAGCATCGCCGTTGAATTTTTTTTCGAGATTCGAACCGAACGGCTGAACTACCGGGAAGATAATCCGTCCCTTCTGCGCATCTACTGTAATCTTGTCGATGAAGTCAAAAATTCCGTCCGGATAGGGATCAAGTTGTTTATTGAGATTATCCAGATTCATCACATTCAGGAGGTTTTTCTCCTTGAGCGGGCCATCAGGAAGATAATTCAGATTAGTTCCGGAGGCATCATTCCTGTATAGGACATCCATCTTGAATTGGTCGCTCGAAAGACGCTGTGAATTGATGTTGTAGATATTTTTCATCATCAAATCCCAGTTCTTGAATTTTGGATTCAGATTTGTGCCCTTCAACATCTTTAGAACCAGTGTTTTTGGGGCTTCTATCCCATCCGTTGAAAATTCGCCAACCTGGCAAGTCTGCCCGTTGGAAGTGTATTGATAGGCAATTGCAAGTATTTCGTCCGAATTGAGTGCAGCACTCAGCGAGATGTATCCCAGCTGACGGTTGATGGTATATTCAGTTGAATCGAGACGTCGGGCATTTTCAATCTTCTCAAAATCACGGCCTGCGATGAAGTCCCGTTGCGACAAGGGTTTCAGTATCTCGTTCAACCTGGCAAAATCGCGGATTCCCGAATAGGTATTTGTCATCTCCTTGTAGAGGCCGTTGATGTTGTTGTTGGGAAGCTGGTTGTAAGGATAGGCTTGACCCGGCGTATCGCCAAATTCAGGAATGGCGTGATTCTGCATGTCTTTGCTGTTCTCACCAAGGTCAAGCAGGGCAAGCACGTTGCGGGACTGGTCAAAGCGTGCGGATTTGTTGGTTACCCAAACCTCCACCTTGTTGATGGTAATGGATGATTTAATGACGGGGAGTTCAGAAAGGGCCTGGTCGTAATTGTTGTAAAAATGATGACCGAAGAAAAAATTCCTGTTGGCATCATAATTGGTAGCATTAATTGCAAACTTGGTTTGTTCGGCACCTCCCGAGGTATTGATCACTTTGGTTTCGCCTTTTTGCTGTGAAAAAAGCGTGGTAACTGATAATTTTCCGAACTGAAGGTCTGCTTTCACACCAAAAAGGTTTACCCCGCCGCGAATCAGGGTTCCTGTAAGAGGCATTGAAACATTTCCAGCCTCCACATTTCTTACAATTTCATCTTCACCACCTGAATAATTGAGCCTGATTTTATTTTCGAAGTCAAAGGTGGCATCTGTGTTGTAGTTGAACCTCAACTTCATTCTGTCGCCTATTTCTCCATCCAGACTCACATTGATCTTATTGGTAAAGTCGAAGGTGGTATTTTTCTGCATTCTGGTCGGAATAGCCGGATTTTCAATCTTGTTACTTTTCGCTCCAAGAGTCATCTCAACGTATCCCTGCGGACGAATGTTCACGACACTGCTTCCAAAAACCTTGCTGAACGCATCTCCCCCTATCTGAAACTGAGGTACAATCTGGGAGTGTTTATCTGAAGATTGTTGTGAGATTTTTTTCCTCCAATATCTGTCTACATATTCCTTCATATCTTCCTGGAGGTACTCATGCAAACTGAGTGCCCCAGGTAAACGGTATTCTATGCTTCCTGCCTTTTCAGTAATGAGATATTGTCCGGTAAGTGCATCGTATACCACTTCGGTCTTGATGTTGGAAGGTTTTTTCAGGTACAGTGAAGTGGTGTCACTGTTGTGAAGTTGGGAAAAAGGATTTGGCTTTTTTTTGGAATGAAGGCTGTTCACGGCTGTATCTCCCGGATCAGAATCCGCGGCCAGAAAATTTTTGGGATCAAAGTGCCTGGGCATAGCATTTACTGATCCAATGGATGGGTTGCTATGCCAAACTAATGCAAGACATGCGAAAAGCAATGTCGCAAAAATGGTATTGAAAAGTACTTTTTTCAATTTCGTCAAAAACTCTTTAACGCTAACTTGATCAGGTTTTCAACTGTTATTGCCGGTTGTTCGATGAGGACCTGATCCACTAGTTTTTCAACAGCTTTCTTGTTAAACCCGAGCATTTCCAAAGCGGCGACCGCTTCAGAGCGTACCGGACTTCCGTCTGGACGGAACAACTGATCTCCTGCGCTTGATTTACCGATTTTATCCTTCAGATCAATGATTACCCTTTGGGCCGTCTTGATCCCGATCCCTTTTATGTTCTTCAGTAATCCAACGTTTTCGTTCAGAATGGCATGCTGCAGTTCCTCCGGCTTGTGGGAGGAGAGCATCATGATGGCCGTATTGGCGCCAATGCCGTTCACAGAGATCAACAGCCTGAAAAGTTCACGCTCTGCCTGATCAAAAAAACCATAAAGAATATGTGCATCTTCCCGGATAACCTGATGCAGGAATAATTTCCCTTTTTCACTGCCGTGAAGCAGGGAATAGGTTGTGAGTGAAATATGAACAAAATAACCGATTTCACCTGCTTCAATGACGACGCCGGCAGGCGACAGGCTGATCACGGATCCTTTGATGTATTCAAACATAAACAGCGTTCTTAATTGTGGTTATTCTCCTCCTGTCCGGTCTATCTCGTGGTGCTTCAATGGATTTTTTGACATCTCCTTGTAAAGTTTTCGTGATTCAAAAACATCGATGGCCAGATAGATGGCATTTCTGAATGAATCCTCCGAGGCAACGCCAGTTCCGGCAATGTCATAAGCCGTACCATGACCGGGACTGGTTCTGACCACAGGTAAACCGGCCGTAAAGTTCACACCGGATTCAAAAGCGATTACTTTGAAGGGAATCAGACCCTGATCGTGATACATGGCAAGAACTGCGTCAAATTTCCTGAAATCGCCTGATCCGAAAAATCCGTCAGCAGGGAAGGGGCCCAGCGCGATAATGCCTTCCTCATTGGCTTGTTTGATGGCGGGTTTGACGATATCCTGATCTTCCATTCCGATCACTCCATTATCACCGGCATGAGGGTTTAGCCCCAAAACGGCAATCCTTGGCTTATGGAGCGAAAAGTCTTCCATCAGCGTCTTGTGCAGAATTCGAATGTTGGATAGAATCTTCTCCTTCGTGAGGCTTGGAGAGACTTGCTGTAGCGGAATATGGCCAGTAACTACCCCAATTTTCAGCTGGTCGCTCACCATAAGCATCATGTAGTTTTTGGATGCAAACTCACTGGCAAAATACTCTGTATGACCCGGAAATTTGAAATTCTCAGACTGTATATTTTCCTTGTTGATGGGAGCAGTCACAACCACATCGATTTCGCCGGCTTTCAGGTCTCGCACAGCGGCCTGAAGTGAAAGTAAGGCGGCTTCACCTGCTTCGGGAGTGGATTTGCCCAATTCAACCCTGATCTCCTCATCCACACAATTGATGATGTTGACCCTCTTTGAATTTGCCTCCCTCGCGTGGGCAATCTGGTTAAAGCTGAATAACTCAACATCCAGGGCCTTCCGGTGATAGGCGGCAACCTTGGGAGAGCCATAAACGATAGGGGTGCATGTTTCCAGCAATCTGCTATCGGACAAAGTTTTAATTATAACTTCATATCCTATGCCATTGATATCGCCATGCGTGATTCCTACTCTCAATTTATGTTGTTCCATACGTACATTTTATTGGTTTGAACGTCTG
Source organism: uncultured Bacteroidia bacterium (assembly GCA_903902325.1). Lineage (GTDB taxonomy): Bacteria > Bacteroidota > Bacteroidia > Bacteroidales > Prolixibacteraceae > CAINVV01. The sequence continues at coordinate 61,677 of CAIUUO010000183.1, forward strand.
TTTACGTTCTCTTTATTTGTCAAATTTAAACTTTTATTCAAACAATCAGGGAAGTAAGCTTATGAATTCGGCCCCGTTCCCATTCCATCAGCCAAAAGCCTTAAAAAATCAGTCAAAAGCCTTACTCCTGTTGCAGTTCCGCCAACTGTCCGGTAATGATCCGCCGCATGAAGAAAGGCCGGACCGGCGATGTCCAGATGAATCCAGGGATAATCTGTAAACCGTTGCAGGAACTTCCCTGCTGAAATGGCCCCGGCCTCGCCTCCTCCTATGTTCTTCATGTCGGCGATGCTCGATTTAATCATTTCATCGTACTCTTCCCAGAGTGGCAACTCCACAATTCTTTCGTTTACCCTTTCGCCTGCTTTTTTCAGCAGATCAAATAAGTCTCCCCACTGGTTGGACATGGCTGCTATGCCATGTATTCCGAGAGTCATGGCAGCTGAACCGGTTAATGTTGCCAGGTCAATCACCAGCATCGGATTGTACTTTTTGGCATAACACAAAGCATCGGCCAGAATAAGCCTGCCTTCCGCATCCGTGTTCAGCACTTCGACTGTTGCCCCATTTGATATCGTGATGACATCTCCGGGAGTGATGGCATTGCCTCCGGGCCTGTTATCGGTTGCAGGAACCAGCGTCACCAGGTGTAGCGGCAGCTTATAGCTCGCAGCGACAAAAATGGCAGCAGCAACGGCAGCACCTCCGGCCATGTCACACTTCATGTAATCCATCGACTTGGCCGTGGGTTTCAGGCTAAGACCTCCCGTATCGAAAACGACCCCTTTCCCAACCAACACAATCGGCTGACGGTTAAGCGGTTTCTCGGGTTTCCACTCCATGATGGTGAAAGTGGGAGGATCCACGCTGCCCTTGTTGACGGCCAGCAATCCACCCATCCCAAGCGCTTCAATCTGGTCTTTGCCCAATACCTCACTGTGAATACCAACTTCGAGGCTCATTTGTTCAAGGATGGAGCTAAATTTTTCTGCATTGAGGCTGATAACGGGTTCATTCACCAGGTCGCGGGCTCTGAAAACTGCGTTGGTAAGGATGGAAAGCTGCTCTAAATCCTTGTCGGAGACGGATTTTCCGTTTATGATAATTTCACTGAGTGAAGTCCTCATTTTATCAGCTTTTGAATTGTATTTCAAAAACTGGTAGTTTCCCAAAATAGCCCCTTCGGCAAAAGCAAGAATAATTTCAGGGTTTTCGGGGAAGGCAGTTATTTCTATGGATTCAAATTTATTCTCCCTTGCCCATAGTGCCGCCTCATTGCCTTTTCTTCTCCATGCTTCCAGGGCATGGTTCGGTACTTCGAATGAAGGGATGGTCGCAATAAGCAACTTGCTTGTAAATCTGTTGATCTCAACCAGCCTTTGTTCGTTTTTCAGTTTATCGAGAAGGTAAATATGTTCTTCCTGACCAAGAGACAATTCAGGTAGGTCTGCTATTTCTTTCAAGAGAAAGATTTGGTTCCGCTGCGGGATTTCCGATGTGCTTTTAGTTAATATCATGGTTTTGAATCTGATGTTAATGAGCCATTCAAATGGCTTTGGCTCAAAATTACTACCTTTAGCCCAATATTAGCAGTGAAAATTTGAAATGAGAGATAAAAGTGAAAATTTGCTGTTTGAAAGGGCCCTTCGCCTCGAACATTTATCCCCCTCTGAAGGGTTGGAGCTTTTTAACGATGCCTCTACTCCTGATTTGATCTGGGTAGCCGATGCACTGAGGCAGATACATAAACCAGGGAAAGTCGTCACCTGGATGATCGACAGGAATGTAAATATCACCAACATATGTATATCGGGATGCACCTTCTGTAATTTCCACAGGAAAATCAACCAGGAAGGGACTTATACCACTACCATGGATGAATACCACCAGAAAATCGACCAGATGATCCAGCTGGGCGGATCTCAGCTTTTGCTGCAGGGTGGAATGCATCCCCGATATGGTTTGAAATTCTATACGGATCTTTTCAGCAAACTTAAACAGAAGTACCCCGGGGTGAAACTCCATGCACTTGGACCACCGGAAGTAGTTCATATTGCCCGAAAAGAGCGGTTACCCTACCGGGAAGTACTTATTAAATTGATGGAGTCCGGCCTCGACAGCCTTCCGGGCGCCGGGGCAGAAATTCTTTGCGACCGTGTCAGGAAACAGATATCCCCCGGAAAAGCATCTGCCCAGGAATGGCTGGATGTCATGAAGGAAGCACATCAACTGAACATGCTCACATCGGCTACCATGATGTTCGGCCACATCGAGACACCCATGGAAAGGATGGAACACCTGGTCAGGCTGAGGGAATTGCAGGAAAAGAAGCCGGCCGGAAGTCCGGGATTCAAGGCATTCATCCCGTGGCCGTTCATGTCGGAAGGGACCCTTCTGGGGAAAAGCGCTGAATTCAAATCCATACTTCCCATCGATTACATCCGAATGATTGCCTTAAGCAGGATCATGCTCCCAAACATTGAAAATATTCAGGCATCCTGGCTGACTGTCGGCAGGGAAACCGGACAGGTTGCCTTGCATGCCGGCGCCAACGACCTGGGTTCAATCATGATCGAAGAAAACGTCGTTTCTGCTGCCGGCGCCTCTTTTTCGATGGATGCACAGCAGATGCAAAAATGCATTACGGATGCCGGATTCACTCCGCAGCTCAGGAATCAGGCGTACGAATTTAGCTATTAGCTGTTAGCTTTTAGCGATTAGCTGTTAGCTTTTAGCGATTAGCTTATAGTCGTGCGCAAATATAGATTTGAACGTTCTTTAATTTAGTCATTAGCCATTGTCCTTTTGCCTTATCGAAATAATGCCGTGCTTTTGCTAACAGCTAACAGCTAATAGCTAACAGACTTTTTAAATAAACATATTTTGTACATTTGCACCGAATTTATAACCGCGTAAAAAGAAGTCACCGAAATGAGAAAATGGCGTATTGAAGATTCTGCTGAACTCTATAACATCAATGGATGGGGCATCAATTATTTCTCCATCAACGAGAAAGGTCATGTGATCGTTAAACCACGTAAGGACAGTGTGGAGGTCGACCTGATGGACTTGGTTGAAGAGTTGCAGCTGAGGGATGTTTCTACACCTGTTTTGCTTCGTTTTCCTGATATCCTGGACAGCAGGATCGAGAAAATGGCCAGTTGCTTTAAAATTGCGGCCGAAGAATATGGTTACAAGGCGCAGAATTATATTATATATCCGATTAAGGTCAACCAGATGAGACCGGTCGTGGAGGAAATTGTCACGCATGGGAAAAAATTCAACATCGGACTGGAGGCAGGTTCCAAACCTGAACTTCACGCGGTGATCGCCATCAATACCGACAACGATTCACTGATCATCTGCAATGGTTACAAGGACGAAGATTACATCGAATTGGCTCTTCTTGCGCAGAAAATGGGACGTCAGATCTATCTCGTCATCGAAAAGTTGAGCGAGATGAAACTAATTGTCAAAATTGCGAAGCAGTTCAAAATAAAGCCGAACCTGGGAATTCGCATCAAACTTTCAAGTACCGGAAGCGGGAAGTGGGAAGATTCGGGCGGCGATGGCAGCAAGTTCGGACTGACTTCCAGCGAACTGCTCGAGGCGCTTGATTATCTCGATAAAAACAAGATGAAGGATTGTCTTCGTCTGGTTCATTTTCATATCGGAAGCCAGGTCAACAAGATCCGCCGCATCAAACTGGCCATGCGCGAAGCTTCCCAGTTTTATGTCCAGATGCACAAGAATGGCTTCCACATTGATTTTGTAGATATTGGCGGTGGATTGGGCGTCGATTACGACGGAACCCGGTCTTCCAGCGAAAGCAGTGTCAATTACAGCATCCAGGAGTATGTCAACGACGTGGTTTCCACCCTCGTGGATGTGAGCGAAAAAAACGGGCTCCCGCATCCCAATATCATTACAGAATCGGGTCGCTCCTTAACGGCGCACCACTCCGTTCTCGTTTTTGAAGTGCTGGAATCCACTTCACTTCCAACATGGGAAGAGGAGGAAGTAGTGAGCCCTGATGACCATGAATTGCTGCGGGAATTGTATTCACTCTGGGATACATTGAATCAGCCAAGAATGCTGGAAACATGGCACGACGCGCAGCAAATCCGCGAAGAAGCTTTGGATCGTTTCAGTCTCGGACTTTTGGATATCTCCACCAGGGCAAAAATCGAAAGATTATTCTGGTCCATCGCTAAAGAAACCATTCAGATGATTGCCGGACTTAAACATGTACCGGAAGAGTTTTTATCATTGCCTAAATTATTGTCAGATAAATATTTCTGTAATTTTTCACTCTTCCAGTCATTGCCCGATTCATGGGCGATCGACCAGATCTTTCCGATCATCCCGCTGGATCGCCTGGATGAGAAACCCGACAGGAATGCAACTATTCAGGATATCACCTGCGACTCGGACGGGAAAATTGAAAATTTCATCTCTGCACGCAGCCAGTCCTATAACCTGCCTGTACACTCACTCAAACCGAAGGAACCCTATTACATTGGGGTCTTCCTGGTAGGCGCTTACCAGGAGATCCTGGGCGACCTGCATAACCTCTTCGGGGATACCAATGCTGTCCACGTTTCTGTAGATGAAAAGGGGTATAGCATCGATCAGGTCATTGATGGCGAAACTGTTGCCGAGGTTTTGGAATATGTGCAGTACAATCCCAAAAAATTGGTGCGGACTGTGGAAACGTGGGTAACCTCCTCCGTAAAATCGGGCATCATCTCGGCCGAGGAAGGGAAAGAATTTTTATCCAATTATCGATCAGGCTTATACGGATATACATACCTGGAGTAGTTCTTCTAAATCATGGTAAAAACAGATTTTTCAAGGCCGGTAAGACTTTTTCAGAAGTTGGCCGGCCTTTGTTTTTTTGTGTTGATGTTGGGTTTTCCTTTGCAAGCCCAGCTTTACCTTCAAACGGTGAAAGGGACCCTCCGTGATCAGGAGACTCGTCAGCCTGTTGTTGGCGCGACCCTTCAGCTTGTGAATCAATCGGGAAGTTATACTGCATTTTCGGATACCGACGGAAATTTCAAAATCAGGATACCTTCGGGCCGGTGGGACATCCTGATTTCGATGATCGGCTACGGACCAAAGAGCGTTCAAAACCTTCAGGTTGGAACAGGGAAGGAGGTGGTACTTGAGATTCCCCTGGAAGCAAAAGTTTACGAAACCGCTGAAGTTCAGGTTTCAGCAGCGAGGCAGACCTGGCTTAAGCCGGCGAGCGGAGCGAGTGTCAGAACCCTGCAGAGTCAGGATGCCTCCAGGTTTGCAGGGGGTTATTATGACCCGCTGAGGATGGTGGCCAATTTTGCCGGAATTACCAGCGGAAACAGCGATGATAGCAATGAGATTGTCGTCAGAGGGAATTCGCCCCTGGGCATGCTATGGCGTCTGGAGGGACTTGAAATTCCAAATCCCAACCACTTGTCAGACGGTGTCGGGAGTAACGGTGGGGCTTATTCAATGATTTCTACAAATGTTTTGGCTGATTTTGATTTTTATACTGGTGCGTTCCCTGCAGAATTTGGGAATGCAACTTCGGGAGTGATGGATTTAAGGCTCAGGAAAGGAAATTCAGACAAGCATGAATTCGGATTGCAGCTGAGTGTGGTAGGCGCAGAGGCCGCTGCCGAGGGTCCGCTTGGAAAATCCACAGGAAACTCCTATCTCTTTGACATGAGATATGCTAATTTCAATATCCTCCAAAAATATGGTATCATCAATATTCAGGATTTGAGCATCATTCCTGCTTCAATGGACTGGACCTTCAAAATGAACTTCCACGGGGCCAAAATGGGAGAACTTGAGTTTTTTACAGTTGGAGGGAAAAGCAAAACCGGGAATGAAGCCTCGCAAAATAAATCGGATATTCTCAAGGGGTTTGACAATGATGAATTTCTGATGGAAGAATCACTCGCGGTTTTTGGCCTAAAACACCTTAAAAACTTCAAAGACGGCAAAACCTACCTGCGGACGATTATAGGATTCACCAACTCCGATCAAAACTACCAGCAGGGAGTTGTCGATACAAATATGGTTCATTTGATCAACAAGCAGGATTGGTTTATCTCTCCGGTTCTGCGGGTGACAGAAATGGTCAACAGAAAAATCGACACCAAAAATTCCATCAGGGCAGGCTTTGAATATCACCGCACTTTTGCTAACATGTTCAGTATACGGCGGCAAACGACCCAGTTGTTTGACACGCTGGTCGACCAAAGGGCGCAAAGTTTTTACACCCAATCTTATTTTCAGTGGAAATTCAAGCCAAGCGATGTTTTTGAGCTGGTTCCTGCCATCCATTCCACCTATACCAGTGTCAACAAGGAAATGACATTCGAACCACGGCTGGGGATGGTTCTGAACCTACCGGGAAACCAGTCGATCAATTTTGGCACAGGAATCTATTCGAGAATGGAAGCTCTGCCCCTTTACTATTTCAGGGTGAAAGTTGGGAAAACCCGAGTACCGCTCAACAGTGACCTGAAGACGACCAAGGCTTATCACCTGGTAGCCGGATACCGGAAATCTTTTTCCGGTGATCTGAAGGTATCGCTGGAGGCATATTACCAGCACCTGTATGATGTTCCGGTTGCCGTGAGTCCTTCCAATACCTTTTCGATGGTGAATATTTCGCAGGGGATGCCGGATGTCGACCTCAACAACGTCGGGCTCTCAGACAACAAGGGTATTGAACTCACCATTGACAAATCATTTTCACACAGCTATTATATTTTGGCGACGGTATCGCTTTTCGATTCCAAATACATGGCCTCCAATCAGATTTGGTATAACACCTACTACAACTCCAATTTTGTTTTCAATTTTGTATGCGGGAAGGAGTTCAAGGTGGGGAAATACAACCAGAACACGCTTGGATTTAATCTCCGAAACATGGCCAGGGGAGGCTATCGCTATACTCCTCCGGACTATGCACAAAGTATCAAGAAGAAGTACATTGTGTATGATGTGCCGAATACCTATGGAGAGCATCTTCCGTTTTTTGACAGGATGGATTTTGGGATCATGTACCGCATCAACAAGAAGAGTTCGGCATTCAGCTTTTCGATGGATATCCAGAATGTGCTGAACAGGAACAATGTTTACCAGCGTACATTCAGTTATTCAAGCGGGGCAGTGGTTGCCCGGGACAGGAAGTTGATCGGGTTGGTGCCGATTGCGGGGATAAGGTTTGATTTCTGAGATTAAATGCTCATCCCACATTCGTGAAAGCAGCAAGCAATTCTTGTGCCTGAGTATAATCCGAACCGAAAATTTTGACGTTTACGGGTGCAATCCCTCCAGGGCTGACGATCCACGGTTCAATTACCGACATCAGCTTATTTTCAATAAATACCATTATACCATTGGCTTCAAGCAAACCCTTGACCATGGTGGCTTGGTACAAATCTCCTGAGAATACTTCAACAATTTCGTTTTTGTTGTTCATCGGCATTTTTACTGATTAACAAAAATAGTTTAAATTCAATTTGAATTTACTCTCCCTTTTCTTTATAGTTTTACTATGACCGTTTCATTCAATGGGAGGAACTCATTGATTTCCAATCAGGGCAAAAAATATTGCAATCATATTTCTTAGTCCATGAATAAGGACAACTGCGATATATGCATCACTCCAATTGTTTTTTCGCTTATAAAGAATAAAAGCGGTAGATAGAACTATTCCAAAAAAAATTCCGAAGAAAATGTATGTAATGTTATAGTTGTGTAACAATCCAAAAAGGATTGAAGATATTGCTATTTGAAAGGTAATCTTTTTTGTAATGAATCGGTCAACAAGAAAGATTACACCTGCCTGAAATATAATTGTCTCAATAACAGGAGCAATAATTACTGCTTCAATGATTTTAAAAAATTGAATTTCCCCTGATGAAGACCTTGGAGGAAGAAATAAGGCAATAGGAATATAAAATACAAATATTAGATAGGATAATAATAGTGAAACACCTACGAATGGAGCAAATCTAAGGTTCCTCCACCAAATTAATAAGCGTGCAAATTTCTTTGAGATTTTCATGAATGAAATAGTGAGAATGCTAGCCAAATTTGATTTTTTTTATCTGGCTAGCATTTATCTTTAATAACCATGTCCAGTCCAGTTCGCTGGCATTTGTGATCTGTAATAGCTCGTATAGGTTGCGATGTGTCCAATCAGCCCGTCTCCAGTCATGACTTCATATACTACTTCAGCTATTTTCAAAAAAATATTTCCGCCTTCAACTTTTTCTAAGTCACTTTTTTCCAACTCTTTCATAACTCAAATTTATTAAATTTTAATTTAAAAATCTCCCCACTTTCTTTCCCGTGCAGCAGGTTTTGGCACGCGTAACGTTACAAAACCAAAGGAAAGGAAAGCCACTCTCAAATTTTGACAGTGCGGAAATTTGTTTTGTTAAAATCCAATAAAAATGCAAGATTATAAAAACCACCGTTTACAATTTGAATCTCTTTATTTGACAACTCCTTCAGGAAAAACCCGCAAATGAATTTTACCTCGCTCGAGTAAATGTAACTTTGGTAACAGAAACTGAACTCAATGGGGGCTCCCATCTCCCGGAGGGTATCAATCAACCGGTAAAGTGATGCCTCAGAAATTGCAAGTCTTCTGGCAAGGTCATGTGGGGATCCCGTTGCCTTTAAACGGATCAATTGGTCGACCCTCTCAATTAATTGGATATGCTGAAGTAGTTTGTTCATAGATTTCAAATACCCATACCCATAAAGTTACCGCAAAAAATTGGCAAAAGAGAATTATTTGCGTTCAAATTTGGGAAAAGAAGGATAAACGTTGATTGCATTGGACGAATATGTCGACGCTCTTCGGCAAAACCCCGGAGTCGATCCATTTTCCACATTCTTCATCATCCTGCCTCAATCAAAATCGGCGATTCAGAAAATGCCGCACCCGCACGCTACTATCGGCAAATCCCCGGGGTCGAATTCATTAGCACATTAGCACATCAGCACATTAGCACATTCATGTACCCATTCACATTTTCACATTTCCACATTCTTCATCATCCTGCCTCAATCAAAATCGGCGATTCAGAAATCGCCGCACCCGCACGCTACTATGGGCAAATCCCCGGGGTCGAATTCATTAGCACATTAGCACATCAGCACATTAGCACATTCATCTACCCATTCACATTTCCACATTTCCACATTCTTCATCATCCTGCCTCAATCAAAATCGGCGATTCAGAAATCGCCGCACCCGCACGCTACTATCGGCAAATCCCCGGGGTCGAATTCATTAGCACATTAGCACATCAGCACATTAGCACATTCATGTACCCATTCACATTTCCACATTCTCCCCGCCAGAGTTTCAGCCTCTCCGTCATCCACACCCCACACCCCATGCCCCATGCTCCATGCCCCATGCTCCATGCTCCATGCTCCATGCTCCATGCTCCATGCCCTCTGCCGTCTGCCCTCTGCCCTCTGCAAAAAAAAAGGAAGGCCATTCAGCCTTCCCCCAGAGATAATTATCATAATTATGAAAACACTCAACCACATTTGGAAGAACCACAATCTGTGCAGATAAGGCATCCTTCCTGATAAATCACATTGTCTGAACCGCAACCCTCGCATTTGGCATCTTCGGCGGTAGTACCATTTGGAATGAATTTCTTCAGCGCGCGGGCAACCCCGTTTTTCCAGGTGTTGATCGATTCCGTATCGAATTGCAGACTGGTGATCAGTTCCACAATTTTCTGAATTGGCATGCTGTGCCTGAGAACGCTGGAGATGAACTTGGCGTAGTTCCAGAAAGTAGGATTGAATTTGAATGACAATCCCTCGATGGTCGTCTTGTAGCCACGGTTGTTGCGGTACTGGAAATCGTAGCGGGATACGCCGTTTTCATCCCTGTTCTTGATGATCCAGCCGTCTGTTACGGAGCGGGGAAGGAGAATACCATCCTCATCATCTGCAAGTCCGGTAAAGATTTCGTACGGCTTTCCATCTATCAAACCGATGAAGGCGATCCATTTTTCCTTGTTGTTTTGGAAGCGAACGATATCGGCTTCCAGTATTTCCGGACGTTTGGTCGGGAATACACCCTCTTTTTTCTTGTCTTTGGTGGAAATCAGAACGCCAGATCTGGAGCCTTCGCGGTAGACGGTTACACCCTTGCAGCCACTTTCCCAGGCCGAAAAGAAGAGTTTTCCTACCAGTTCCTCCGTGGCCTCTTCGGGCAGGTTGATGGTGACGGAAATGGAGTGATCCACCCATTTCTGGATCTGTCCCTGCATTTTTACCTTGGCCATCCAGTCGATGTCGTTGGAGGTTGCCTTGGCATACGGAGATTTGCTGACCAGTTCGTCAATCTCATCACTTGAGTATTTCTTGTTGGATTTATACCCGTTGATTTCCATCCAAAGTTTGAATTTATGGTGGAAGATCAGGTATTCTTCCCAGGAGTCGCCCATCTCATCCACGAAATCGATCCTGGCCTCCTTGTCGTTCGGATTTACCTTTCTTCTGCGCTTGTAAACAGGCATGAAGACCGGCTCAATACCCGAGGTGGTCTGTGTCATCAGACTGGTTGTCCCGGTAGGTGCGATGGTTAGCAGAGCGATATTCCGGCGGCCGTTTTTGGCCATATCCTCATACAAATCGGGATCTGCCAGTGCAAGCCTTTTGATGTAAGGATTGTTGGCCTCTTTTTTGGTATCGTAAATGGGGAAAGCGCCGCGCTCCTTGGCCAGCATGACTGAGCCGCGGTATGCTTCAATGGCAACTATTTTGTGTACTTCTACCGAGAAGTCGATGGCATTCTCAGATCCGTACTGCAAACCAAGGGCGGCCAGCATGTCTCCTTCCGCCGTGATCCCGATGCCTGTTCTTCTTCCGTTGATTGCTTTTTCCTTGATTTTAGCCCACAAATTTAGTTCGACCTGCTTGATCTCTTCGATCTCAGGATCTGCAACGATTTTATCGTAGATGGCATCGATTTTCTCCAGCTCAAGGTCGATGATATCGTCCATGATGCGCTGTGAAAGCCTGACATGCTGCCTGAAAAGGGCGAAATTGAATTTGGAATGCTCCGTGAAGGGTTGATCCACATAGGAGTAGAGGTTGATGGCGATCAAGCGGCAACTGTCGTAGGGGCAAAGCGGAATTTCACCGCATGGATTGGTGGAAACCGTGCCGTATCCAAGGTCCGCATAACAATCAGGGACTGATTCGCGGATCACGGTATCCCAGAATAGAATTCCCGGTTCAGCTGATTTCCAGGCATTGAAGACAATTTTCTGCCAGAGTTTGGCAGCGTCCGTCTCTTTGGAGTAAACAGGTTCGTTGCTGTTGATGGGGTATTTCTGGTGATAATTGATGCCGTTTCGAACTGCCTTCATGAATTCATCATCAATCTTGACAGAGACGTTTGCACCCGTTACTTTACCTTCGTCCATTTTGGCATCAATGAACTGCTCTGAATCAGGGTGTTTGATGGATACAGAAAGCATCAATGCTCCCCTTCTGCCATCCTGGGCGACTTCCCTCGTAGAATTGGAAAAACGCTCCATGAATGGAACGATACCCGTTGAGGTGAGGGCCGAGTTTTTAACAGGCGATCCTTTTGGCCTGATGTGTGAGAGGTCATGACCTACTCCACCGCGTCTTTTCATCAATTGGACCTGCTCCTGGTCTACCATCATGATACCACCATACGAATCGGCACCATTTCCAACCACAAAACAGTTCGAAAGAGATCCTGTCTGAAAGTCATTTCCGATACCTGTCATGGGGCCACCTTGTGGTACGATGTATTTGAACTGTTCAAATAATTCAAACAGCTCTTTTTCTGTCATCGGATTGGGATATTTTTTTTCCACCCGGGCAATCTCAGACGCCAACCTGTGGTGCAGATCGTCTGGGGTTAGCTCGAAAAGATTGCCGTAGGAATCTTTCAAGGCATATTTATTGACCCAAACCCTGGCAGCCAACTCATCTCCTTGAAAATACTTTAAGGAAGCTTCATAAGCCTCCTCGTTGGAATATGTTTTGAGGTGAGTGTTTTTTTTCATAGTTGAAACGTCATGTGATTCCATAATTTTAGTTTTCGTCAGATAAGTAAAAAAATCAAGGTCTTACGAGTTAGATTATAACTATGAGGGGGTCGATCTTTCTGTGGGTAAATATAGTCACAAAGACATTTTTTCGGACAGTCGAATCTTGTCAAAAAAAATAAAGTTATCAACTTGCAAGTGTTAATATACAGATAAACAATGAGATAAAAATAAATTCGTCTCAAAAAGTTGACAAAAAAATAAATTTGTGTGATTATTGCCGAATAAAAATTTCTTCTTCTTGGTGCAGGAAAACCCTATTTTTTGAAAAAATAACGGACGATTTGTTCGGTGGCTCCGCGGTTATTCTCAACGTATTGGGAAGCAAAATTACTTTCAGCGGCCAACCTTTTCGGGTCTGTCAGGTAACTTTCAAACAAGTCGCACAATTCTTCGTAGCCAATGATGGAATGAGCCGCTCCCAGTTGGATCATCTCGATTGCTTCATGAAATTTCTGGTAATACGGTCCAAAAACAACAGGCATTCCATATACTGCCGGTTCAAGAATGCTATGAATACCTGTTGTGAACCCTCCGCCGATGTATGCAATTTTTGAATAGCGATAAACAGAAACAAGGTAACCATAACCATCGGCGATCAATACATCGGCCTCTTCAAGTTCCATGGTTGTTGAATCTGATGAGTAAAAAACAAATCTTCTTTGCAGTTGAGCAGTAATCCGTCCAATTGAGTCGGGATTCACTTCATGCGGCGCGATGACAAATTTGACGGGATGTTTGCATTCGTTGACATAACGGAGAAAGAGTAGTTCGTCCTCTGGCCATGTACTTCCTGCAACAATCACTTTTTTGCCGGCACAAAATTTTTCAAGTTTTGGAAGGTTTGCCGATGCCTTTGCAATCTCTGCAACACGATCGAGGCGCGTATCCCCGCTGAGTGAGACATTGTCGAATCCAAATTTTCCCAGCAGATCGTAGGAACTCTGGTTTTGAACAAAAATGTGGGTGTAGGCCTTCAGGGCTTTCCTATACCATTTACCCCATGGTCGGAAAAAAATCTGTGATGGACGGAAAAGAGCAGAAAAAATATAGGTGGGGATCTCTCTTTTTTTCAACTCCATTAAAAAATTGTACCAGAATTCGTACTTGACAAAAAAGACTTTGTCGGGCTTGACGATGTCCAGAAACCTGCAAGCATTCCGTGGCGTGTCCAGCGGAAGATAGAAAACATAATCTGCAAGCGGATAGTCCTTTTTCAGTTCGTAGCCTGAAGGAGAATAAAAGGTGAGCAGGATTTTGTAGCCCGGGAAATCTTTCCTGACTCCTTCGATAACCGGCCTTGCCTGCTCAAATTCACCCAGGGAAGAGACATGGAACCAAAGTAAAGGCTCGCCGGGAATAACTACCTTCTGAATCTTTTCAAAAATATTTTTCCTGCCGGACAACCATTTCCTTGCCTTGGGGTTCCTGAAAGAAACCAACCAAATCAAAAAATGGTAAAAACGAATGCCTGTATTGTAAAGTAATTGCATCATTTTAATTTCCGGATAAAAACAGGAGTGATACCCAAAATGTATTTAGAGACGTTTTTAAATTTTTTATCTCCTTTTCAAATAGAATTCTTTAATACCTTATGTTTTTGTGGAAAAAAAATAAAAGCCACAAAGTATCGAAGGCACTAAGGTATCACAAAGAAAACACCAAACAAGATTGAATATTCAAATTTATTCAGCTTCCTGGTTCAGCGTCTTTTGTTCCCTGAGATAACCTATATCTTCCAAAAGATCAGTCCCATTGGCGGCAGCTACGGCAAGGCGGTCACATTTTTCATTGCCCAGAATGTCGGCATGACCTTTTACCCATACAAAATTCACCCTGTGAAGTTGATAAATTTCGTAAAAGCGCATCCAGAGGTCACTGTTTTTCTTTCCCTTGAATCTGGTCTTGATCCATTTCAAAAGCCATCCTTTTTCCACTGCATCTACCACATACCTGGAATCCGTATAGATTGTCACCTCCGCATTTTTGAGCTTCAGTGCTTCAAGTCCTGCAATGACTGCCATCAATTCCATACGGTTGTTGGTGGTCAGCCGGAAACCGGCGGATAACTCTTTCTTATATTGTCCGTGCAACAACAGCGTTCCGAAACCTCCGGGTCCGGGATTGCCAAGTGAGGAACCGTCCGTGTACATGATGATTTTGGGAGACGGTTCTTTACCCGTATTTTGTTTGCTGCTGTTCATCATGGTAAGAATTTCACGCAAAGAATGCGAAGGATACCGCAGAGGTTGCAAAGCGTAGCCTTATGGTTTTTTTCTTTGCGATCTTCGCGCTGACTTTGCGTTCTTTGCGTGAAATTTTGCATTTTCAAAAATGTGGATATAAAAGAACCTATTGGACAATCGTCATTTCATTGACGATGTTTTTTGCACCGGCATATTTGTCGATGATCCACAAGACAAAACGAATATCCACGTTGATACATTTCTGCAGGTCGTTTTCATAGGCGATGTTGCCGCTCATTGCTTCCCAATTGCCATCGAAAGCGATCCCGATGAGTTCACCGTTGGCATTCATAACAGGGCTTCCTGAGTTTCCACCCGTGATATCGTTGTTGGTGGTGAAGCAGGTATGAAGCGATCCGTCCTTGTCGGCATATCTTCCATAATCGGCCGCATGGAACATATCAACCAATTTTTGAGGAAAATCAAAATCCGCATCCCCTGCTTTGCCTTTTTCGGCGTAGCCTTTCAGGGTGGTGAAATAATTGTAGTGCACACCATCCCTTGGGTTATAATCTCCCACAATACCGTATGTCAGCCTCATGGTTGAGTTTGCATCGGGATAACTGATTTTGTCCTTGTTCATTTCGTTCAGTCCGGCTACGAAAAGTTTCCTGCCGCTTTCAAGATCGGCTGTCGATTTGCGCACATCTTCGCCGATGACCTTCATGGTTTCCATCATGGACAACATGACCGTGTAAACCGGATCCTTGTCCAAAACCTTTTTTGTTGGATTCTTCAGGAAGGCTTCCATCTTCTGCTGGTCGGGGAAAATGCTCTTTTTGTAAAGTTTTTCGCAATAGGCAGCAAAATTGCCCTTGAATTTTTTATTGGCTTCCGCGAAGACACTTGGCTGATATTTTGCAACTACATTGTCGGCATACATTTTGAACAGTACAGCGGCAATTTTCTGGTCGGTAGCGGCATCAAAGTCCTTATAGAAACCATCTACGGAAGTTTTGAATCTCTCCGTGGCAGTTTTAATTTTTTCTTTGTCACTTCCCCTCAGGGCATCATAAAGCGAACTGATTCCCATGGAGAAACGGAAGACTTCGGGGCCTCCTAAAAGCGCTTCCCTGGCGTAATTCGATGCAAATTTTTCATCAACAGTCTGGTAGGATTTCGCAATTTTGTTGAGGCAATCACCATATTTTGCTTTTCTGGCGGCATCTGCATTTGCCCATTTCGTAAAATCCTTCTCGATGGCCAGTTTCTGATCCATCACCTTCAATGCCGTAAGACCCATGTTCTCACCGATAGAATATTTGTAGTAGTTGGAGCTACCTGCAAATTTCGATGCATACTGGATCCGGTTTTTTTCACCTTTGGCCATGTAATCCTTGATGATGTCGAGTTTGGCCTCCCTGGCCTTGATGCGGACGACATTTACCACTTCCATGGTGCTTTTCAGTCCGAAAGAGGTCAGGTAGCGGTTTGTGGTTCCCGGATAGCCCATGACCATGGCATAATCGTTCATCTGAACACCTTTCAGCGAAACAGGAAGGTGATGTTTGGGATGGTAGGGAACATTTTCCTTGGCGTAATCGGCTGGTTTCCCATCGGGCGAACAATAAATCCGGAACATGGAAAAGTCGCCGGTATGGCGCGGCCACATCCAATTGTCTTCCTCTCCTCCGAATTTTCCGATCGACTGCGGGGGTGCTCCTACAAGCCGGATGTCGCGGAATGTCTCAGTCACAAAAAGATAAAAAACATTGTTTTCAAAAAGAGGTCTGATTCTTGTTTCATATTTTGTATCACCCTTGGCTTCTTTTTCGATTTCCGACATGGCCTTCATCATCTTTTCCTGACGTGAAGAAGCCGACATGGTATCTGAAATGCCTTTCATCACCTTGTCTGTAACATCCTCCATTCTGATCAGGAAGGTAACGCTCTTGCCGGGATTGGGCAATTCCTGGTCCTTGCTCAGGGCCCAGAATCCGTCCTTGAGGTAATCATGCTCAACAGAACTGTGTTTCTGGATCTCTCCAAAGCCGCAGTGGTGGTTGGTAAGCAAAAGACCATCGGCGGATACAATCTCGGCGGTGCATGACCCGTGGTCCAGCGCAACGACGGCATCTTTCAGGCTTGAGCTGTTGATGCTGTAAATCTGTTCAGCGCTCAGTTTCAGTCCAAGAGAATGCATCTTGTCGATGTTGAGTTTCCCAATCAGGGAGGGTAACCACATCCCTTCATCCGCTTTTACCTGAATGGAGAGGAAAAGTACAAAGGCCATTAGGCCTGCTAAACTTTTTTTCATTTTTAATTTACTTGTTTTTATGAGCCATATAAAATAAAGGTATATAAAATCCATCAAGGACAAATTACCTTTGAAAAATTGGAGCAGTAAAATTAATTTTATTTAAACACAAAAACCGGACGATCAGCGCGTAAAAGAAGGTAAGGAATTCATTTATTAAATTACTCCCAGTGACTTCCCGACACGGATAAAAGCTGAAACCGCCTTTTCCAAATGAACCTGCTGATGCGCTGCTGATAATTGTACCCTGATGCGGGCCTGTCCCTGCGGCACGACGGGATAATAGAACCCAATGACATAAATCCCCTCTTCCAGTAGTCTGGCCGCAAAATCCTGCGAAAGTTTGGCATCGTAAAGCATCACCGCACAGATGGCAGATTTTCCGGGTTTGATATCAAACCCGGCTTCGATCATTTTTGACCTGAAATAATCCGTGTTTTTATGAAGCTTATCCTGCATTTCTGAAGTTACAGCCATCATCTCAAACATTTGTATTCCTGCATTCACGATAGCCGGCGGAAGAGAATTGGAAAACAGATAAGGCCTTGACCTCTGCCTGAGCAGTTCGATCACTTCTTTCCTGCCTGTGGTGAATCCGCCCAGCGCTCCGCCAAAAGCTTTTCCTAGAGTTCCGGTTATGATGTCGACCTCTCCGCGTATGTCGAACAATTCGGTTACTCCTCGGCCGGTTTTCCCAACTACCCCTGCTGAATGACATTCGTCGACCATGATCAGCGCATCGTATTTTTTTGCCAGCAGATTGATCTGATCCAGGGGAGCCACATTGCCGTCCATTGAAAACACCCCGTCCGTGACGATAATCCTGAAACGGCAATCTTTTGCCTCAATCAGACGTGCCTCCAGATCCTTCATATCGGCATTGTTGTACCTGAACCTTTTCGCCTTGCACAGCCGAACTCCGTCAATAATGGATGCATGGTTCAATGAATCGGAGATGATGGCATCCTCTTCGGAAAACAATGGTTCAAAGATTCCGCCGTTGGCATCAAAACAGGCAGCATAAAGGATGGTATCCTCCGTTCCGAAGAACGAGGCAATTTTTTGCTCGAGGGTTTTATGCAAATCCGTCGTACCGCAGATAAACCTTACGGAAGACATTCCGTAACCGTGAGACTTCAATGCTTCCGTTGCTGCCTGAATTAGGGCAGGATGATTCGAGAGCCCCAGGTAGTTGTTGGCACAAAAGTTCAGGACTTCCTGCCCTGAAGCCAGACGAATAACGGCATCCTGAGGTGATACAATCAGCCGTTCATTTTTATAAAGTCCGGCTTCACGGATGGACTGAAGCTCGGATTGAAGGTGTTCTTTGATCTTTCCGTACATAACTGAATGTTTTTTAATGAATTCGGGAATTTGATCCTGAAACAGAGTGATCATCATACAAAATTATGCTATTTTTATGATCGCTTTTCAAACTTTCCTCATGTTTTGAAACAAAGTGGAATAAATGAAAAATTAAAAGGAAAATTTTAAACTGATGAAGAAGAAAAAAAGTAGTTTCCCGTTGATAATCGGACTGGTTGTTGTCGTGATTATTTTGCTCCTTATTGGGAAAAAATTGGGTTGGTTCGGAAAAGAACTTACCCTGAAAGTGTCAACAGAAAAAGTGGACATCCGTGATATCACCGAAATTATTACCGCCAATGGGAAACTTAAGCCCCAGATAGAGGTGAAAATTAGTCCCGAAGTGCCGGGAGAGATCATAGAACTTCCCGTGAAGGAGGGGAACAGGGTGAAAAAAGGCGATTTGCTGGTAGTAATCAAACCAGATATTTATCAATCCAGCCTAAGCAGGATTGAGGCCTCCCTCAGCACACAAAAGGCCAGGCTGGCTCAGGCAGAGGCCCAGTTGATACAGAAAGAGCTTAATTATAATCGCTCGAAACAACTGCTTGAAAAGAAAACGATCCCCAAATCTGAATTTGAGACGATGGAGGCAGACTATAAAGTTGCTGTCTCAGAGGTTCAGGCAGCACGCTATTCGGTTAAAAGCGCTGAATCAAGTGTGAAGGAAGCTTCTGAAAATCTGACCAAGACAAAAATTTTCTCTCCGATCGACGGGACTGTTTCTAAGCTGAATGTAGAAAAAGGGGAAAAAGTAGTAGGAACCAATCAGTTTGCAGGAACGGAACTCATGACAGTTGCCGATTTGGCCACCATGGAAGTCAGGGTGGAAGTAAACGAGAATGATATCGTCAAAGTACAAAAGAATGATACGGCCAACATCGAAATTGATGCCTACCTGAAACGCAAATTCAAGGGAGTTGTGACCGAAATTGCAAGTTCAGCCAATGTGGTTGGCACAACAGTGGATCAAGTTACCAATTTCAATGTCAAAATTTTATTGCTTGCCTCTTCCTACAAGGATCTGCTTGCCAAAGATTCCCTTAAATATCCGTTCCTGCCGGGGATGTCTGCAACAGTCGAGATTCTGACGGATACGCGCAAAGGCATCATCTCTGTTCCTATCCAGGCAGTAACAACAAGGGGTGACGATGGAACCATCAAAAAAGCAAATGACCAACTGGAAAAAGAAGGAGCCAGTGATACCTCTGCCAAGGAAGTTACACCAAAAGAGCCTGAGCAACACGAGGTCGTTTTTTTAATCAGAAACAAGCAAGCCTGGAAAGCCAGGGTCAAGACCGGTATTCAGGACAATACAAGGATTGAAATAAAAGACGGACTGAAGGTGGGGGATGAAGTAATCGTCGCTCCCTATGGTCTGATCTCCAAAACGCTGAAAGATTCCACTGCCGTCGAGGTCGTGAAAATTGAAGAACTTTACCAGGTGAAAAAATAGGCCTATCTCGCTATATAAATAAATCCTTTGATGATCCGGGCGGTTCCACCCGGGTGGAACAAATAATAATAGATTCCTGCTGGAACAAGGCAATGGGTATTTGTGCCCCGGTTTTGGATGCCGGCCCATTCGTTCTGATAATCATCACTCTGGAAAATGATTTCCCCGCTGCGGCTGTAAATTGTCAGCGACGACTGTGGGTAGACAGATAATCCTGTTATTACGAACTGGTCGTTTATTCCATCTCCATTGGGTGATATCATTTGGGGTAATCCAATTGACGGGTCTTTCAGGTCGACGGAAACCATGGCCGAATCGCACTGGTTATTCAGATCACAAATTTTATAGTAAAACCTCTCCCTCACGATGCGGCGGACCTGCGGCTGATAGGTTACGACCCCCTTCGGAGATTTAGTAATCCGACCGTATTGTGGTTCTGATATTATTTTCAGGCTGGAAGTGTCCAAATCGTTCCCGGCATCGTGATCGTTTTTCAATAGATCAATACGGATGCCTTGCAGCCAGTTGGTGGAAACATAGTCATCAACCGCAACAGGAATATGGGATTCCACTACTACGACAGGATAGACCTTGTTGTTGGTGCATCCTTTTAAATCCGAAACCTCGACTGCAACATAATAAAACCCGGGATACTTCCAGGAAAGCCTTGCCTCATTTTCTGTCTTTCCTGATAGCCAGGTTACCATTTCCGTTTCGGTACCTTTTTTCAGATCCTGGTTTTCCATCACTTTCCAGCTGTATGTGTTTCCCTGCATCGGTTTCACCCCAAACTTTACAGGTACCCCAACTGCAAATTTGCTGGCAGTCTGGGCAGTTCCCTGCAATACGATCAATAACAGCAATAAAAATTCAGGGATGCGAAGCGGCGACCCGGTGATTTTCGGGAAAGTCATTTAAGTTCTTTCAGATTTGATTGTTGAGGGTTTTGATTTAAGTCAATTTTACCACTATGGACACTAAGGATGCTCAAAGGACACCAAGTTACGAGGTTGTTAATATATACTTTGCGCCCTTTGTATTTGACTTCGTGTCCTTTGTGGTGATATCTTCAGGGCAGAAATCCCTGCACCGGAGTTCCGGTGCTACTTGTGATAACCGGGCGAGCAAGAATAATCTGGGTTGCTACATCATTGGCATAGCCATCCGGCTGCCCATCTGCATAGTGAACATCCTCATCCCCATCATCCGTAACTCCGTTGATGGCTAGTGTGACGGGAGTGTCTGCAACACCTTCATAATTGTTGTTTTTTATTTTAACCAGGATGTAGGTGCTAATTCCCCCATCTGTCTGGCCGTTGGCAGGTGCAGGGATTTTATTGGCTGGCTTCCATTCGTCGCCGGATTTAGTCATTGAATTGGTTCCTGAAAAGGTGGTGGTTTCCGACCATTCCACGGAACCAATGGTCTGGGCTCCGGCAAGTCCGGAAATTTTGACGGATGGTTTCCATCCTCCCGAGAAGTTGGCGGCAACCACTTTAAAAATCAATTCATTGACACCGTAATCGTAAATCATTTTTGTACCGTCAAAACTGACGGAGGCAATATCCTTTGCACAAAGAGAATTTGTTACTGCCATATTCGAACCATCCAGTCCCAAATCTGATGTGACTTTCACGTTGGTCAGGTCGAGGGTGAATGCGCTGAAAGGATTGACTTTGTACGCCTTCAGGTTCATCGCTTCACAGGCAGTTCCGTTGGTTCCCTTGTAACTGATCACCAGGAAATAGGGTTTGGTCTTTGCTGCAGTCACAGATTTACTGCTCCATTTGATGGTGATCGACGAGGTACCCGTCGCCGGATTGTGATACCCGTCGCCCGCATCGATGTATTCCTTGTTGTTCGGGATGATACCCAGCAGAACCGTGAGGGATCCTGCAATAAATCCCGGATTATCGGTTACGTACCAGTCAAAACTCTGCGGGTTGGTGTAGGGAGCTGGGATGTTCACTGAATAGTTGTAAATTTTCCCGGCCATAGGATGCAAAGGTGTATCACCTGTACCGGCAGGCCGGGGAATAGTCTGACCGAAAACAGTCATGTCAAATCCAAAACTCAGGATGACAAAAAGAAGGGTGCGGAATATTCTTCCAAAGAATCTCCGCTGACGATAAAATGCACTCTTCATGGTAAATAATTTATTGGTTTATACTTCTGATCCGTTTTGTTATTCAAGCAATAAGTTCATGCTCCTATTCCTCTTTTCATTTTTCATTTTTAACTTTTCATTTTTAGTTAAAACTTGCTCAGGATTTGTGGACGAAGGGCTACAATCACCTCAATCTGCTGTCGAAGCAATTCCGGTGTCAGGTTTCCGGCTTTGTCTTCCAGCCAGAAAATAATCCTGTAGTTCTTGCTTTCACTGATTGCGCTCCCGAGATCAATACTAACTGGGTGGAGCGAAATCTGGCCGGTCATGTCCTCCAGAACGGTACCGGTCTCATCGGCGACCGGATTGAAAGGCGCCGTTGCAGACCAGATGCCCCAATGGAGAATCAGATCGGAAGGAGGTGTAACATTGTCGTGGAAATTGGTTTCGGGAAGATC
This sequence comes from uncultured Bacteroidia bacterium, assembly GCA_903902325.1. GTDB lineage: Bacteria > Bacteroidota > Bacteroidia > Bacteroidales > Prolixibacteraceae > CAINVV01. The sequence continues at coordinate 83,694 of CAIUUO010000183.1, forward strand.
GAAGAGGCTACTGTTTTTTTGCAACCTGAAAAAATTGGTACGGGTTGGAAAGATGTCCCCGGAAGTTTCATCCCATACTGCCTGTTCAAAATGGTCTGGGCACAAAGTAAGGTTGCGGTTGTTCAGACTAAGAAAACTTGGCGGCACAGTATCGGCGACCTGTTTCACATGAATAGTCCTAGTAATGGATGATGTTTCGGAACACTGATTTCCGTTCACGGTAGGGAAGGAGACCCTTACCTTGTATATGCCTGAATCTGCAAGGGATAGCCTGGTGAAATTGAGTTGTACACTCTGGCTTCCTGAAATTATCTGGTTATCAACAACATTCCGCCAGTCGTTGTTCCCGAATTTTTTGATCCACTGGTAAGACAAAGGGACATTTCCGGAGGTGAGGACGCTGAATTGGAGATTGGTTCCTTCGTTCACGGTGTAACTGGCCACACCCGACGGGGCTATCGCGGTAATCTCGTTGACTGTCAATAAAGCGGATTCCGAAATGACCTGATCGGTCTGATCACTCACGGTAACCTGATACATCGTTCCGTCGGGTGCCTCCTGACCTACCCCGATGTTGTAAACGGGCAGTTTCACGGAATCTGCCACCCCGAAAGGTGAAAATGCTGCATCTGTGGGTCTTTTCCTTTTCCAGAGATAGTGTATTTTGCCGGCCGCTCCTTCCACCACAACAGAAAATGTAACCTTGTTCCCCTTGCAATCTGTCAGGTCAGCCGGCTGGACTTTGATTTTCAGTTCGCCACTCAAGTTTGACTGACTGCCATCCCGGCAGGAAACCGATGGCAGATCCCTTCCTGAAACAGATTTCTGAGTCAGTATCAGCAGGAGGATCATTAGGGTGATTTTGTACATGGCCGCATCCTCTTTGGACAAAGATTTATCTGCCGGCTGAAAAATGAATTTTCGGCAACCAGAGTTTTTAACGAGAGATTAACTGGAGATTATGGTGTTAGGCCCGGTGGCTTTCCTTCATCAAAATGATGAGACAAGGCTATTGGAAGGTAATTCTGTCTTTTGTAATCAAGGGAATGCTACTTCCGGACCATCCTGAATGTTTACTACAAGTTACACCGTTTTGGGGAGAAAAAAGAAAAATTGCAGAAGAAAATTGCAGGATTGAACAATTGCCACTTCGAGTCCTTCGTGCAAACCTTTGTGTCCTTCGTGGTAAAGTATTTTAAATTTTACCACGAAGGACACAAAGGTTTGCTCAAAGGAACACAAAGGCTAAAAACTCCGAATTTTACCTTCTTGCTTCGAAAAAGCTTTTGAGCAGCGCTTCGCTCTCATTGGCAAGAACACCTGCTGTTACCTGCGTTTTGGGATGGAGTGCCTTGGGCGCAAATTTCATGAATCCTCTTTTAATGTCGGAGGCTCCCCATACGATCCGGTCGAGTTGTGCCCAGGCAAGCGCTCCGGCGCACATGACGCATGGCTCCAGCGTAACATAGAGCGTGCAGCCAGTAAGATATTTTCCGCCAAGCCGCCCGGTGGCAGAGGTGATGGCCAGCATTTCAGCGTGAGCTGTCACATCCGAAAGCGTTTCGGTCTGGTTGTAGGCACGGGCGATGATTTGGTCCTGGCAGACGATGACGGCCCCTACCGGGATTTCGCCCTCCCGGGAAGCCTGTTCGGCCTCTGCCAGTGCCCTTTTCATGAAATATTCGTCGTCGAAAGGATGAATCATCTTTTTGTTTTGTAATTTAGCGACCTTAAAAATAAATCGCTCACAAATGTACAGAAATCATACTTGCGGCGAAATACGCATGGAAAATTCCGGCAGTGAAGTACTCCTCGCCGGATGGGTTCAACGGGTCAGGAATCTGGGTGGCATGACCTTCATCGATCTGCGCGATCGCTACGGTTTGACTCAACTGGTAGTGGATGATCAATCATCTGAGCAGGTTAAAAATGTTGCTTCCACCCTTGGCCGTGAGTTTGTGGTTCAGGCACGTGGGATCGTCAGGGAACGCTCCAGCAAGAATCCCAAAATGGCTACCGGCGATGTTGAACTGCATATCTCAGAACTGAATGTGCTTAACGCCGCCGCCACTCCACCTTTTACAATCCAGGATGATACCGATGGCGGCGACGAGCTCCGCATGAAATACCGTTACCTGGATCTTCGTCGCGAAGCGGTACGAAAAAATCTTGAACTTCGGGCAAGAATGGCCCATGTGGTCAGAAGTTACCTGGCCGCAGAAAATTTCATTGAGACGGAAACCCCGGTACTGATCGGATCAACTCCCGAAGGCGCCAGGGACTTTGTGGTACCTTCCAGGATGAACCCTAACCAGTTTTATGCGTTGCCGCAATCCCCGCAGCTTTTCAAGCAACTGCTGATGGTGGCCGGATTTGACAGATACTACCAGATCGTCAAATGCTTCAGGGACGAGGACTTAAGGGCTGACCGTCAGCCCGAATTTACGCAGATCGACTGCGAGATGTCGTATGTACACCAGGAGGATGTGCTGAACATGTTCGAGGGTCTGACCAAGAATATTTTCAAGGAGATCAAGGGAATCGATATAGTTGATTTCCCAAGGATGCCTTTTTCGGAAGCCTTCGAAAAATACGGGAACGACAAGCCGGACCTCCGCTTTGGCATGATGATCCACGAACTCACCGACCTGGTCAAAGGGAAAGAATTCAAAATTTTTGAAGATGCTGATTATATAGGTGGCATCTGCGCCACTGGTTGCGGCGAATACACCCGCAAACAACTCGACGGATTGACCGATTTCATCAAAAAACCACAGATTGGAGGAACCGGACTGGTTTATGCAAAAGTTAACAGTGATGGTACAATCAAATCCTCTGTCGATAAATATTATTCAGCCGAAGATTTGCAGAAATGGGCCGAAAAGCTGGATGCACAACCCGGCGACCTGTTGCTGATTATGTGCGGAACCAGGGAAAAAACCCTGCCTGTTATTTCATCCTTGCGTCTCGAGATGGGCCGCCAATGCGGACTTCTTGACAAGGAAATATTCAAGCCACTCTGGGTGGTCGACTTCCCTTTGCTGGAATGGAACGAAGAGACGCAGCGCTTCTTTGCGATGCACCATCCATTTACTTCACCGAAGCCTGAAGATATTGCCTTGCTGGAAACCGATCCCGGAAAGGTGAGGGCGAATGCCTACGATCTTGTTATCAATGGTGTTGAAATTGGCGGTGGTTCTGTCCGTATTTTCGACAGCGCCCTTCAGGCGAAAATGTTCAGCATCCTCGGTTTTACCAAAGAGGCTGCCGAAGATCAGTTTGGCTTTTTGATGAACGCCTTCAAATTCGGCGCACCGCCGCATGCCGGCATTGCGTTCGGTTTCGACCGTCTGGTCTCCATGTTTGCGGGTCTCGATTCAATCCGTGATACCATTGCTTTCCCGAAAAACAACTCGGGCAGGGATGTGATGAACAATGCTCCATCACCGATTGCACAGGCACAACTGGATGAGTTGTATCTGAAACTGGTAAAACCAGAATAAGCGAAATACCATTTTAACCACAAAGGTCACTAAGGAATTCTTAGTGACCTTTGTGGTTTTACCTTCGGGTCCTTTGTGTTTAATTTTTTTTATAATGCCTATTGGAGCCTGCGATCTCAGAGCTCAATCTCACCCTTCAAATTATTCCTGAGGTAATATTTGGTCTCCTCGGGGGTGAGATTTTGCCCCAGCAGAAACATCAGTTTGGTTACCGCGGCCTCCACGGTGCTGTCAGCTCCGCTGATCACTCCGGCTTTCTGAAGTTCCATGCTTGTTTCGTAATGTCCCATCACCACTTTCCCGCCCGGGCACTGGGATACATTCATCAGGATGATGCCTTTTTTGGAGGCCTTTTTGATGGCATTGATCAGCCAGGCAGAAGTTGGCATATTCCCGGAGCCATATGATTCCAGAACAACACCTTTTATATTGGGTAATTGCAGGATCGATTCAAAATATTGACGGTTGAGGCCCGGAAAGATCTTGATGATCATCACCTGGTCGTCTATAGCTGTATTAATTTTCAGTACCCCCTTATTTTTGGGATAATTGATCTTGTCGAAGTTGAATACAATATTCACACCAGCCTTGGCTAATGCCGGATAGTTGTGCGAGGCAAAGGCGCTGAACTGAGCAGAATCCTTTTTGGTGGTACGGTTCCCACGAAAAAGCTGCGAATCAAAATAGACGCACACTTCCGGGACAATGGATCTGCCATCTTTTTTTGCGGCTGCAAGTTGAACAGCCGTGATCAGGTTTTCCTTTCCATCTGTTCGCAAGACCCCTATCGGAAGCTGGGAACCCGTCATGATCACTGCCTTGTCGAGGTTTTCGAACATGTAGCTAAGGGCAGACGCGGTGTACGACATGGTATCTGTACCGTGCAGGATCACGAATCCATCGTATTTTGTATAATTTTTCTGAATGGTACGAGCCAGTTGGGCCCAGATGGCAGGCGTCATATTGGAGCTATCGATGGGCGGGTTGAAGGTGATGGAAGAGATGTCGTATCCCAGTTTATTCAGTTCGGGAATCTCGTCCATCAGCATTCCAAACTTCATGGGGGCCAGCGTTTTAGTAACAGGGTCTTCCCGCATTCCAATGGTTCCGCCGGTATAGATAATCAGTATGGCTGCTTTTTCGCTCATCAACTTCAGGATTTATTCAGGTGAGGATGCTTTGTACAAATGTAGGAAAATAAGGACAGGAGATATATGATTTGAGACATGAAAATGTGGCTTCCGGACGACACAGATCGGGTGCGGCGAATTCCGATTCGTCGATTTGATTAAGTTGATTCAGATAAGAAGGCCACCTCTCATTCAGTTCAATGTATTGGCTTTATGTCGGATCTCCCTGTCTTTTGATTCTTGTCACTTTTTGTCGTCACAAAAAGGTTCCAAAAAAGACTTGACACTCCGCCTGGCGGCTTCGCTCAGACAGCCTTTTGTCTCAATGGAAGGGTTTGGTTGACGCTTCGCGCTCTTTGATTAAAAATATGTGATGAAATTGGCGTGTGTTTAACCGCGAAGCGGTGGCATTTTTGTAGCCAGGGGTGGAGCATAGCGGAACTCCTGGGCAGGGAACGCCCGGAGATCCGCCGTCCGCGTGCCAATGCAGATGGCGCCTGGCATGCCGGGATCGGACGGAAGAATAGAATATTGAAAGATGTATTTCCCGAATAAGGGATCCGGGAAGGTTGAATTAGAAAAATGGTTGATTTGTAAATCTATTTCAGGATTAGACACTCATCCAAGTCGTCCTCTTCGTCCCGGTCATCCGGGTCGTTTTTCTCCCCTCCTTTTCTAGAGTCCGAACAGCTCCTTCGCATTTTGCGAAGTTACTTCAGCGATTTTCTCGACTGATGTTTGGTGAAGTTCTGCAATTTTATTGGCCACAATCACTACATAGGAACATTCGTTGCGTTTGCCCCTGTAGGGAACAGGAGCCAGCCAGGGGGAATCGGTTTCGATCAGCAAATGTCGTGGGTCGATTTGCTTTACAGTTTCGCCAAGATCCGAATTCTTAAAGGTAATGATACCATTGATCCCGATTTTAAAACCTAGCTCGATGATTTGTTCGGCTTGCTCCAGGTTTCCTGTGAAACTGTGGAAAACACCGCGTAATTCAGGGGTATATACTTTCCGGAGTTGTTCCATCGTTTCATCGAAAGAGTCCCTCACATGAATGACGATTGGAAAATTTCTGCTTTTGGCCCAGCCAATCTGTGTGGTAAAAGCCTCGATTTGCTCCTCCAAAAAAGATTTGTCCCAGAATAGATCAATGCCGATTTCCCCGATGCCATAAAATTTTCTTTTGCCTAGCCAGTATTCCAGGATCAGCAACTCTTTGCGAAAATCTTCCTTTACGGAAGTCGGATGCAATCCAAGTAGCGGAAAAAATAGACCGGGTAGGGTATCCGTCAGATCCAGCAACGGTTTGACAGACGAACTGTCTATGTTTGGCAGCACAATACGCTCAACACCTGCTTCCAGAGCCCTGGTAATAACTTCATCCCTGTCCAGGCTGAAATCAGATGAATAGATATGCGAATGACTGTCAACAAACATATGACCAAATTTTGAACAAAGGTAAGCAAGCTGACAATCAGTTAGGTTAAGGGAATGTTATATCTGTGGAGTTAAAAGTTACGAGATAGTGAAAAGGAGGGGAGGACTTATATGACTAGGACGATTGAATGTGCTAATTTGCTGATGTGCTAATGTGCTAATGAATTCGACTGCGGGGTGTTGTTGCGTAATGGTGAACGGGTGTGGTGAATTCCGAATCGCCGTTTTTAATTCAGACAGAATGAAGATAAATCTGGTAAAACATCAACCTTCAAAAGGATTGAAATTAAGCCAAACGAATCCGTAGGGATGTTGCCAATTGCACCCGTAGAGACGCAAGGCCTTGCGTCTCTACACCGCACCCATCCAATATTGCCGGTATATTTTTTGGAATTTGAATAGATCGTAATTGGGCGGCCACACAGGGTCC
>CAIUUO010000184.1 GCA_903902325.1 uncultured Bacteroidia bacterium
AAAGAAAAACACCAAAATATTTTGAAATTTATTAATTTTAATCGGTTTCTAAGTCTTTTCCCTCCCAAAACTTAAAATCACTGTTATGAAGAAAATTGTTTACGGCCTGATTCTTCTTTTGCTAGCAGGAGGCTGTGCTTCTGTTTCCAAACAGCAGCGAAGCGTTGTCAATGATTTTGCAGCCAAAACCGAAAATTTCGCCCTCTATCCTGATAAGATCATGGGAGAGCTTGCCGACATCCGTGAGATACGCGGGATTTATTATGCCAATTCGTTTACTGATCCTGTTTTACACCTGAACGAACTGAACAACATAGCCAGCGAAAGGCTGAAAGATGACAAGCTTGCGGGCAAAACACGAATCGCCTTTAAAATATTGGATGAATATGCTGGTGCATTGGTCCAGCTTTCATCGGATACACCGATAAAAAACGCGGGCGAGAGCAGTTTGAAATTTGGCGTAGAACTTGAAACGCTGGTAGGAATGTACAACAAGGCGGATGGAGCAAAACCACTTCCTTCGGGAATTGGGACCATGCTGGCGCAGGCCATGGATGTGGGTACACGCTATTACCTGGCCAACAAACAGTACAAGGAACTCAAAAAATTTGTGAACCAGGCCGATACGTTGGTTTCGGTAGTCTGTGGTGAGATGGTCGAATTCCTCTCATCGAAAGGCTTGGGTCAACTGGTTCAGGCAGAAGAATCCGGTGTGAACGAAAGCTTCCGCTTTTATTTCACCAAAAGGTCGCCAACTATTGAAGGCGAAAAAGAGTACATCGCCCTGATGAAGCGGGTCGAAGCGGTAAAGCAGATGCAAAAGCAGACCATTGAGGCAGCAAACAGCCTGAAAAAAGCCCACAAGAAGCTGGCCGCGGAATTGAACCGGGAGTTCACTTTTAAGGAATTTGCAGCTGTATTGAACGATTTTTACAAGGACGTGGAATTGCTGAATAAGACGGCACATTTGATAGGTGTTAAATAATTGACAATTGAAAGTTGATAATTGACAATGATGTATTAATCTGAAATGTGAACAACAGAGGGAAATGAGTCAGCCTTGATTGTTTGCATCACTTCGTTCATCTAAAACATAAAAGTTGAAATGGAAACATTGGATAAGGATAGTACTTTGGAGGAGATCAGAAAGGCACAGGCCGATATTGCCGGCGAAATGGACAACCCCAAACTGACCCGGGATGAACAGCGGGATCTTGAAAGAACTTCGTTGTACCTGAGGAACCTGGAAAGATCCCTTGTCGATTCGATCGCGGATAAACTGATTGCAGAGTTGAAAAGTGGGACAACTTCTCTGAAGGATTTGATCGCGGAGATGAAAAAAACTACTGAGCATTTGTTCAGGGTAACTGAAATACTCGATCATGTGGTCAAAATAACCGGTCAGCTGATTGATATTTTGGCAATGGTCAAGTGAGATAAGCAATTTTTAGTTTCATTTGCAGAATTATGAATTCGTGAGGATGTAAAAAACTGCATTTAACCACAAAGGACTCAAAGTCTAGTCACAAAGGTCACAAAGATTACAATATCAATAATTTAGGTTAGTGTCCTTTGAGCATCCATCGAGTCCTTTGTGGTTAAATAATTTTGTTTTTGAAAAGCCTCTAAAAGAAAGAAAAATTGAAGTGATTAAAATATCGAGTTTTAAACCTGCGGTTCCCAAGCGGGTCCTGCTTTTCGTTGCCGCAATAGTATGGACATTTGCAGGATCCATGTTGCTCTACAAAGGGTTCAAGATGCTCGACACCACGAGTATTTATCTGTGGTTGCAATTGATGCTCACCCTGATTGGCGGGATCGTTTTTTTCTGGAAGATGTTCTCGAAGATTTCGCGGAAACATACAAATAGGATATTAAACCTGAAGGAAGCAAGACCCTGCCTCTTCTCCTTTTTTAATTTCAGGAGCTACCTCCTGATGGCATTGATGATCACGATGGGTATTACCCTGAGGAGAACGGGCTGGGTGGCTCCGAACCATCTTGCTTTCCTGTACCTGACCATGTCGGTGCCCTTGTTGCTGTCGTCCGTAAGATTTTATTATACCGGTATTTATTATAATCGGTATTTTGTAGCAGAAAATCAGGATAAGTGAAAAAATGCAGTGCGGAATCTCTGCAGACCACGTTGTAAATATCAGGCTATTTGGTGTTTTCTTTGTGAACCTTTGTGTCTTGGTGCCTTCGTGGCATGAAAAAAATAGCCACTAAGACTCAATGACACAAAGGTTCACAAAGAGTTAAATAGATTAAGGAACCATTATAATTGATAAGTCCCTTCACGTAGAACAAAATAATATAATACTTTAAAACCACCACATTTTGACCTTCCCCAACCCCTCCAAAGGAGGGGAGTTCTGGACTGATGTTGATTAGTACACGAATCAGAAGTCTCCCCCTCGGGGAGATTTAGAAGGGTCAAATTTTTGAAGAATGCGACATGAATTATTTTCTATTAATTATAACTTCGATTTCAAAATAACTATTAACATATGAGACCAAAAATTCTTGTCATCGCTGCCATTCCCAGAAAAGGCCTGGCAGAGCTTGAGCAAAAGTGCGACCTTATTTATCCAACGGAGAGCTTCATGTTTTCGGATGAAGAAATCAAGCATCACGTGCGTGAAGCGGACGGGGTACTTTCAGTCTTTACCAGGCCATTCACGGCAGAAATGTTTGGCGAAGCCACAGAACTAAAGATCATTGCCAACTTCGGGGTTGGGTACAACAACATCGATGTCGCGAAAGCCAATGAGATGGGGATTGTTGTCTGCAATACCCCCAATGCCGTCACCGAGCCAACGGCAGAGATGGCGTTTGGCCTGCTCCTGTCGCTAACCAGGAATATCGCCCTGACGGATCGTGGTCTCCGGACGAATCCCGATTTTAAATGGGGAATGATGGAGAACCTCGGCACCGGCATCTTTGGCAAGACCGTCGGGATTGTAGGGATGGGCCGAATCGGTCAGGCATTTGCCCGGAGGGCCATTGCGTCTGGCATGAAGGTGATTTATTTCAACAGAACCAGGTTACCACTCGAAATTGAGGAAAAATATGACTGCGAGCGCGTCAGTTTTGATGCGTTGCTGGAAAGATCCGATGTTATTTCGCTGCATTGTCCACTTACTGCCGAAACGCAGCATTTGCTGGATGAAGCCGCGATGCTGAAAATGAAACAGGGAGCCATTATCCTGAATACCGCAAGGGGATCCGTTGTAGATGAAAAGGCGCTTGTGAAATACCTTAAAAGCGGTAAACTGGGTGGAGCAGGACTCGATGTGTTCGAGCATGAACCTGTCATTACCCCCGAACTGTTGTCGTTGGACAACGTGGTAATGACGCCTCACAATGCCACAGGCACCATCGATACCCGGATCGAAATCGGTCATGAGGCAGCTGAAAATCTGCTGCGATTTTTTGAGGGACGCAGGGATATTTCGATCGTCAATCCACAAGTTTGGGAATAAAATATTTTACCTTTGAAGAAATTAACAACAAACGCATAATGAGAAAATCAATTAACTATTTTAAAATTATTCTGTTTGCATTGCTTTTTGCAGGAATTTCACTTGCCGGATATTCCAAAAATGCAGTAACAAGCCTTAAATGTGAATATCATGTCAACCCTGTTGGGATCGATGTAGCTCAGCCAAGACTAAGCTGGCAGATTGCCGCCGATGCTGACAATTTTGTACAGCAGGCTTATGAAATCAGGGTGGCCGAAACAAAGGAAAATGTTGCAAAAGGAAGTAAGTTGGTATGGAGTTCCGGGAAAGTCGGTTCCTCTGAATCTGTCAATGTTACATACGGCGGGCCGGCAGCCAAACCGATGCAAAGGCTATGGTGGCAGGTTAGGATATGGGACCCGAAAAACAAGGCAACGGCCTGGAGCGAGCCTGCCTGCTGGGAGATGGGACTCCTGAATGCTTCTGACTGGAAAGCCAACTGGATCAGATTTGGACAGGAACCTGACAATACCATTTCGCGTCCTTCCCAATATTTCAGGAAAGAATTTTCGCTTTCTAAAAAGGTCGCTTTCGCCAGGGTTTATGTCACATCGCTGGGTCTTTATGAACTTCGGATGAATGGAAAAAAAGTGGGTGAGGACCTCTTTACACCGGGTTGGACCAGTTACAAAAACCGTATCCAGTATCAGGTATATGATGTTGCTTCCATGCTTGGAGCCAAAAACGCCATCGGTGGCATCGTCGGCGACGGTTGGTACCGCGGAAATATTGCCTTCAAGGGTCAACGAAGCTATTATGGCGAAAAAAGCGCCCTTTTGGCTCAATTGGTGATCAGGTACACAGACGGATCCACTGAAACAATTACTACGGATGATAGCTGGAAGGCAACAACCGGACCCATCCTCGAATCTGATATCTACAACGGTGAGAGTTATGATGCCAGGATGGAATTGGCCGGATGGGATCAGCCCGGATATTCCGATTCACAGTGGAAGGCTGCTGTGGTTTATGATTATGGCAAAGACAAATTAATTGCTTCACAGGGTGTACCTGTGCAGGCCATCCAGGAGATCAAGCCCATTAAACTGATCAAGACCCCGAAGGGTGAATCCGTTCTCGACATGGGACAGAATATGGTTGGGGTTGTAAGGTTGAAGGTAAAAGGAAACAAGGGAGATAAGGTTGTTGTAAAATTTGCCGAAGTGCTGGATAAAGCCGGCAATTTCTATACAGATAACCTCAGGGCTGCCAAATGTACCGATACCTACATTCTCAAAGGCGGCGCCGAAGAGACCTATCAGCCCCGCTTCACCTTCCATGGCTTCCGTTTTGTAAAACTGGAAGGGCTGGCTACAGAACCGACATTGGATCAGGTGATGGGCATCGTGATTCACTCCGCAATGACTCCTACCGGGAGTTTCGCCTGCTCTGATTCGCTGATCAACCAACTGCAGCACAACATCCAGTGGGGACAGAAAGGCAATTTTGTGGATGTTCCTACAGACTGTCCGCAAAGGGACGAGCGGCTTGGCTGGACGGGTGATGCCCAGGTCTTCAGCATGACAGCTGCTTTTAATTTTGATGTGGCGGCTTTCTACACCAAATGGATGAAGGATTTCACGGCAGATCAGCTCGAAAGCGGCCGTGTCCCTCATGTGATTCCTGATGTCCTGAAGGGAGAAGGTGGCGCCACTGCCTGGGCTGATGCATCGATCATTGTTCCCTGGACGGTTTACCAGGTTTACGGAGACAAGAAAATTTTGGCCGAACAATACAAAAGTATGAAGGCATGGGTTGAATATATGCATACCCGGGCAGGTTCGAAGAACCTGTGGACTGGCGACAGTCATTTTGGCGACTGGCTGGCATTTGCCACCAACAATTCTTCCTATCCCGGAGCTACGACTGAAAAGGATCTGATTGCCACTGCCTATTATGCCTATTCATCCAGGTTACTGGGAAAAATCGCCGCCATCCTGGGCAACCCGATGATGCAAAATTCTATACCAATCTTTCAGAAACGGTTAAGAAGGCATTTATCGATGAGTTTGTGACCAAAAACGGGAGGGTGGTCTCCCATACACAAACCGGATATTCCCTGGCGCTGGCTTTTGACCTGTTACCTGACAATCTGAAAAAGAATGCTGCCACCTTTCTGGCGGATGACGTCAAGAAGATGGGGCATCTGACAACTGGTTTCGTGGGAACACCACTTCTTTGCAAAACACTGTCAACTACTGACAATGATGATCTTGCATTCATGCTTTTGAACAGGAAAAAATACCCATCCTGGTTGTATCCGGTTACGCAGGGCGCCACCACGATCTGGGAGCGCTGGGACGGACAGAAACCCGATGGTACTTTCCAGGATGTTGGCATGAACAGTTTCAACCATTATGCCTACGGAGCAATTGGAGAGTGGTTGTACAAACATGTTGCCGGACTCGACATTGATCCGATGAATCCAGGCTACAAGCACATCTTGTTCTATCCGCATCCAGGCGGCGGTCTGACAAAAGCTTCGGCTGAGCTGAAAAGCATGTATGGACCCATCAAATCCTCATGGAATATCAATCAGTCCCAGTTTACCTATGAGGTGGCAATTCCCGCCAATGCAACCGCGACGGTTACTTTACCTAATGCTGTTTTGACGGGAGTACAGTTGAACCAATCTCCACTTTCCGCAAACAAAGCGATCAAAGCTGCGCAAAATGGAAATGAGACCATCGTTGAGTTGGGATCAGGGAAATACAGTTTTACTTATTCATCTGATAAGTTTGCTTCGAAGAAAATGTAGATTTAGATTTCAGGATTATTAAAAGGCGGGAGGTGAATCAATCATCTCCCGCCTTTTTTGAATCTTGCAACTCGTAACCCCGGAAAGCCAACCACGAATTACACGAATTAACACGTATAGAACAAGATTGTCTAACCACAAATAACACAAATGAACACAAATAAATACCGTCTACCTCTGGATATATTTTGTTGCAATTTAACCTATCACTTGTAACCTGTAACTCGCAACCCGCAACTCAACACCTACTCGCTAAATGGGCTGACGCGGGTCTTTTGCAGGTACTTGTCAATCAATTGCAGTAACTTGACTTTGTTGACGGGTTTCATGACGAATTCATTGCAGCCGGCTTCCATGCTTTTTTTACGGGTAGGAACAGAGGAATAAGCAGTAAGGGCAATGATAGGGATTTCTGAGTCATTTTCCCTGATTTTCATGGTTGTTTCCCATCCATTCATCTCAGGTAGTTGAATGTCCATCAGAATGAGACGATAGTCATTTTTCAGAAACAGATCCACGGCTTTTTTGCCATTTTCGGCCCTTTCATAATTTAAATTAGCGCCGGTCAGGATAGATCTTAATACCTGGTAATTGATTTCATCGTCTTCCACAATCAGAATGAGTTCACCGTTAAATCTGTTGTATTCCTGATCCTTTTGATTCTTGCCCAGATTTTGTAATTTGTCGTTTGCAATTTTCTTTGGGATATCAAAAATAAAGCAACTCCCATGACCCTTTTCGCTTTCCACCCTGATGTGGCCTCCTGTTTTTTCGATGAACTCTTTGCATAAAATCAATCCAAGTCCGGTTCCCTTTTCGTTTTCAGTACCGTATTTTGAATTTTGCTGGTTGAGTATGAACAGGTTTTTTATTGTTTCTTCTTCTATACCAACCCCGTTGTCTATAACCGAAAAAATTGTTGCATCTTCCTGGTTATCGATTTTAACTTCGATTAGACCTCCCCGGTAGGTATATTTGATGGCATTGCCTATCAAATTTCTGAATATGGTTTGAATCATATTCTGGTCTGCATAGACCAAAACTTCTTCTTTTTGTTCAAAAATAAGCGAGATGTTTTTTGAAAAGGCAGTAGGCATCATATTCTTTACCGTGGTATCCAGGCATTTTGTAACATCAAAGAGTTCAGGGTTGAATACCAGATTTCCTGTTTGAATGACAGACCAGTTTAAGAGTGTTTCCAAAAGATTATACGTAGATACTGCAGAATTTTTTAAAATTTCAAGCATTTTAAGCTGTTCATCACTGGCTAATTCTTCATAACTTTCAATCATAACCCCAAGTAAATCTGCGGAAGTTCCTACAGGACCCCTCAGGTCATGCGCTATGATGGAGAAAAGTTTGTCTTTGGTTGTATTAAGGGCCTTTAGTTCAGATTCATTTCTTTTCTGCGCATCTTCTATTTTTTTACGATCTGTAATGTCAATGAAAATCGCAAGACTCGATTCAAATTCCCCTTTGGTATTAAAAGTAGGTGTTGCTGTCACCAGCAAAACTCTTTTTTCTTTATCATCCCTGATTATACTTAATTCGTAGGTACTCTTAATACCTTCGGTTCTGAGCACTGTTTGTTTTTGAATATCCGCCAGTGTTGATTCACTGACGAATTCATTTAGTTTTCTGCCCGCCAGGCAGCCGATAGGCACTCCCATTATTCGGTCGGCTGCCGGGTTTGAAAACAGAAAACGCTCATCCTGATCAGTAATTGCCAATCCTTCACCCTGCAATTCAATCAAGGTACGGTATCTTTCCTCGCTCTCCCTTAGCGAGATCTCCATCTCCTTTCGCTCCGTGATATCCGTGATAGATGCTATAATCTGATTAAGAATCTGATCGAAAAAAACAGACATTATTCCTATCCGGATCACGCCGTTTTTTCGGACGAAATGGAACTCGTAATCATTCGGCAGATCGGGTGTTTTTTTTGCCCTGAGGCGATTCAATTCCTTCAAACGTTCCAGTTCTGTATCAAGAACCAGACTGGTCCAGCTTTTACCCAAAATTTCATACTGGCTATAACCCATCATTTGGCTGAAGGCATCATTTACCATGGAAATGGTTGAGTCTAATTCAATGATGATAATTGCCGAGGAGCTGTTTTCGAAGATCGTGCGAAATCTCTCTTCGCTTGTCCATAAGGCCTTTTTAGTCTTTGAAAGTGTGAAATCCAGGATTTTGGATAGCAATAAAATCAAAAGTATGACGATGGGAACTGTAACGGCTCCTTTGATCAATGTGATGGTCAAAGGATCGTGGTTCTCATTCCATATCAATCTGTCGATGGAATTGTCAACAAAAATCAGAATTACTGCAATCGGTATCAAGGCCAGTAATAATCTGTTTTCGGTTGATTTCCTGGTAATTAATTTATGAAAAAAAGAAGGCATAACTTTAAGGGTTAAAAGTAGTCCTCTATGTAATCAACACTAACGACTCGGGCGAAGTTAAAAATAGTTCCGAACTTTTTTGTGTATAATTTGAATTTTATCATGAATATTTATTCCCCCCCAAAGTAAAAGATCCGATTCTTCAATTTTAGGTTCAGAAGTGGGTATATAATTCGGAACCTATATTCTTATTCGCGGTACGGTGGTTTGTACTACATGTTCATTCAACAAAGAGTTCTGATGCAGTAAATGTAAATGGGATTTGATATATTTGGGGATCAATTAACACTTAATATGACATGCGAAAAATAATTTTGATTGTTGCGGTTGCCCTCACCATGTTCGCTTTTAAAAGTGACAAAAATGCCTATATGCTCTTCGATGCGAAGGGGAAGGAATGCCATTACGCCAAAATGCTGGAACAGTCGAAGGATGCAGATGTGGTTCTGTTCGGTGAGCAACACGACAATCCGATCAACCATTGGCTGGAGCAGGAACTGACCAAAGACCTGTTTGAGGCAAAAAAGGATAACCTTGTGTTGGGCGCTGAGATGTTTGAAGCCGATGACCAGATCGTTGTCAACGAATATCTTTCAGGATCACTAACAGAAAAGACCTTCAAGGACGAATGCAAGCTCTGGACCAATTTTCCGAGTGATTACAAACCCTTGCTCGACTTCGCAAAGAAGAATAAGCTTCGCTTCATTGCCACAAATATTCCACGGAGATATGCCAATATGGTTTACACCAGAGGACTGGAAAAACTCGACAGCATTGACAAGGAAGCCACAAGATGGATCGCTCCGCTTCCGATAGCCTACGACAAGACTTTGAAATGTTATGCCGATATTTTTGCGGCGGCCAAGGGACATGGCGGAGAGAACCTGCCCAAGTCGCAAGCCGTAAAGGATGCCACAATGGCCTATTTTATCCTGAAAAATCTTTCAGCCGGACAGACGTTCATCCATTACAACGGCTCCTACCACACAGACAACCACCAGGGTATCGTTTGGTACCTGAAACAAGTCAAGCCTGATCTGAAGATTGTCACCATTGGTTCCACAGAACAGGATTCAGTTGAGGATCTCACTAAGGAAAACGAAGGGTTGGGTGATTTTATCCTGGTCACGCCTACATCCATGAGCAAGAGCTACAGGCCATAGGATTCTGGCGGTAAAATTAAATCCGGCAATTTTAGTGATGAAAATAGAATTGGAGCGGATTCAGACTGCCGATCACAAGTACATTCCCGATCTTTTTAACCTCTACCTGGAAGCTTTTCCCCGGGAGGAGAGAAGGGAATTGAATGTTCTCGTGGCCATGTTGGATCTAAATGAAATGTACTTTGCCGCAGTTACGCACGGATCTGTACCGGTTGGATTGGTGATTTACTGGATATTTGATGGTTTTCTCTATGTTGAACATCTGGCCGTTAGGCATGACCAACGTGGCAAAGGCATCGGCAGTTCCATCCTGAAGATGCTTCGAAAGAAGGGTGACCCTGTAATGCTGGAGGTTGAGAAACCCCATGATGAAGCAAGTTCAAAAAGAGTGGAATTTTACAACCGCTCAGGTTTCAACCAGTTGCCCGTGGAATATTTCCAGCCACGCTACCGGGAAGGCGAATCACTTCTGCCGATGATGTTGTTTTCTGATTGTCCGGAGTGGGAACCGGAAGAACTCGGGCGTAGCATCGAATTATTTCAATATCAGGTTTATTATTCCCGCCTGAAGAAGGAAAAAGGCTAAAGGCAAAAGGTTAAAGTGAAGAACACTTCAATCGAGACTTTCTTTTAACCGCTTCTTCATATCTCATGTCTCTGGTACAAACGAACTTTTCTCCGGAGTTCCTTACTTTAGCCTTTTGCCTTTATCCTTTTTCCTTCTTTTCAAAGTGTCTGGAGTCGCCCCATTCGCCATACCCGATTTCACTGTCGGCGAGCGACAGCCTTGCATCCAGGCATCCGCCGCACTGTTCAGGCTCTTCGTTGGTGCATGGCTTGTTGTTGTACAGGAGGTAATTGTTCCTGTACTTCCCGGGTGTGATGTTGGGCATGATGATGTTGGCACCGGCTTTTACAGCCTTCTCCCTTCCCAGCGGATCGATGGCCTGGAGAGCTGTAGTGGCAGCGATGTTGATATCCGGCATCATCAGTCTCAGGATGGCTACCATCCGCAGTGAAAGGTTGAATCTTTCAGGGAGCGACAGGGATCCCGCCACAGGATTTCTGAAAGGAGTGTCGTCGTGTTCAATAAACGGACCCATTCCGACCATGTCGATGTCGAATTCCCTGAAGAACAGCAGGTCGTTGGCAAGGTCCTGCATGGTCTGGAAGGGTGTGCCGATCATGATCCCCGTACCTGCCTGGTAACCAATCTGCTTCATGATTTTCAGGGAAGCGAGGCGCTGTTGGTAAAGATGTTTGCCGTCGTCGGGATGAAGTTGCCTGTATAGTTCGGGATTGCTGCTTTCGATGCGCAGCAGGTAGCGATGCGCACCCGCATCAAACCATCGCCTGTAAACGGCTTCAGTCTGCTCTCCCAGTGAAAGCGTAATTCCAAGTTTGTTGTCGCTGAGTGCTTTGATCTGTCTGATCAATCTTTCAATTCTGGCGACAAACTGTTCGTTGGTCACTTCGCCCGACTGGATCACGATGGATCCATACCTTTCCGCGAAAGCGAAACGGGCAGCACCCAATACTTCTTCGTCTGTCAGGTTATAACGCTCAATGGCATCGTTCGATTTTCGGATGCCGCAATAGAGGCAATCCTTCTCACACACATTTGAAAGTTCAATCAGACCCCGGAAATAGACCTTGTTCCCGATGGTTTTTAACTTCACCTCACCGGCTTTTTTGAGCAAATACAAGCCATCATCCACCGATGAAGATAGTAGTGTCACCAGGTTTTCCACAGTGAACAGATTCTGGTCTATAATATCCCTGACTGATTGCATCATGCAAAGATACACATTTGACCTGCTTTTGCTGAAATGCTTACTTAAAAGCACTATTTTTGCAGTTTAAAAATTGAGAATGAGCGGGAAAGTTTGCATTGGTCTTTCGGGCGGAGTGGATTCGAGTGTCGCTGCTTACCTTTTAAAGGAGCAGGGGTACGATGTTTTTGCCCTGTTCATGATCAATTGGAAGGAGTCAACAGGTTCATTGACTGCCGGTTGCACATGGGAGGATGATGTAATCTTTGCAGAGATGACTGCCAAAAAACTTGATATCCCGTTTCATATCGTAGATCTTTCGGATTTTTACCGCACCCGCGTGGTGGATTATATGTTTGCCGAATACGAGAAAGGACGGACCCCCAATCCGGATGTATTGTGCAACAGGGAGATCAAATTTGACATTTTCCTGCAAAAGGCGCTTGAACTCGGTGCCGACTTCGTGGCAACCGGTCACTACTGCAGGAGAGAGGTGACAGAAATTGAAGGTGAACCCGTTTACAGGCTGCTTGAAGGGGTCGATCCCAACAAGGACCAGAGTTATTTCCTTTGTCAGCTCAACCAGTACCAGTTGTCGAAGTCCCTTTTCCCGATAGGTCATCTGCTAAAGCCTGAAGTTAGGGAAATTGCCCGTGAACAGGGGCTGATCACCGCAGAACGGAAGGATTCCCAGGGAATATGCTTTGTGGGGAAGGTCGATTTGCCGGTCTTTTTGCAGCAGCAACTTGCCCCCAAAAAGGGGAATGTGATTTTAATCCCTTCCGATTTTTCAGCAAAAAAGAAAATATCAGACAGAAGCAGGGAAAACCTGCCGAAACTTACGGTACCGTTTCCTTTCAAACCCTGGCAAGGCAGCATAATCGGCGAACATAACGGCGCCCATTATTATACCATTGGACAAAGAAAGGGTCTAAATATCGGCGGTTTCGTTGAGCCGCTGTTTGTGCTGGCCATTGATGTGGTCAGGAACATTGTTTATGTTGGGGAAGGGAAGGAGCACCCCGGCCTCTATCGTCCGGGACTCTTTATTTCGAAGGAAGAGATGCACTGGATCCGGCCTGATCGCCGGATGAACCCCGGTGAGGAGTCCAACTTCCTGGTAAGGATACGTTATCGCCAGCCCCTCGAAAAAGCCACTATGATCATGGAAGATAGTAGGGCATACATTCTTTTTGACCGGGACCAGCGAGGCATCACAGCCGGACAGTTTGCGGCCTTGTACGACGGAGAGGAGCTGGTGGGATCGGGAGTGATCGCATAAGGATGAGTTTACGACTTGGACGACTAGGACGAGTGGACGAAGAAGACGGAAGGAATTATGGAATGCGGTACGTGTAGAATATTGAAAACGGAAGGAAAATATAAATATTTTGATTGCAATGACGAATCGGGATATTAAATAACTATCAATCTATTAAGAACAAAACCATGGAAAAAGTTAGAAAGCCCATCAAAGGGTGGGTCAGAGTACTTCTGATCATCATTCCTTTCCTGTTATTTGTCGGTGTTTTTACAATGATTGGCGGAATGCTGCTTGGACTCAAAAGGACTGGCAGTCATGAGGCACTCACCACTTTTCAAAGTCTTGTTCTCGAACTTTTCATGCTTGCCGGAACCTTTGCTGTGGTTGCCATTTTCAGGCGCTGGATTGACCGGGAGAGTTTCAAGAGCCTTGGTTTTGGCATGAAAAATTTCAGGAGAGAGGCGGAGACGGGATTCTGGCTGGGTCTTGCTATGATTTCTGCAGGTTTTCTTCTGCTGGTCCTGTTGCGTGAGATCAATTGGACAGGTATAAATCCTGATGCACTTAGCATATTTTTATCATTCATCCTTTTCATCGCCGTAGGATTTACAGAGGAGTTGTTATTCAGGGGTTATATCCTGAACAACCTCATGCTTTCGATGAACCGTTGGGTGGCATTGCTCGTATCGTCCGTCGTGTTCTCCCTTGCGCACATTGGGAATGCCCATTTTTCGGTGGTAGGATTTACTTCGATTATCCTAGCAGGGTTACTACTTGGTTTGCCCTATATTTTCACCAAAAGCCTTTGGTCGCCAATTGCACTGCACTTTAGCTGGAACTTCTTCCAGGGAACCATCTTTGGGTTTAGTGTCAGCGGGAATACCGAATATGCCCTGGTTACCCAAACAAGATCTGCGGATACCTTATTGAACGGTGGTGCGTTCGGTTTCGAAGGATCGATCCTGGCCGTTATTTTCCTCTCCCTGGCAATTGTGGCTTTGGCCATCAAATACAGCAGGAAGGAAAAGAGGTTGCCAGTTGTAATTCAGCCTGTGATCCAGGTAATTGAGATGCAGACTGAAACCACTGAAGAGTCCTGATTTCCCTTTTTACATAATTTCTGCTTCTGAATGAGACATTTGCATGGAACTTTCGTAAGATAGGTTATCATGAAAATACCCTCAATATGGTATTTTGAGGTTCAAATTGATAAGTCAAATTTGCATAAATTAGGTATCCCAAAATTCAGGTGCCACAAAATTGTCTAAAACATTGATTCAATCTGACCTTAAATAAATATTAATATTTCATATGAAAGCAGAAAACATTCTTCAAACTATCGGGAACACTCCGCACGTTCGTATCAACAGGCTTTTTTCACAAGATTATAAAGTTTATGCAAAACTTGAAAAAACCAATCCGGGCGGCAGCATCAAAGATCGTATCGCATTGTCAATGGTCGAGGACGCTGAAAAAAGCGGTATACTCAAAAAAGGCAGCGTCATCATTGAACCAACCTCCGGAAATACCGGAATCGGTCTTGCGCTCGTAGCCGCAGTGAAAGGCTACAGGCTGATCCTGACAATGCCCGATTCCATGTCAGTCGAACGCCGCAGCATCCTGCTCGCCTATGGCGCTGAACTTGAACTTACGCCCAGGGAGTTCGGGATGAAAGGTGCCATTGCCAAGGCTCAGGAACTTGCTTCGCAGATTGAAGGATCCTGGATCCCGATGCAGTTCGACAATCCGTCGAATGTTGCCGCGCATGCCACTTTCACCGCAGCAGAAATTGTTGCTGATTTTCCTGACGGGATTGACTACCTGATCACAGGTGTAGGTACCGGTGGACATATTACAGGCGTTGCCCAGGTGTTGAAAAAGAAATTCCCAAAGATTAAGGTTTTCGCTGTCGAACCACAGTTGTCTCCCGTGATCAGCGGTGGGGCTCCCGGTCCGCATCCCATCCAGGGTATCGGAGCCGGCTTTATTCCAAAAAACCTCAATGTCGAATTGCTGGATGGCGTTATCCAGTTAGAGAAAGCCGAAGCTTTTGAATACACCAAGAAGGCTGCGCGTGTGGAAGGTTTGTTTATTGGTATCTCTTCCGGAGCATCACTGGCGGCAGTAGCCAAGAAATTGCCTGAAATTCCAAAAGGCTCTACCGTTCTGACATTCGTGTATGACAGCGGCGAGAAATACCTTTCAATCGAAGGCCTTTTCTGATAATGATACAATTAGCTGATTCGACAATTCGACAATGATAGGAAAATTAAATTGAACATTTGGGAAAATTAATTTTAGATAATTTGCCTGTTTTGCTGAAAAACAAGATGTCTTCACATCTTCAGATATCATAGACAAATTGCCCAATTATCTCATTGCCGAATTGTCGAATCGTCAAATTGCCGAATTTTTTTCTCCAGCAGCACCACATTCTCCACGTGGTGTGTATGGGGGAACATATCGACCGGATGGACTTCCTTTACTTCGTATTGATTCTGCATAAGTTGCAGGTCGCGGGCCTGGGTGGCCGGATTGCAACTGACATAGACGATTCTTTCGGGAGAGGCAGCCAGAATAACCTCAACTACTTTTGCATCCATACCTGCCCTGGGCGGATCAGTGATGATTACATCAGGATGGCCATTCTCTTCAATAAATGCAGCAGTAAGAATATCCTTCATGTCGCCGGCAAAGAATCGTGTATTGTCGATTTCGTTGTTGGCAGAATTGATTTTTGCGTCTGCAATAGCCTCCGGCACATATTCAATCCCAATTACCTTTTTTGCGCGCTTTGCTACAAAATTGGCAATGGTTCCTGTACCTGTGTAGAGGTCGTACACAGTTTCAGAACCTGTTAGTCCTGCCATTGTTCGGGTGATTTTATACAATTCGTAAGCTTGGGTTGAGTTGGTCTGGTAAAATGATTTGGCCCCGATGATGAATTTCAAACCCTCCATCTCTTCCACCAGATGGTCTTTCCCCTTGAAGGTCACGACTTCCTGATCGGTGATTGTATCGTTGCCCTTTTCATTGATCACATACAAAAGGGATATAACCTGAGGAAAACTGTCGGCTATAAAATTAAGTAATCCTTCCCTGGCAACCTTATCATCGGCATAGAAAACGACGATGACCATTACTTCACCTTTTTCATTTGAACGAACGGTCATAGTGCGCAGCAATCCACTCTTGTTTCTCAGGTCGAAGAAGGGGAGTTTGTTGGCCAGGGCATATTTGCGGACCGCATTGCGGATTTCGTTGGAGGGTTCAGGCTGAAGCCAGCACTTGCGGATGTCCATCACCTTGTCGAACATCCCGGGGATATGAAATCCGAGTACATCCTGATCGCTGATCTCCTTACCGGATCGGATTTCTTCCAGGGAGAGCCATCTTCTGTTGGAAAAGGTGAATTCCAGCTTGTTCCTGTAGAAGGTGGTTCTGTCAGATCCCTTGATAGGATATAGCTTGGGTATATTCACCTTCCCGATGCGTGTCAGCTGGTCAACCACCTGCTTTTGTTTATAATAGAGTTGCTTTTCGTAGGGAAGGAACTGCCATTTGCATCCCCCGCAAAGATCAAAATGCTCGCAGAAAGCCTCCACACGGTCGGGCGAAGGTGTACGGATGGCCACCACGTTGCCTTCCATGTATTTCTCCCTCTTTTTGGTTACCTGTATGTCGACCATGTCGCCGGGTATCACATTGGTGGTAAATACGACCACACCCTCAACGCGCGCAACTGCTTTACCCTCGGCACCTGCATCGATGATTTCGACATTCTGCAACAAGGGTAAATTTTTATTTTTTCTTCCCACAATTTCTAATTTTGGATTTTGGAATTTGGATTTTGGATTACGTTGAATAAGCTGTAATTCTATTATTTAAGCATTTTCAAAGATTTGAATATCGGGATTTCCACCAATCGAAAATCGAAAATCGAAAATCGAAAATTCTTTGAAGTGCTGTCGGCATTATTCCCGCTAGAAGCTGCTCCAGTTGATCTCCTCCGCATGGCACCATTTGCCCTGGGACCTCATGACCTGTTCGATCACGTCGCGGACACAACCTTCTCCACCGTTGCGGTGGGAGATATAGGCTGCAATTTCCTTGATCTCGGGAGCCGCATCGTTCGGACATACCGGAAGACCAACCTGCGTCATCACGTTGTAATCGGGTATATCGTCCCCCATGTAGAGTACTTCATCTGCCGTGAGGTTGTTATTTTTAAGGAAATCCATCAGGCATGGCACCTTGTCGAGTGTTCCCATGTAAATCTGGGTAATGCCCAGCCTGTCAAGCCTTCCCCGGGTATCCTGGGTCTTTCCCCCGGTGATGATTCCGATAGGATAACCGGAGCGGATGGCATACATGATGGCATAACCGTCTTTCATGTTGGCTGTCCTGATCGGATCGCCGTCGGGTGAGAGGCTCAGTACATTGTGGGACAAAACACCGTCCACATCAAAAATGAATGCCTTTATTTTGCTAAGTTCTTCCTTGAAAAATGCCATAATGGATAATACAGATTAAAAATTACAGATTAAAAATTACAGATTAAAAATTGATTTGGCTTGAAAATCTGCGATTTATTGTTTTATAAATTTTGAAAAGTTTCTTTTTTTTGTGACGATTTGATATCGTCACTCATTATCCCATATATTTTCTTCCATTCCGGATGTTGCTCCAGCATATCCAAATGGCTTTCCATTACTGCCTTATTTCCCCTGATGGCGGGGCCAGTCTGAACATCATTTGGAGAAAACTGCATCACTTTTTCTGCTGTTTCTGATATGAGTGGCTTCAGTAAGTTAAAATCCAGGTTTTGTTCTTTAAGCAGTTCTTCTCCGATGGCATACAAATGGTTGACAAAATTGCAGACATAAACTGCCGCTAGGTGAAGTTGTTTTCGTTTTTGTGAATCTATCTCAAAAACCTGGTCAGAGATTGTTGCTGCAAGCATCCTTAATTTTTCAAGATTTGCTTCGCTGCTTGCCTCGATACAGAACGGAATATGGCTAAAATCCAAATCCTTTCGTGCGGACATGGTTTGAAGTGGATACAAAACACCATAATTTTCGGAGACGGATGCCAAAACCTCCATGGAAATGCTACCAGCTGTATGCACAATCAGCTGGTCCATCAAGGGAAATCCGGCCGCCAAAGTGGAAATGACATCGTCAGACACAGCCATGATGTAAATATCCGCATCTGTGACGATTTGTTTTATTTTGGTGGTAAAAGCACATCCAAGTTCAGATGCAAGTATGGATGCATTTTTTTCGGAACGGCCAAAAACCTGAACAATATCTGCATTTTTAGCCTGAAGTGCCATTCCCAGCCTGGTGGCTACGTTTCCGGTACCAATCAAAACGATTCTCATCATTAATTTTTTGCAAAAATAGGGTAAATATCATTAAATCCTTAAGTTATAAATTTTAACTTTGCAGGCAATTTTAAAAGAGGGAGTAATTCTTAAATCAATAATTATATTTTATGACGAAGTATGTTTACACTTTTGGCAACGGCCAGGCTGAAGGTCGTGCAGAGATGAAAAATTTGCTGGGTGGCAAAGGTGCCAACCTCGCAGAGATGAATCTGATAGGTGTTCCGGTTCCTCCGGGTTTCACCATTACCACCGATGTTTGTACCATTTTCACTGAAAAGGGGAGAAAAGCCGCTTTCGACGCAATTGAAAAAGAGGTGCAGGCCGCTGTCGCATACATCGAAAACATTACAGGAACGAAATTTGGTTCCAAGGAAAATCCTTGTTTGGTTTCTGTTCGTTCAGGAGCAAGGGCTTCCATGCCGGGTATGATGGATACCATCCTGAACCTCGGACTGAATGACCTAGCCGTTGAAGGTATTTCCCTGAAGTCAGGAAATCCCCGTTTTGCATGGGATTCCTATCGTCGTTTTGTACAGATGTACGGCGACGTTGTTCTGGGAATGAAGCCACACAGCAAGGAAGATATCGATCCTTTCGAAGAGATCATCGAGCACATGAAAGAGGAGGTAGGCATCAAGGAAGATACCGATTTCACCGTCGATAACCTGAAAACTTTGGTTGCCCGTTTCAAAGCAGCCGTTTTGAAAGTAACTGGCAAGGATTTCCCTGTTGATCCATGGGAACAACTCTATGGTTCTGTTGCAGCCGTTTTCGAAAGCTGGATGAACGACCGTGCCATCTATTACAGAAAACTCAACAATATTCCCGTTGAATGGGGAACTGCCGTTAACGTACAGGCGATGGTATTCGGCAACATGGGCGGAAATTCTGCCACCGGTGTTGGTTTTACCCGTGACGCTTCTACAGGTGAAAATATGTTTATCGGGGAATACCTGATCAACGCACAGGGTGAAGACGTGGTAGCAGGTATCCGTACACCACAGCAGATTACCAAAATAGGTTCACAGCGTTGGGCTGAACTGCAGAATGTGTCTGAAGAAGAGCGTTCTACAAAATTTCCATCGCTTGAAGAGACCATGCCTGCTGCCTACAAGCAACTGGCTGAAATTCAGCATAAACTGGAAAGCCACTACAAGGACATGCAGGATATCGAATTCACCATCCAGGATGGTAAATTGTGGTTGCTGCAAACCCGTAATGGCAAACGCACAGGTGCAGCCATGCTGAAAATTGCCGTTGACCTGCTGAGCGAAGGCAAGATTGACGAAAAAACTGCCATGAACAGGGTGGAGCCCAACAAACTGGATGAGCTTTTGCACCCTGTATTCGATGTAAACGCACTCAAGACAGCCAAACTGATCGGTAAGGGTTTGCCCGCATCACCGGGTGCAGCTACAGGACAGATCGTCTTCTTTGCCGATGAAGCCAAAAAATTTGATCATTCCATCCTGGTAAGGATCGAAACTTCTCCCGAAGACCTGGAAGGCATGAACATTGCCCGTGGTATTCTGACAGCCCGTGGCGGTATGACTTCCCACGCTGCCGTTGTTGCCCGCGGAATGGGTAAATGCTGTGTCTCTGGTGCAGGAGCGCTGAGGATCAATTACAAGACCCGCACCATGGAAGCCGCCGGTAAAGTTTACAACGAAGGCGACTGGATTTCTCTCAATGGCTCAACAGGTGAGGTTTTTGACGGAAAGGTCAAAACACAGGAGGCTACCATCAGCGAGGATTTTGCTAAAATCATGGAACTGGCTGATAAATATACCCGCATGACTGTTCGTACCAACGCGGATACACCGCATGATGCCGTTATGGCCCGTAAATTCGGCGCCAAAGGTATCGGTCTATGCCGCACGGAGCATATGTTCTTCGAAGGCGCCCGTATCAAGGCCATGCGCGAAATGATACTTTCTTCAACCGTTGAGGGAAGAAAAGAAGCATTGGCAAAATTGTTGCCTTATCAGCGTGCCGACTTCGAAGGTATCTTCGAAGCGATGGCAGGATATGGCGTTACCGTTCGTCTGCTCGATCCGCCACTGCATGAATTTGTTCCCCATGAACTCTCCATGCAGAAAGAACTGGCCGACGAGATGGGTCTTACGATCGATCAAATCAAGCAAAAAGTAGCCGATCTCGAAGAATTCAATCCAATGCTTGGTCACCGTGGTTGCCGTCTGGGAATTACCTATCCGGAAATCACAGAGATGCAGGCTCGTGCCATCATCGAAGCCGCTTTGAACCTCAAGGCAAAAGGTGTGGATGCACGTCCTGAAATCATGGTACCGCTGGTTGGAACTGTTGCCGAACTGAAAAACCAGACAGACATCATCAATTCCACCATTCAGAAGGTTTTTGCTGAACGCAATGATAAAATTGACTATTTAGTTGGAACCATGATCGAAGTGCCAAGGGCAGCCCTGACCGCTGAGAACATTGCCAAGGAAGCCGACTTTTTCTCCTTCGGAACCAATGACCTTACGCAGATGACCATGGGATTCTCCCGCGACGATGCCGGCAAATTCCTGCCAGATTATCTTGACCGGGGTATCCTGAAAAATGATCCTTTCCAGGTTCTTGATCAGCATGGAGTAGGTCTGCTCGTTGAATTGGCCGTTACCAAAGGTCGTTCAACCAAGCCGAAACTGAAAATCGGTATCTGCGGTGAGCACGGCGGTGAACCAAGTTCTGTTGAATTCTGTGACAAAACAGGTTTGGACTATGTAAGCTGTTCTCCGTTCCGCGTTCCGATCGCTCGATTGGCTGCTGCCCAGGCGAACGTAAAACACAATGGATAAACAAGGTTTTGGATCATGATTTAATGATCTAAATTGTAATAATTACAAAAAAGGGGTCTTTACGGACTCCTTTTTTTATCATTACGATTGCTTTTTTCTTATTTTTGCTGACCAATTCAAGAGTTAAGTTTGAATCATTCTATTAATTTGTCTTGATTTAAATATTACTTGAATAGTAATTTTTCATTTTTCATTTTTCATTATTCATTGCTATATGATTGAACAATTGAAGAAAACCATATTTTCCATCTCCACAGCCGGTTTTGCGTTGCTATTGCTGGCGATGGTTCTTGGAGTTGCCACCTTCGTGGAAAGTGCGTACGGTGCAGATTCTGCCAAGGCGCTAGTTTACGGAACCTGGTGGTTTGAATTGCTGCTGGTCTTCCTGTCCGTTTCGATGACAGTAGTTTATTTTCGCAAAAAAATGTGGAAGAAAGAGAAAATGACTGTTGGTCTGTTCCACCTCGCATTTATCCTGATGATTATTGGAGCTGGCGTCACCAGATACATCGGTGAAGAAGGAGCCATTCACATCAGGGAAGGGGAATCATCCTCAGAGTTGATCTCCACCGACAGCTACTTTCACATGTTGCTTTCGAAAGGAGGCCAGCACTTTGAAGCTGAGCAAAAAGTGCTTTTGACTCCGTTTTCCAAAAATGCAGTTAATGCAACATTTGAACTGGATGGCGAAAAACTGAAAGTGAGATCCGTGGATTTTCTCTGGAACGTTCCTGCTGCAGATCAATCCGGACCGATGGCCGGCATGGTGAAACCCGGGAAAGGTGCAAAAATCAGTTTGTCGAATGGTTCGAAGGAAGAATTTACTACCGTGAGAATCAGCGAAGAAGGTGGGGAGAATTCCTCTGTCAAAGGTCAGTTTAACGGAGCCGATTACGAGATGTGGATCGGACCGAAAATCAGTACATTGCCATTTGAAATCCATCTGAAGCATTTTCAGCTGGATCGCTATCCCGGTTCCATGAGTCCTTCCTCCTACAAGAGTGAAGTAACGCTGATTGACAAGGAACAAGGAGTCAACATGGATTACTCGATCTATATGAACAACGTTTTAAAGCACAGGGGTTACAGGTTTTATCAATCCTCATTCGATCAGGATGAAAAGGGAACCATCCTTTCCGTAAACAAGGATCTTCCCGGTACCGGACTCACCTACATCGGATATGCCCTACTGTTCAGTGCAATACTGCTCTCAATTTTCAACCGAAAGAGCCATTTCTATGGTTTGATGAAGAAAGCCTCCAAGCCTGTTTCCGCTATGGTCATACTTGCTCTTCTCTTCATGGCTGGCCAGTCAAAGGCTGCAGAAGTTCCAAAGAAGGCTGCCAACGATTTTGCCGGTGTTTGGGTGCAGGGACATGATGGCAGGGTGAAGCCATTCAGTACACTTGCCTATGAAGTAATCATGAAAATTACCCGTGAAGAAAGTGTGAACGGATTATCCCCTGAACAGGCTGTTTTGAGTATGATTGCCTACCCGGATGAATGGCAGAAAATACCCATGATCGTCCTGTCTGACTCGAAGATCGAGCAACTTTTGGGCGTCTCATCGGGCAAAGCCTCGTTCGCCGATTTTTTTGATGCGAAAGGCGATTACAAGATGATGAAAGAGGTAAGTGCGGCCTATGCCAAGCAGCCTTCACAGCGCGGTACCTTCGACAATGCCATCATGAAGGTCGATGACAGGCTCAATGTGGCCTACCTGGTCTACAAGGGAGAATTACTGCGTTTGTTCCCCTCATCCGATAAAACAAATACAACCTGGGAAGATCTTACCACGGCACAGAAGTCAACCTCCGGTACCATGATGAGCAAAGTGTTTTCAGATTACCTGAATGCCGTACAATCCAATGATGAAACGCGGCAGAAGGCCGATCTTGCCCTGATCGACCAATTTCAGCAGAAACTGGCGGCAGACCTGATCCCGGGTGCAACCAAGAAAAATCTGGAAATCCTTTACAACCGCGTCAATATTTTCAGGGATCTTTCTTTCCTGTATCTTCTGACCGGACTTGTTCTGATGTTCTTTTATTTCAGGGCTTTGCTCACAACAGGCGGGATGAACCCGAAGATTGTTTTATACACGGGATGGATTTTCCTTGCAGGTTTTGCACTGCATACCATTGGTTTGGCCACACGGGGATATCTTGCCGGGCACATGCCATGGAGCGATGGCTATGAATCCATGATCTACATCGCCTGGGCCGGTATGCTTGCGGGTTTGATCTTCGCACGCCGTAATCCGATGGTGATGGGAGCCGCCGCCCTGCTCTCGGGACTTACTTTGTTTGTGGCTCAGATGAGTTGGCTGAATCCCGAAATCACCAACCTGGTGCCGGTACTCAAATCCTACTGGCTGGCCATTCACGTTGCTGTCATCACCGGCAGCTATGGCTTTCTGGGTGTGAGCGCCATTATCGGCTTGATGAACCTGCTCCTGGCCGGACTCGTAAAACCGGAAAACAAGGATCGCGTTCAGCGCAACATCCGCCACATGACCTGGATCAACGAGGCTGCCATGACGCTTGGCCTTTACTTACTTACCATCGGAACTTTCCTTGGGGCCATCTGGGCCAACGAATCATGGGGAAGATACTGGGGCTGGGATCCAAAAGAAACCTGGTCGCTGGTGACCATCCTGGTCTATGCCTTCATCACCCACATGCGACTGATGCCCGGCTACCGCGGATGGTTCGCGCTCAACCTGGCCTCCGTCGTCGGTCTTTTCTGCGTGCTGATGACCTACCTGGGAGTTAACTACTATCTGACAGGACTTCACTCGTACGGAAGCGGCAGCGCCTCCTCGTTCCCTGTTGCCTTGGTTGTTGTCATTGTGATGATCGGATTTATTGCCTGGAAAGCCTATAACAAGCAGAATCAAATCGAAATGAAGGAAGAATAGTAAATAACTTAAATATCAAAAAATTATCATGAAGTCTATCAATTATCTGATCATCGCAATGACCCTGCTTGTTGCCTGCAACAATGCAACGGTCAAAAAAACTGACAATAAGCCGGGAGCACAGTCACAGGCTGCGGCCGCAGCTGCCGACCAGCATAAGGTAGTTGCCAAGGATATCCTCCAAACAAGTGGTTACACCTACCTTTTGCTGACTGAAGGCGACAAGGAATATTGGGCTGCTGTATCACGTTTCGAAGCAGAGAAAGGCAAGACCTACTTTTACAAATCAGGCATGGAGATGCAAAATTTCAAAAGCAAGGAACTGAACCGCACCTTTGAAAGCATACAGTTTATCCAGGATTTCAGCGATCAGCCTATTCCTGAAAAGAAAGCTGTAGCCCTGACAACAAAGGGAAGACAATCAATGGAAAAAGTGGAAGGAATCAAAGTGGAGCCTGTCAGCGGTGGTGTAAAGTTGTCTGAGATCTTTGCTAACAAGGCAAACTTTGCCGGAAAGAAAGTTAAGGTAACCGGACAGGTGATTAAATTCAGTCCTGAAATCATGAACAAAAACTGGGTGCATATCCAGGACGGTACGGAAGCCAACGGTTCCTACGACCTGACCATCACGACACTTGATACGGTTGAGGTAGGAAAAGTTGTTACGCTCGAGGGAGTAATTGCGGTGGACAAGGACTTCGGATACGGGTACAAGTATGATGTACTACTCGAAGAGGCGAAGGTGGTTAAGTAACATTCCTTATTGCGAAGAATTATTTTGTAAGTTTGAATTGTTTATAATGTTTAAAAAGTTTGAAATGTTTGTTTTGGCAACATTTAAAACTTTTTAAACATTTCAAACATCTAAACTATTTGACGATGGCAAAATACAAAGTTTACGGTTATCGCTGGGTGATGCTGGCATTGTTCATGTTGATGGTTGCTGCCAACCAGGTATTGTGGATCACCTTTGCCCCGATTACGGTTGATGCGGCTTCATTTTTCAAGGTGTCGGACCTGATGATCGGGATTTTGTCCATGTCATTCATGATCGTTTACATGATCGTTTCCATTCCGGCATCCTGGGTCATTGACACATACGGCATAAAAATTGGCGCCGGCATTGGCGCTGCGCTTACCGGCTTCTTTGGTTTAATGCGGGGGTGGGCAGGTCCGGATTACAACATGGTTCTGATCGCACAGATCGGCATCGCCATCGGGCAACCGTTTTTGCTGAATGCCATTACCAAACTCTCTGCTGTCTGGTTTCCGATGGAAGAAAGGGCAACGGCTGCCGGTTTGGGCACTCTTTCGATGTACATCGGTATTCTTGCCGGAATGGTGGTCACCCCCATGTTATTTACCGCCAAAGGCCTCGTGGGAATGATGAATTTATACGGAATCGTGGCGGCCGTTATTGGCGTTTTATTCCTTGCCTTGTCAAGGGAGACTCCGCCAACCCCCCCCTGTGAAGAACATGGGGATGTCAGGGCGCTTGCCATGGATGGTTTTAAGTTGATGTTCAAGTCACGTGATTTTTGGCTGCTGATGGTCATCTTTTTCATTGGACTCGGCGTTTTCAACAGCGTGACTACCTGGATCGAAAATATCATGATGCCACGCGGATTTACGGCCGCGCAGGCTGGAAATACAGGAGGAATCATGATTGCTGGTGGCATTCTCGGAGCCTTGATAATGCCCTTTCTTTCGGATTATTATCGCCGTCGAACCCCTTTTATCATGATTGCCCTGGCGGGTGCCACCACTGGACTGATTGGCATTACATTTGCCACCAATTATTACCTGCTTTTGCTTTCCGGTGCAACGCTGGGTTTTTTCCTGCTCAGTTCAGGACCCATCGGGTTCCAGTATGGAGCAGAAATTACATATCCTGCCTCAGAAGGAGCTTCCAATGGCTGGCTTTTATTGATGGGCCAGGTCTCCGGGATCATCTTTATCTTTGCCATGGATGGTTTTAAATCCGCGGCAACAGGATCAATGACCTATTCGCTTGTGGTACTTATTGCTCTTATGATATTTAGTTTCCTGCTATCTTCACGATTAAAGGAATCCAAAATCCTTACCGGAAACGAAACATTGTTGAACCCCAATCTTCAAACTGAAACACTTGCGGCTTCCGGATCAGCCAACAATATCCATGTTAAAAATTAATACATTTCCGGTCAGAAAGGGTATTTGCCATACGTTGGCAATTCCTCTGCTATTGTGTATGGTATTATCGTTCCAGAATTCTGCGGCACAGAATACGGAAGCTATAACCATGAAGCGGATACAATTTTTGGACCAAAGCCTTCACTATGATCAGCAAGGCACCAAGCTATGGTGGTACAGCTGGCTGGGACTATATGGCACAGCAACAGTGGGACAGGGTGCCGCATATTTTGCATCGAACGATAAATCTGCCAGGCAGGATATGGCCCTTGGGGCTGCGACTACCTTTGCCGGAGTCGTTGGACAATTCATCTCCACCTTTCAACCCGTTTCTTTTGCCGACAAACTGGCTTTATTACCCGAGAGTACTGATTCTGAACGTTTGAAGAAAATCAGCCTGATGGAGAAATGTCTGGAGGATCGCTCCAATATGGAAGTCGATGCAAGGAAATGGAAGGCCCATATCCTCTGTACAAGTATTAACCTGGCCAGCGGATTGATAACCTGGATCGGTTTTCACCGAACCGTCTGGGATGGCGTGGTCAATTTTGGTTGGAATTGCGCGATTACAGAGACGCAGATATGGACACAACCCATCAGGGCGAAGCGGGCGCTGAAACGCTACAGGGAACAATTCGGCAAACAGAATTACGCCTATCATCCTTCCAGGGATATCAATTGTAATTTCATGGTTACTACCTCCGGCGCAGGTGTACGGTTTACGTTCTAATTGCTTTGAGTCCTTTGTGCATTACTTCGTGACCTTTGTGGTTAAAATGTTTTACCACGAAGGTCACGAAGGTTCACACGAAGGACACCAAGTATAGGTACTATTTTTTCCCAGGCGTCATCTTCGTCTCCCGGTCCATCTCAAAGATGTCGGTGCTGATGGAATAATCACCGATCAGGTGCTTGCAGAAATAGTCGCCTTTCAGCCAGAAAACATATTCCGTATCCGAACCATAAGGATGGCGTTCGCCGGGCAGGATGAAGAAGTCAAAACGCTTGTTGGCCTTGATCAGTGCATTTACCATGCGGAGCGTATTTCCGGGATGGACATTATTGTCGATATCGCCAGTGATCAGCAGTAACTTGCCTTTCAGATTTTTCGCCAGTTGGGTGTTTTTTTCGATGTCGTAAACAAACTGCGTCTCACCGTCATCATTCACCTTTTCCTTAACCCCATGATGCGTTTCGCTCCACCAGCGGTTGTAAATCTGATTTTCGTGGTTGCCTGAGGAGGATACCGCTACCTTGAAAAAATCAGGGTACTGGCATAATGCTGCCGTCGACATGAACCCGCCGCCTGAATGGCCTGTGATGCCCACTTTGGTGATATCGATAAACTTGTATTTGTCGGCCAGTTCTTCGGCAACATATTTCTTGTCGGCAAGGCCATAATCCCGCAGATCGCCATAGCCATAATTGTGGTACCACTTGGATCGGTTGGGATTTCCACCCCTGTTTCCGAGTGTGATCACGATAAATCCAAGCTGAGCCAATCTGTCGGTGCGATCCATCCGGGCTGAGAATGCAGCGTTGACAGCTTCCGTTTGAGGTCCGGGATAGACATACTCAATCAGCGGGTAGAGTTTGGTAGAGTCGAAATCAAACGGCTTGTACATTACTCCGTAAATGTCTGTAATACCGTCAGCAGCCTTGGCCTGGAAGGGTTCAGGGAACTTGTAGCCGGCAGCAAAGAGGTTCTTCAGATCCGCGGTAGCCAGTTCCATCACAGGCTTCCCCAGATTGTCCCTGATTTCTGATTTTGGAATGGTATTGACCCGCGAGTAAGTATTGACAAAATATTTGTACGAATCGCTCATCTCCGAATTGTGCGTAAAATTGCCCGGGTTTAACAGTTGCAGGCCGGTGCCGTCAAGATTGACGCGATAAAGATGGTCGTAGTATGGATTTTCGCCGGGTTCGCGTCCGTTGGCGGTAAAATAGAGTACCCTGTTTTTCTCGTCCAGCCTTACAATATCGCTGCAATGCCAAGGACCAGAGGTAATCTGGTTTTTCAGCGTCCCGTTTTCGTCATAAAGGTAGAAGTGGCCCCAGCCGTCGCGTTCCGACCAATGAACGAGTTCCTTGCCATTGCCAAGGATGTGCATTCTCTTGGTTTCGACGTAGGTATTCATCCGTTCTTCTACCAGGACTTTTGTCTCGCCTGTTTCCGTGTTGACCGCACAGATATCCGTACGGTACAAGTCGCGGCTTGCCCTGGTGATGAAAAGCTTGTCGGAGGTCTCAGACAGCCACATCGAAGGCACAATGTCCTCCGCACGTTGCTTGTTGGTCAGATTGGCCCTGTGAATGGATACCGTCTGGTCCTTGAATTGAT
Source organism: uncultured Bacteroidia bacterium (assembly GCA_903902325.1). GTDB lineage: Bacteria > Bacteroidota > Bacteroidia > Bacteroidales > Prolixibacteraceae > CAINVV01. The sequence goes on from CAIUUO010000184.1 coordinate 28,531, forward strand.
CCACAGCTATTTTTTTACCTTTTTTTGCACCCATGTCAAAGACCCACAACTCATCCTGCGGAACATCCTTGTCACCCGGCATCTCGTATTTGTAGGTCTCCAATTCGGGCCGGGGTTCCTTCAGGATGTTGATGACCCACAATTCTTTTACTTTCCTGCTGTCGTTACTTACAAGTGCAATCTTTTTGGAATCGCGCGACCAGCTGACAAAGGCGCCTTTCCTCTTTTTCTTTTCCTCCTTTATCTTCTTTTCATCATCGTTGAAGGCAGG
>CAIUUO010000185.1 GCA_903902325.1 uncultured Bacteroidia bacterium
CATTAGCACATTAGCACATTAGCACATTAGCACATTAGCACATTAGCACATTAGCACATTAGCACATTAGCACATTAGCACATTAGCACATTAGCACATTAGCACATTAGCATATTAGCACATTAGCAAATTAATTAGTTATGAGTATTGGAAAAGAATTCAAGGAGTTTGCCATGCGCGGAAACGTGGTCGATATGGCGGTAGGTATCATCATCGGTTCCGCTTTCGGGAAGATTATCTCATCTTTTGTAACTGATATATTGATGCCCCCATTGGGATTAATCATCGGTGGCACCGATTTTAGGGCCCTAAGAATACAATTGAGTGAGCCGGTTATTTCGGGCGGGAAAATGGTTTCTACGGGAACAAGTCTTAACTATGGAAATTTCATCCAGGTAACTATCGACTTTCTTATTATTGCCTTCGCTATCTTTATGATGATCAAAATGATGAACCGTTTCACCAAAAAGAATGAAGCGCCCGTTGAAGTTCCTGCACCTGCTGAACCTACTAAGGAGGAGTTGCTCCTGACAGAAATCCGCGACTTGCTGAAGAAAAAATAATTCAAACAATAAACACTTTACTTTGTATCCTTCGTGTTTACCTTTGAGTCCTTTGTGATAAAAAAATAAAAAAAATAACCACAAAGTGCACGAAGGAAAGCACAACGGTTTCACAAAGGCTCATTTCGGAAATATTTTTTTCCTTTAGTATTGGTAGAAAGATCAAAATGATTACTTTTGCAGTCCGAAATAGTTCGTTCAGGCTTAAAAAGAGGAGTGTTTTGCCCGCCTGCCGGACCCTAATAATTAAATTGTAAACATGTACGCAATTGTAGAAATCGCCGGACAGCAGTTCAAGGTGGAAAATTCGAGGAAAGTGTATGTTCACCGTCTTCCTAACGAAGTGGGAACAGAAGTTACTTTCGACAAAGTATTATTGGTCGACAACGAAGGGGTAGTTACCGTCGGAACACCTGTTGTTGAAGGTGCAAAAGTAAATGCAACAGTACTTTCACATCTGAAAGGGGAGAAAGTTATTGTATTCAAGAAAAAACGCCGCAAAGGCTACAGAAAGAAAAACGGTCACCGTCAATTCTTTTCCCAGATTCAGATAAACGAAATAGTAGCGTAACCCTCTAAAAACAATTTACCATGGCACATAAAAAAGGGGCGGGTAGTTCGAAGAACGGCCGCGAATCAGAAAGCAAACGTCTTGGAGTGAAAATTTTTGGTGGGCAGGCTGCCAAAGCTGGTAACATTCTCGTTCGCCAGCGTGGAACAGTTCACAATCCCGGTGCAAACGTTGGGATTGGCAAGGACCATACACTTTTCGCTTTGATCGATGGAACCGTTGCCTTCAAGAAGAAGACCAACGCAAAATCGTATGTCAGCGTTGAGCCATTGAAGGAAGCAGCAGAGTAACTCCCAAGCAAGCTCATAAAATTCTCTCCTGTTTTATTGCCCCGGCAATGAAACAGGAGTTTTTTTTGTTGTAACTTTGAATTTAGTTTTTACTTTGAGTCCTTCGTGTTTTCCTTCGAGTCCTTTGTGTTAAGTTTTTTTGTTTTTTACCACAAAGGTCACAAAGTACCGCACAAAGGGATCACAAAGTAATATGTAGGCACAAAGACATTCATTTGTAATTTGTAATTTGTAATTCTTAATTATAATATCCTCATCATGTTAAGCTTAAAATTCATTCAGGAAAATCCCGAATTTGTTATTGAAAGACTCGCCGTCAAGCATTTCGATGCACGTGAAATTGTTCGGCAGGTACTGGCACTCTACCAGAAACGCAACGAATACCAGATCGAAAGTGATGGTTGCAAAGCTGAAATGAACCAATTGTCGAAGGAGATTGGTCTTCTTTTCAAGGAGGGTAAAACGGATGAAGCCAACAAGGCCAAGGAGCGGACGGTGGTACTGAAGGATCTGATCCGTCAGCATGATGAAGATTTTGAGACCATTGATGCGCAGATGGCTGCCTTGCAGGTTTTGATGCCCAATCTTCCCTCCACGCTGGTTCCGGAAGGAAAGACACCTGAGGATAACCTGGTAGTGGCTACAGGTGGCGTGATGCCTAAACTGCCAGAGGGATCCAAACCCCATTGGGAGCTGGCCGCGCAGTACGACCTGATTGATTTTGAGCTCGGCGTAAAGATCACAGGAGCAGGATTTCCTGTTTACAAGGGATTCGGCGCCAGGATCCAACGGGCGTTGATTAATTTTTTCCTCGACCAGGGAAGGGCTGCAGGCTACCTCGAAGTACAGCCTCCTTATGTCGTGAATGAGGCATCCGGTTTCGGGACAGGCCAGTTACCAGATAAAGAGGGGCAGATGTACCACTGTCCGATTGACGGTCTTTACCTGATCCCGACAGCGGAAGTTCCCGTTACCAATATCTTCCGCGATGTGATCGTCGAAGCAAAGGATCTGCCGATCAAAACCTGTGCCTATTCGGCTTGTTTCCGTCGCGAGGCAGGCTCTTACGGCAAGGATGTACGCGGACTGAATCGTCTGCACCAGTTCGATAAGGTTGAGATTGTTCGGATTGCCCATCCTGACAAGTCGTATGAATCACTGGATGAGATGGTAAGTTATGTGGCTTCATTGGTTGAAAAACTGGGTTTGCCATACAGAATTCTTAGGCTTTGCGGAGGTGATATGAGTTTTACTTCAGCCCTGACTTATGATTTTGAGGTATGGTCTGCAGGGCAGGAGCGCTGGCTGGAGGTATCATCAGTTTCCAATTTCGAGTCCTTCCAGGCCAACCGACTTAAATTGCGTTACCGCGAAGAGGGCAATAAAAAACCTCAACTGGCCCATACCCTGAATGGCAGTGCACTTGCGTTGCCGCGCATCGTAGCTTCCATACTCGAAAACTATCAAACACCTGAGGGAATCAGGGTACCGGATGTGCTGGTACCCTACATGGGGTGTACAATCATCAATTAAGGAATGTTTGTTTGAAAAGTTTTTTAGTTTGAAATGTTTATGATGTTGAGGGTCCTTAACCCTTCAAACTTCTTAAACATTTCAAACCTTTCAAACTTTTTTTAATATTATTTGCATATCTCAAATAATATTTAGATATTTGTCTAAATATCTATACGTATGAACGCTTTTTTTAAGGCATTGAATGATCCAACCAGGCGGGAGATATTGGAATTGCTCAACAAGGGAGATCTGACTGCCGGCGAGATTGCCGATAAGTTTGACATGACCAAGCCCAGCATCTCCCATCATCTTGATCTGCTCAGGCAGGCAGGTCTGGTGGTAAGCATAAGGGAAGGCCAGTACATCAAATATTCTATCAACACGACGGTATTTGATGGGATCGCCGTGTGGTTGATGCAGTTTAAGAAGTGACTAAAGTGACTAAAGTGAACTAAAGTTGGGGACTCCGGGGAAAATTGAAACGGAGAAACGGAGATACAGAAAAAGAAATACAAAACGGTCAAAATGGTCAACATCGTCCAGATAGGCCACAGAAAATAGTTTAGAATAGGAAAAACTTGAAATTAATTGAAAGAATGAAAAAATTAGCAACAATTGTATTTTTAATGCTGACTGCCTATAGTTCCTTCAGCCAGGATATTTCGGGTCAATGGAATGGCGCCTTGAAGATTCAGGGCACCCAGTTAAGGATTGTATTCCATATTTCCAAAACCGCAGATGGTTATACTTCAACAATGGACAGTCCGGATCAGGGGGCAAAGGGTATTCCTGTGTCTTCTACGGTTTTTGAGAATTCGAAACTGAAACTTGAGATCTCTGCCATTAAGTTCGAATATGCGGGTGAACTGAAGGGAAAGATCTTTGAAGGTTCTATGAAGCAAAACGGAATGGAATTTCCGATGAATTTATCAAAGGAAGAAATTGCCAAACAAACATTCGTCAGGCCGCAGGAACCAAAAAAGCCGTATCCCTATTATTCTGAGGATGTCACTTTTCAGAACACAAGTGCTAACATCACTTTGGCTGGAACCCTGACTTTACCTAACAAGGAGGGTGATTTTCCGGCAGTCATTTTAATAACCGGGAGCGGTCCTCAAAACAGGGATGAAGAGATATTGGGACATAAACCATTTCTTGTTCTTTCTGACTACCTGACTAGAAACGGGATTGCGGTCTTGAGATACGACGACAGGGGAGTGGGTCAGTCAAAGGGAGATATGAAAACCGCTACAACTGCCGATTTTGCAATGGATGCTGAAAGTGCTGTTGCCTATCTGAAAACGAGAAAAGAGATCAATAAAAATAAGATTGGCCTTGCAGGTCACAGTGAAGGAGGTATCATAGCACCCTTGGTTGCCTCCAGGTCAAAAGATGTAAATTTTATTGTGTTGATGGCAGGAACCGGATTGCGCGGGGATAAGATATTATTATACCAGCAGGAGGCTATTGCAAGGGCATCCGGTGGGGCTGAAACAGATATCCAGAAAACGAAATCAGTAAATTCGAAAGCATTTGACTTGGTTTTAAAAGCCAAATCCGATGAGGCATTAAAGACAGATTTGAAGAAATTTCTGATCGAATCGCAGCAGAGTTCTCCTTCAGTAAATAAGCCCAAAGGGATTACAGACGACGAGTTTGTGGGCATCCAGCTTAATCAGATCATAAGCCCATGGATGTTGTATTTTATCCGGTTTGACCCGGCAACAACCCTCGAAAAGGTTAAATGTCCGGTATTGGCAATTGATGGGGAAAAGGATTTGCAGGTACCAGCCAAAGCTAGCCTGGAGGCAATTGATAAGGCTATTAAAAAAGGAGGCAATAAGCAGGTGACAATTAAAGAGTTTACAGGCTTGAATCACTTGTTTCAGGAATGCAAAACCGGGTTACCATCCGAATATATAAATATTGATCAGACTTTTTCACCGCTGGCCATGGAAGAGATTTCAAGATGGATCCTGCTTCAAACAAAATAGACGAACAAATCATTAATTTTGAGAAATACTTCGTGCTCACTTTGCGTTTTCATTGGTGCCCTTTGTTGTTCATTTTCTGATTTTAATAAAACAACTTGTACCGATCATTAATGAAAGGACCAAAGGTCTCACAAAGGACTCAAATTTGAATGAGTCATTTATGTAAATAGAATGGAATTATGAAAAGAGAAAAACTATTTCAGGAACTTGTGCTTATTGTCCTTACTGTTCTCCCGGTTATTTATCTGGCAATCAGTTGGAATCTGTTACCTGAATCGATGCCGATCCATTTTGATGCACACGGTCAACCTAATGGATATGGCTCGAGGATGGTCTATGTATGGTTGCCCATCGGGCTCTATTTTCTGATGTTGGTTTTGCCGAAGATCGACCCGCGCGGAGCCAACTATATTGTTTTTCAGGAAAGTTACTTCAAACTTCGGCTGATTATGGCCATTTTCTTTGGATTCCTCGATTCGGCTATCATCTGGAGTGTGGTCCACAAAACGGATTCCATTCAGAAACTTTTGCCACTTACCCTGTTTTTCCTCTTTATGCTGATTGGTAATTATCTGGGGAATATCAGACCTAACTATTTTGTAGGGATCAAGGTTCCATGGACCTTGAACAGCGATGAGGTATGGATCCGCACCCACAAGATGGCTGGAAAGCTCTGGTTTTGGGGCAGTTTGGCTGCGATCGGTCTCTATTTCATGGTTGACAGGTTCGAGTGGGTAATGATACCGTTGCTGGTGATCCTCGTAATTGTTCCTATCGTTTACTCCTATTTGATTTACCAGAAGGTCGGGGATAAGAAATAAGTTCAACAAGTAACTGCAACAGGCAGAGAGGACACAATTGCAGACGTTGTGCCCTCTCTGCCTGTTTTTATTTTGTATAATCCGGAATCAAGGTATGATTCTTTCTCCTGAAACTCTGATAGCACAGCGTTTTGAAACCTCGCTGTCGCTCTGTCAATCCGTTTTTTCCATTTTCTCACGCGAAAATGCGGATTGGTCGCACAAATGTTCGCTCAGTTGTGTTCTTTTAAAGGAATTTTCAATATCTGATATGTATATTAAATCTAAATTAAAATAGCAAACGATTAAATAATTGACAGATAGAAGAATATTTTTTTTAATATCGCCATTTCTGTATTTTGGCATGTAAATTGTGATTTGTGAAATTGTAGTCTATATTCCTACAAGAAAATAATCAAAATCGAAGTTGGATTTTCCGTTTATCCTTAATTGGAAAATACAAATGATGATTTATATTTGATTTTTAACTTAGAGTAAAATTCAATTTGCAATTCATGTTACATTCATAGGCTGAGGTTGATACACATAAAAAGCGAAGAAAAAACATAAAGCTTGAAGAAAAATTGATTCAGTGAGCAAGAAGTTCCAATGTATCGGATAATAGAAAATCTTCCTACAAGTAATCATCTGTTCAGAAAGTTTTGTCAGTAAAATCAGAAGAAACCACCTAATATACGATTAGGATTGTTTTTTAGCGAATTAACCAATAACCAGACTACTAAAATTATCAATTTGAAAGTTCAGATAAATACCCTTGTATTGAAGAAAATAAGTGTCTTGGCTATTAGATCGAAGTTGTTTTTTTTGTTTTTGTTTTTGCTGGCTTGTGGATTTGGGCAGGAGGCGGAAGCGCAGGATGCTTTTATAACCATAAAAGGGACGCCACCTCCAATTTGTCAGGGTCAATCAGTCAATCTCCAGGTTATAATCGGAGCGAGTGTGGGGCCTTACACCGTGGTCTATTCGAATGGCACCAGTAATTTCACGCTTAACATTTACCATAGTATAGGTGATCCTGCTGATCCAAGCTACGGCGGTGATGCCATCAATGTTTCTCCGACTGTCACAACCACTTACCATTTGGTCAGTGTCACGGATAGTTACAGTACACTTTTACCCATTGATCCGACGACTTATACAGTTACCGTCAATCCGGTGCCAACCGGGCTGACTATTACCCAAAATCCGTCTGGACGAGTATGTCCCAATGTCAGCTTTGACCTTTCGGCTTCGGCCACCAATGGAAGCACCTATGAGCTTTGGAATCAGGCAAATACAGTAAAGGTGGCCAATTTGACATATACGACATCCATTGCAACAGCCACTACCTATACGGTCAGGTTTATCAGCAGTGCGGGCTGTACAGTAACCCAAGCTCAGGCAGTTCTTTTGGAGAATACGCCTCCCTCCATCACCTGCCCGGTCAATCAAAATATTTTTACGGCTCCCGGAACTTGTTCTGCGGCATTACCAGATTATACAGGAAGTGTCGTTGTGAGTGACAATTGCACGGCTGCAGGTTCCATTGTCAAGACACAGAGCCCTATTGCAGGGACTATATTGAGTGGTCACAATACCAGTCAGCTTGTTACCATGACAGCAACTGATGTAGCCGGCAACCAAAACAGCTGCACTTTTACGGTAACCCTGAAGGACAATATCAACCCAACGATTTCGTGCGTCGGGGATCAAATTGTCAATACATCGGCAGGTGCTTGTACCTACACCCATTCTGGAACTGCCTGGAATCCGGCAGGCTCCGATAATTGTACGGTAGCTTCAGTAACCTACGCCTTGACAGGAGCCACGACTGGAACAGGAACAAATCTGAATGGTGTTGTATTTCAATCAGGAACGACCACAGTAACCTGGACTGTGACGGATGGAGCCGGAAATACAAATACCTGCAGTTTCCATGTTACGACTCATGACAATCAAAATCCAACAGCAACGTGCATCGGTGATCAGACAGTCAATACAGCAACAGGCGTATGTACCTATACCAAACCGGATGCAGGGTGGAATGTTACTGCCTCCGATAACTGTGCGGTTGCTTCTATTTCTTATAGTCTGACAGGAGCAACCATCGCAACCATTCCTTCTACGCTGAATGGAGCCGTTTTCAACAAAGGCATTACCAATATCCTCTGTACCGTTTCGGACGGAGCGACTCCTGCCAATACCGCTACCTGTAGTTTCAGTGTAACTGTCACGGATAACCAGAATCCGACCATTACTTGTCCTTCCAATATATCTGTCAGTAATAATCCGGGAAATTGCAGCAAGGATGTGCTCATTCCTGTCCTCACTTTTGGTGACAATTGTCCAGGCTCTTCCATTGCCTGGAGTACTGCGGGTGCAACCACCCTGAGCGGATCGGGACAGATGGGTACAAAAACATTCAATGTCGGAGTTACGACGGTTACCTATACGGTTACGGATGCCTCGTCCAGAACGGCCCAGTGTACTTTCACTGTTACTGTTCTTGACACCCAGAATCCGACCATCACGTGTCCTTCTAACATATCTGTAAATAATGCATTAAATAGTTGTACTGCAAGCGTGGTTGTGCCCGTACTCACTTTCAGTGACAATTGTCCGGGATCTACAATCTCCTGGAGTATGAGTGGAAGCACCACCGGATCCGGAAACGGACAGATGGGCACGGTGTCTTTCAATGTAGGTCTTTCCACCGTGACTTACACGGTTACGGATGCATCGCTCAATATTGCCCAGTGCACTTTCACCGTGACAGTTGCTGATACACAAATTCCAACCATCGGATGTCCGTCGAACATCAGTGTTAACAACGACCTCAATAACTGCTCGGCGAGTGTTAATGTTCCGGCTGTGACCTATGGCGACAATTGTCCGGGTTCTGTCCTTACCTGGGCAACAACGGGTGCAACGATTGGCAGTGGAAGCGGTCAGTTGGGGACACATACTTTTAATGTTGGTATTACAACTATAAATTATACCGTTGCCGATTTGGCCTCACCGGCCAATACCGCCACCTGCAGTTTTACGGTTACTGTCACTGATAACCAGAAGCCGGTTATAGCGGGTTGTCCATCCAACAAAACTGTTACCAGTGGTGCCGGAAGTTGCAATGCGGTGGTCTCGTGGACTGAGCCCACGGCTACAGACAATTGCACACCGTCGGGAAGTCTGGTTTGGTCCAAATCACACCTGCCGGGTTCCACATTTTCCCCTGGCACTACGATAGTTACGTATACCGCAACAGATCTGGCAGGGAATACCAGTCTTGCCTGCAGTTTTACCGTGACCGTAAATGACAATCAAAAACCTGTTATCACCGGATGTCCTTCCAATGTCGCGGTGAACAATACCCCTGGTATTTGCAGTGGAACTGCTACCTGGACTGAACCTTCAGCCACTGACAACTGCACTGCATCCGGAAGTCTGGTTTGGACAAAATCGCATACTCCGGGATCAACTTTCCCCTTAGGAAATACCACTGTCACCTATACCGCAGCTGATGCAAATGGAAATACAAGTAATCCTTGCAGTTTCACGGTAACAGTTACAGACAATGAGGCGCCTGTAGCAATTTGTAAACCAAAGACCCTTCAGTTGGATGGCGCCGGAACAGCAACGCTGACTGTGGCAGATGTCAACAACGGATCAACAGATAATTGCACTGCGGCAGGAAGCCTGATCATCACGCTGAGCAAGACAAATTTTACCTGTACCAACAAAGGTCCAAATACCGTCGTCATGACAGTCAGGGATGCTACTGGCAATTTGAGCACTTGTAACAGCACCGTGACGGTTGTCGACAATATCCTTCCTGTGATCCATGGCACTTCAGGAACCGTAGATGCAACGGTTAGTGCAGCCCTGGTTGGCTGTCAATATACCATCAACGGTTCTGAATTTGATCCGTCCGTTACCGATAATTGCTCAGGGTCTGTTCTAAGTTATACCGTTTCAGGAGCCACAACACTCAATGGAACCGGATCGCTGGCCGGCAAATTATTGAACAAAGGCGCCAATCTGATTTCGTGGACCGCCGTGGATGGGAGTGGAAATGCCACTGCAACTCCATTGTCATTTACGAAAACAGTTGCTGATAATTTGGCACCTGTTATTTCAGCAAAGACGAACCAATCCAGGGGTTGCAATGTTGGTTGCAATTACGTGGCTTCGTTGGGCGAATTTGATGTTACTATTACCGATAATTGTGGAGCGCTGGCTTCTCAGACCTATAAAATTGATGGCAATGCACCGGTTTCTGGCATAACAGTGAATGGTATCTCATTTCCTGTCGGAACGCATACGATCATCTGGACGGCCAGTGACGGAACCAATACCAGTACCAGGACCTTTCAGGTTGTAGTTTCCGATGACGATGCCCCAACCATTACACCTATTGCGAATATATCCGTTGATATAAATTCGGGTTGCGGGGCAGTTGTTTCGTGGGTTGAACCTGTTGGTCATGACAATTGCGCACTGACCACCTTTGGGCAGATTTTGGGACCTCTAAGTGGCAGTACTTTCCCTGTTGGTGTTACCCCGATCAGGTATCGCGCTACGGATGCAGCGGGTCATATCACCCTGATGAATTTTACGGTTACGGTTGCCGACCAGACTGCACCAGTCCTTACCCGACCAGCAGCAGAAGGCGCTGATAACGGAACAGCTCTTCATCCTTTCGCGAGGTCGGCAGGTGCCGGCGTTTGCTTTTATACCGTTCCCGGAACCATGTTTGATGTAACGGCCACGGATGGCTGTCCGCTCAATCTGGTACTGTCAAATAGTTTTGACGGAACCACTACGCTTAGTGGGAAACAGATTCCGGTTGGGTTGAATACCATTACCTGGACTGCTACTGACGGTACAAATACTTCTTCAACGATAGTCTATCTGAAGATTAACGACATTCAATTTCCGACTTATACAGCGCCATCAGGCATTAAGCTAAGGAACACGGATCCGGGCCAATGTTACTTCACCATTCCGGGAACTGAATTTGACTTGAGCAACGTGTCTGATAATTGTGCAACCATTCCGCCTCCAACCTATGTGATCTCCAAAACGGGGATGACTGATATGACGGGAATAAATTCGCTAGCATCACTTCGATTGCCCAAGGATGCAGCGCATCCCTATTCCATTGTCTGGACATTGGCTGATGCAGCAGGAAATACAGTAGTTGCCCCGGCATTTACCATCACTGTGACCGATGCCGAACCTCCATCCTTTACCTGTCATGGCAATGAAGCACGGTTGATACCTTCCAGTTCCTGCTCTTATGTAATCAGTGGTACGGAATTTGACCCGACGGGACTGACTGATAATTGCGACGCCGGTAGTCTAACTGTCTCCTATACTCTGGATGGAGTGGCGGGTGCCGGCACAACGCTGGCTGGGAAGACTCTTTTAAGCGGAGTGCATCCTATCGTGTGGAGTGTGACCGACCTGAGTGGCAACACAGCTACCTGTGATTTCAACGTCACGGTAACAGATCCTGTAGCACCGGTAATATCTGTCATCACCGATCAGACCAGGCCGGCTCCTTCCAATCAGTGTTATTATGTAGCGGTTGGAACTGAATTTGATCCGGTTTCTATCACTGACAATTGTGCCGGAATTACGCTGGTCAATAATCAGGTGGCAGGAACGACACTAGCCGGTTTCCATTTCCCGGTAGGAATAACGGTCGTTGTATGGAAGGCAACAGATTCTTCAGGCAATGTCTCTACCATGCAGTTTCAGGTAATTGTTCCTGACAATACGCCTCCTGATTATACTGTTCCCACCCCAAACAACAGAAATGCTTCCATCAGCAGCTGTTCTTATACGGTTGTTGGTACTGAATTTGACCCGACTGCCATTTCGGATAACTGCACTGCGGCCAACTATACCATTATCAACGATTACAACCACACACTTTCGCTTGCATCCGAACAGTTTCCGGTTGGAACTACGCTTGTTGAATGGAGTGTGAAGGACAATTATGGCAACGAGAGGAAGAAGACCATTTCCATCACAGTAACGGATGTGACGAGTCCGGTCATTACTTGCCCGGGCAGCACCTATATCCGGGGAGTGGATTATGGTAAAGCCTATTATACGGTTGGAACAGGTGAATTTAAGCCTGTGGCGACAGACAATTGCACGCTAACTTCCTATACCAACGATTACAACCTCTCTTCCAGTCTGGATGGTGTGCAGTTAGCTGCCGGCCCTTACCACATACACATACTCTGGACTGCCCTGGATGCAGCGGGTCATTCGGCTACCTGTACGGTCAATGTAGATATTCAGCCGGATCTTTATCCGACGATCACCTGCGTTGGAGACCAGGCGAAATCTACTACAAACAATGTCTGTGGTTATACGGTCGTTGGGAATGAATTTGATCCTACTTCAACCGGTACGCTTACCAACGATTATCACATAGGATCGACCCTGGCCGGACAAACTTTCCCGGTAGGAACGACCCTTGTCAACTGGACTGCTTCTCAAACCATCAATGGAACGACCTATACCAATCATTGCAGTTATTACGTCATTGTCAGCGACAACCAGGCACCAACGATCACTGCTCCTGGAAATATTACCGTAAATGCTGGTTGTTCAGTCAACACCAACGTAAATGGACTGCCCATAACATCAGATAATTGCGGTGTCCAGTCAGTTTGGAGCATCCCAGCCAATACCGTTGGAATCGGAGTCAATACAGTTACCTGGTGGGTTCAGGATGTACATGGAAACACCAATTCGGCGACACAGACCATTACCGTTGTTGACAATGTGCCTCCGACTATCAATTGTCCGGGTCCTTTTACCAGGCAGGAAGATGACGGGACAACTTATTATACCGTGTTCGGGCCAGAATTCAACCCAACCGGTATTTCAGACTGTTCAGGGATTCAAAGTCTGACGAACAATTTCAATGGACTCAATACCTTGGCTGGGGCGCAAATTCCGAATATTCTGGGCGACTTGCCACGAACAATTACCTGGACGATAGTTGATAACTCTCCTGCACACAATATAACAACCTGTACCACAACGATAACTATCGAATCAACTTCACAGCCTGCAGTGACTTGCCGGGCCAATGAGGTCAGGAATACTGACCTGGGGCTATGTACTTACAAGGTACTGGGGACGGAGTTTGATGTTACGTCTACCACTCCTCCTACGGTCACATTTTCGAATAGTTTTAACGGTACGGCCACATTGGCCGGAGCTTTGCTGCCAAAGGGTGTGACAACCATTACCTGGTCAGCTTCGAAGGGAGGATTTACGAATTCAAGTTGTTCATTCACTGTAACTGTCAATGACAACCAGCTTCCCGTTGTAGCCTGGCCGTCAAATATTACCCAAAATGTGGATCCTGCAAGTTGCACGGCTGTAGTGGCTATTGTTGGTCCAACAGAAACCGACAACTGTGATGCAGTATTAGCGCTGGTTGCCACAAGGAATCCTGCCGGGAATACTTTTGGCGTTGGAACCACCAATGTGAACTGGTCGGTAACAGATACACAGGGAAATTCTTCCAACCATACTCAGACGGTAACGATTACCGACAATATCCCTCCTGTAATTGCCTGTCCGGGAAGCACAATTTTCCGTGAACAGGACAATCCGCTTGCCGGCCATTATACCATCCTTGGGGATGAGTTTAAACCTGCCGTAAGTGACAATTGTTCCATCGCATCCTATGTCAGTGATGTTCCAGGGCATCCTGTCTTTCTGAACGGAGTGCAACTGGCAATTGGTGATCATCCCATCACCTGGACAGCCAAGGATCCGAGCAACAATACCACCATTTGCGTGGTCAATGTTACCGTTGTCGAATCTTTACATCCTATGATTTCCTGTCCGGGAAATTCGACACATCCTGTAATTTCGAGTGGCTGTACCTACACGGTTCCGGGCACGGCCCTGGATGCAACATTTATTTCCTTAACAATTATCCCCGGAAGGACTCTGACTTACACACTGACAGGCGCTACGACCGGAACCGGGACCAGCCTGAACGGTGTTGCCTTCAACAAGGGTGCTACCACAGTAACCTGGACGGCTAAACAGACCATTGGTGGAGTTGAGTATACAACTACTTGCAACTATGTTATAGCGGTAACGGATACTACTGCACCTGTGCTCACACTTCCGTTTAGTGACGTTACTGTCAATATTGACCCGGGCACCTGTACCAAAACAATGACTCTGACACCTCCTACAGCGACAGACAACTGCACTACTTCAGGAAGTCTGGTCATTACAAGCAATGCTCCTGCTACATTTGTGCTTGGCACAACGACTGTAAAATGGAATATCACCGATACAAGTGGCAATACCCTGGTGTACAGTCAGAAAGTGACGGTGAACGACAATGAAGGTCCGGTAATTACAGGTTGTGCGGTATCGCCCACAGGAGCAGCATCCGGGAGCGGTTGCCAGGCCATTGTTTCATGGCCTCCATTGGTCGCTACAGATGCCTGCAGCGGAGTAAAGAGCTTTACTTCCACCCACTCGCCGGGTAGTCTTTTTAATGTGGGAACCACCGTTGTAACTTACACTGCGACTGACAATAAGGACAATGTGACAACCTGTAGTTTCAATGTGGTTGTGACTGACGCTGCACCAACCATCGCATGTGTCGGGGATCAGACCCGTGCAGCCAATTCGGGATTATGCTCCTATAAAGTATTGGGCAACGAGTTTGATCCGGTTACGTACAATGACAATTGTGGCACGCCGGCATTAACCTGGAGTTACATCAGTGCAGACACGGGACTTCCTGTCAATGGCAGTACAACCCTGTCGGGAGCTGTGATTCCCAGAGGGCACGGAGTAGGGGTTACAGGTATTACAACTATTACCTGGACAGCTACGGATGTAAACGGGCACCAAACATCCTGTCACTTTGACCTGACTATTCAGGATCTTGAGGGACCACAGATTATCGTACCCGGAAATGCAACCCGTAATACGGATTCGCATGTAAGTACTTATACTATTCAGGGCACCGAGTTTGACTATGTACAAACTTTTGACAATTGTGGTGTTGTCGTGAAAAAAGGGAATAATGTGAATCGCAATTCCTTTGCCGGCCTGGTATTGAATCTGGGTGTAAACACGATTACCTGGTATGCGGAGGATGACACTGGAAACCACAGTGAGCAATCCTTCACCATCACCGTTGTCGACAATGAAAAACCCAGAATCAGTGTAGTACCGGCCGGTAATACGGTTAATACGGTTGTTGGTTGTGACGCAGCTGTCAATTACACGGCCCCAGTATTTATTGACAATGTTACGCCGACTGCTTCACTTTTAGTTACTGTTGCACCAGCGTGGGCGACCCCGGGTGCCACCTTCCCGTTAGGGGTTACGCATGTTATTTATTTGGTAGTTGATGCAAAAGGAAATTTTCTTTCCTATCCGTTTGATGTAACCGTTGTTGACAATATTCCTCCGACCATTACCTGTCATGCCGGATCTCCTTTCAACAGGAATACTGATCTTCACTCAGCTTATTACAAGGGAGTAGGGACAGAATTTGATCCGACCTATTTTGACAATTGCTCTGCAACTATCACCAACAATTTCAATAATTCCACTACGTTAACCGGTGCAAATTTCCCGGTAGGTACGACCAATGTAACCTGGACGGCCACAGATGCGAGTTTGAATTCCTCTACCTGTACAATCCAGGTTATCGTTGCAGATGCTGAACCACCTGTAATTGCCAGTTGCCCGAGCGCCACCGTGTCTCACAACTCTGATCCTGGCCAGTGTTCTTTCCAGATACCGGGTTCCGAATACGATCCGTATGGATTTACTGACAATGACAGTCCTGTTAAACTCACCTATCAGATTGGGAGCGGAGCCGAGGTGGGCACAAATCTTACTACCAGTTTAAACGGCATCCAGATACCTGTTGGAACCATTTCAAATCCGACAACCACCGTAACCTGGCGCTTGTATGATGCCAGCGGAAACATCAGCAGTACGTGTCAAACAATCTTTACCATTACTGATGCAGAACCTCCGCAGGTACTCACTGTTGCCAACCAAACCCGAAATACGGATGCCGGTCAGCCGGATTACGCTGTAACTGTTGCTGACGCTTGGAATCCTGCCGTCACAGATAATTGTGCTGTCCAAAAAACTACCTATCAGATTGATGCCGGGTCGGTTGTAGGTACTGATCCTACAACGAGCATCACAGGTGTTCATTTTACAGTTGGAACCCACACTGTTAGCTGGGTTGCAACGGATATTCACGGATTGACAAAAACGGGCAGCTATCAGGTTACTGTTATTGATAACGTTCCCCCTGTTGTAGTATGTAACCCATTAACAATACAACTGGATGCTACCGGAAATTATACCCTTACAGCCCCGAACATTGCTGCAATTGGCCTGGGATCAACAGATCCGAATGGCATTGCAAGTATGACGGTAACTCCGAATACATTCAATTGCTCTGATGTTGGTGGTAATTCTGTCATTCTGACTGTAACAGATAACAATGGGAATATTTCCACTTGTACGACTACTGTTACCGTTCAGGATCTGATTCCTCCCACCGTAGTCTGTCAGCCGGTTACCTTGTATCTTGATGTACTGGGCAATGTAACGGTTGCCGCCACAAGCGTCAACAATGGATCAACGGATGCCTGCGGAATTGCCAGTTATCAGATTTCGAAACTTGTCGCAGGTTCTTATAATTCAACATTAACCTATCAGTGTTCGGAAACCGGAGCCAACACTGTTTATCTGAAGGTGACTGACATCAACGGTAACAGCGCCGTTTGCAGCAGTACAGCGACCGTGGTAGATAATCTGCCTCCGGATGCAGTTTGTAAGAATATTACACGAAACCTGGATGCAACAGGTCATATTACGATTACGGGAAATGACCTCGATTTCGGTTCTTCAGACAATTGTAATCTAAATTTTACTGCTTCCAAAACGACCTTTGATTGTACCAATGTCGGTCCGAACAATGTAACACTTACGGTGACTGATCCGGGAGGAAATAGTGCTCAATGTACTTCTGTCGTTACCATTGTTGACAACACGCCTCCAACTGTTGTTTGTCAGAATATTACTGTATCACTTGATGGTACTGGTCATGCGACCATTACTCCGGCCATGGTAGACAACGGTTCGACCGATGCATGCGGAATAACCACCAGAACCCTAAGCAAAACGGCTTTTGACTGCACCAATTTGGGAGCCAACATCGTTACCCTGACCGTCACTGATGTCAATGGAAATGTAGCAACCTGCAATGCAACTGTAACCATCGAAGACCACATAAATCCTGTGGTTACTTGTCCGGTGGTGGGAGACCAAGCGGTTAACACCGATAACAATCTTTGTAACTATACCCATCATGCCAACAGTTGGAATGCAGCTGCAACGGATCAATGTGGTACGATAGCCTCTCTGACCTACACCCTCACAGGTGTTACTGCCGGAACTGGCACTTCACTGAACGGGGTTACATTCAACAAAGGAACCACCACGGTAACCTGGACAGCCACAGATGGCTCCACAAACACGTCATCATGCTCTTTTACAGTGACAGTAAGCGATCATCAGGCGCCAAATCCTGTTTGTCACGCTGTAACTGTGCAGCTTGATGCTTCCGGTAACACAAGCGTAACAGCTGCCCAGGTTGACAATGGCTCGACGGATAATTGCGGCAGTGTGAATCTGTCTGTTAGTCCTTCCACTTTTACCTGTGTAAATCTTGGCGCAAATACAGTTACTCTAACCGTAACCGACCCAGCAGGGAATTCTGCTACCTGTACTGCGACAGTTACTGTTCAGGATATTATTCCTCCTGTGGCGCTTTGTAAAAATATTACGGTACAACTGAATTCATCGGGTGCTGTTACCGTAACAGGCAGCCAGGTGGACAACACTTCGACCGATAACTGCAGCATCTCCAGTTATCTGGTTTCCAAAGACAATATCACCTATACTCCTTCTGTAACTTACGCTTGCGGCGACGTTGGCGCTGGGCAGACACTCTACCACAAGGTGACTGACACTTTTGGTAACAGTTCGGCGCCATGTAGTTCGACTGTCACTATTCAGGATATTACTGTTCCAGCCGCCATTTGCAAAAATATTTCAGTTAATCTGGATATATCAGGAAACGCAACCATCACGGCCGCACAAATTGACAATGTCTCGAATGATGCCTGCGGAATTGCCAGTCTGGTAGCGAGCAAAACTACCTTCACCTGTGCCGACAAAGGCCCGAATACTGTTACCCTTACTGTGACAGACAACCATGGGAATGTCTCTACATGCAATTCGACCGTGACTATTCTGGATGTCACTGCTCCAATATATACTTTCTGTCCCGGCAATCAATCTGTTAGTTCGGATGCAGGGACCTGCACTTATACAATGGTTGGAACAGGCTGGGATCCAACGGCTACTGATAATTGTGCAGTCACTTCCCTGACATACAACCTGACAGGCGTTACAGCGGGTACCGGTAGCAGTCTGGCGGGAAAAGTATTCGCCAAAGGGATCACAAATGTTACCTGGACAGCCAAAGATGCGTCCAATAACCAGCAAACCTGCATCTATACCGTCACTGTTGTGGACAATGAGCTTCCTGTAGCCACTTGCAAGCCATTTACAGCGGTACTACAACGCAACGGCCAAATTGTGGTGAATGCTTCCGACATAAATAATGGTTCAACAGATAATTGTGGGATTACCAGTTATTTAATCTCAAAAGACAATGTAACTTTTGCCGCGACACGAACTTATGCCTGCGGT
This sequence comes from uncultured Bacteroidia bacterium, assembly GCA_903902325.1. GTDB lineage: Bacteria > Bacteroidota > Bacteroidia > Bacteroidales > Prolixibacteraceae > CAINVV01. The sequence goes on from CAIUUO010000185.1 coordinate 18,553, forward strand.
GAAATAGGAACACCTACCATCTATTTAAAAGTTGCTGATGCAAAGGGGAATACAGCTACTTGTTCCTCAACACTTACTGTGATTGATTCTCAGGGTCCGACCCTGGATGATCTTACAACAAAATCGGTAAATGTAGGTGCAGGAACCTGTACCTACACCCATTCGGGAACTGCCTGGGATGTTACAGACAGTTGCGGAACGGTATCATCCATGGCTTACACCCTCACCGGTGCCACAGTTGCCGGGCCAACCAGCGGGTCTTTGGCGGGAGTTATTTTCAACCAGGGAACCACTCATGTTAGCTGGAATGCAACAGACAATCATGGTAATACAAAAGTGACGAATTTTGATGTTACCGTTGTTGACAATATCAATCCTACCGTGACCTGTCCGGGTCCAATCACGCAAGATGTTGCATCCTCCGGTGATTTGACAGCAACTGTATTAGGAATTAATCCTCCTACCTATGGAGACAATTGCGCGGTTACCAAACTTACTTATGCTTTATCTGGTGCGACAATCGCAGCCGCACAAGCGTCCGGGATCAATCTGCTGGCGAGCGGTATTTTCAATGTGGGAACCACTTCGGTAACGTATGTAGCCTATGATGCAGCAGGTAATACTGCAACCTGCAGTTTCAATATAACTGTGAATGCTCTGCCACCCGGTGCAATAATAGTTACGCCACTTTCTGTTACAACCTACGAAGACCAGGTTCAAGGTCCTGCAACCTTTACCGTTGTGTTACATTCAGCACCAACCGGAAACGTTTGCATCGATGCAACAAGCGGCAATATACTTGAAGGGATAGTCAACAATACGCCTAGCAGGGTAGGAGCTGGTACAACTACAACCATCTGTTTTAATGCTTCTGACTGGAATACACCAAAAACAGTTTATGTCTATGGCATAGATGATTTTGTGGCTGACGGGAATCAAAATTATACAATTGTTAATTCAATCGGTGCCGCAACAGATGCGCTTTCCGGTTATATCAGCGCAAATCCGGATGATGTCGCAGCAACCAATATAGATAATGATGTACCCGGATTAATCGTTTCGGCCATCAGCAATCCGACTACTGAAGCGGGCGGTACGGCTACTTTTACCATGAAACTAAATTCGCAGCCAGTGGCCGATGTTACCTATACTCTGAGCAGCAGCGATTTGACAGAGGGGGATATATTCACTCCTGCCGGAAAGTCAGTCACCTTTACGGCAGCCAACTGGAATGTGCCACAAACGGTAACTGTTAAAGGCATAGATGATTTGTTTGTGGATGGCAATGTTGCCTATTCAATCAACATCAGCAACGGAAGTTCTGCAGATCCAAAATACAATGGCCTCTTTGGAACGAGTGTTGCAGCAGTAAACAACGACAATGACACTGCCGGATACATTGTTTCAGCGATTTCACGACACACTACAGAAGGCGGGCAGACCGCAACTTTTACTGTAAGGTTAAAAAGCCAGCCTGAAACGGATGCACACCCCGGATATAATGTTGTGGTAGATGTAACAAGCAGCAACCCTGCGGAAGGAACTGTTCCTGCCTTGTTACAACTTACTTTCAATGCCGCCAACTGGAATGTTGATCAAACAGTAACCGTTACGGGGGTTGATGATCTGGTTGTTGACGGGGACATTACTTATTCCATAAATCTGACAACCAATGTGGCAAGCACCACCGATCCAGTTTATAAACCATTGGTTCCAGGAAATGTGACTGTAATCAACGACGACAATGATTTTGCAACCCTTTCTATTGGCAATTTTAGCGCATTTGAAGGAAATACTCCGGGAAATACAACTGCCTTTACCTTTACTGTCACCAGTACCGGTGCGCAAGTGGTTGGGCCATATTCTGTAAGTTATTTTACAAATCCGGGAACTGCAAAATCTCCAAGTGATTACACGGGGGCAGGCGGAAGTATATTCTTTACTGGAAATGTCGCCTCAGGAGAAACTAAAACAATCACCATCCTGGTCAATCAGGACATAGCAGTTGAGCCCAACGAAACCTTCAGTGTTGTTTTGTACGCTGTTAGCGCAGGTGGCAAGGCTGTAACTATACTTCCTGCCGGGAAGACCGGGACAGGAACAATTACCAACGATGACAGTGCCAACCTGACCATCAGCGATCCTTCCGCTATTGAGGGAAATTCAGGTACAACACTACTGACTTTCAATGTAACGCTGAATAGCCCTATTGAGCTAGGAGCGACCGTTGATTACACTACTTCCGACGGGACTGCCACCACGGGAGACAACGATTATGTTTCCAAGACTGGCACTTTGACATTTGTAGGGACTGCAGGAGAAATTCAACCCATTTCCATAACGATCAATGGCGACACAAAGGTTGAACTTGACGAGACGCTCACTGCCACCATAAGCAATGCAAAAATAGCCGGTTTAGTTAATCCCAATCTGACCATTGCAAAAGCAAGTGGCACTGGCACGATCACCAACGATGATGCGGCCACAGTAAGTATTAACAATGTCACACACAACGAGGGCAACAGTGGGACGACCAGTTATGACTTCACGGTTACCCTATCAAAGACTTCAGATGCCATTGTGAAAGTAGATTACGTAACTGCTGATGGAACAGCTACTGTTGCCGATGGAGATTATACATCTTTGGCCAGCAATACCTTAACGTTTGCCCCAGGCGAAACAACCAAGACAGTAACCGTCCTTGTTAATGGAGATAACAAGGTAGAACCGGATGAAACCTTCACTGTTGTTCTGAGTAACTTGATCAACAATGGCCGAAATATTACTTTACCTGTTGGCACAGCAACTGGTACAGGTACCATCACCAACGATGATACTGCTACTTTTTCTGTAAATGATGTTATTGTCAATGAAGCAGCTGGAATAGCTACTTTCACTGTTACTTTAACTGGTACAGTTCAGAATAATTTCACGGTGAATTATGCAACTTCCGACAATACTGCAGTTTCGCCATCAGATTATACAGCCATTGGTTCAACCACCCTAACGTTTGGTGGAGCAAACAGTAACACGCAGTCATTCAATGTGTCAATCATTAATGACCTTATTGCTGAACCGACTGAAACTTATAATATTAACCTTAGCGGGTTAAATAGTAATTCACAGTCAGGTATTTCGATCTCGAAGGCTACGGGCGTTGGGACGATTACGGATGATGATGTTTATACGATCTCGCTTACGGGCTTCACAGCCACGGAAGGCGATGCAGGCAGCGTGAATTACAATTTTGTAGCCACAATGAGCGGTGTAGCTCAAAAGAACATCATTCTGAACTTCAGCACCACCAATGGGACGGCAACAGGCGGAACTGACTTTACGACACAGACGGCTGTTCCTTACACGATCATTGCAGGAACAACTACCGTGAACATACCGGTAGCAGTACTGGGAGACTTGATTTCGGAGCCCTCAGAGGCTTTCACGGGCACCATCACGATGAACAACGACAACGGGCAGCAGATTACTGTATTTCCGGGTAATGCCACGGCAACCTCAA
>CAIUUO010000186.1 GCA_903902325.1 uncultured Bacteroidia bacterium
CAGCTTTTTGGCGCAGGGGATTTTTATTGCCTTTTCTCTCCATCGTTACGTTGTTTTTTGTATTGGTAACACCAGTTTAATATTTGTTCCATACGAACTTTCGCTCGTTATTTCAATGGTTCCCCCCATTTCCTTCAAGATCTGTTGACATATCGATAACCCGAGCCCGGTTCCCTTTCCTTCCTCCTTTGTAGTATAGAAAGGAAGCATGATATGGTGTATATCATCCTTACTGATGCCAATTCCATTATCCGTAATTTCAACGAAGATACCTTGATTTTCCTGCCAGGACCTGATTCCAACTTGCATATCAAAATCTTCATCGAGCTTGCTTTTCTTTTCTATAATGGCATCTTTGGCGTTGGACAAAAGATTAAGAATAACCTGCTCAAATTTATACGTATTGCCAACAATTGGTGGAATTTGCTGTTCGAGTTGGAGATTCAGGTTGATGCCATGGTGTTTGAATTGTTCCACGATCATCGAAGTGGCATTTACGATGCTTGAATTAACATTGAAAGCGGTGAGCATGTGTTCATCGCGACTACTCGAAAAGGCCTTCACATGATCAATAATATCCCTGATGCGGGTTATGTTTTCGAAAATTTTATCTGATTTTTTTTTAATGAATCCGACATCGACTATTTCGGGTTTGGCAATCTCAAATAAAATTTTGTCCATGACCAAAGAGATGATATTCAAGGGCTGGTTGATCTCATGGGCAATGCCCGCGGCCATTTCTCCAAGAGTCGTCAGGCGGTCGGCGTGAATCTGCTTTGCCTCCATTTTCTTTCGATGTGAAATATCGCGGATAATGATCATGAATGATATGGGTTCACCTGCGTGGTTTTGCATCAGCGTGGCGCTGATTTCACCAGCGAATACTGATTGGTTTTGTTTGATGATATTTATTGCAATATTTTGTGCAAGCCCTTCATTCGTAGTCCTCACAAGTATTTCTCTTAACAGGTCATGCTTATCAGCCTGCACGAAATGAAAAACATCTTTGCCCACCAGGTCATCTCTGGTTTCGACGCCCAATAAATGCAGCCCCATCTCAGAAACTTCGGTGATAATCCCTTTCATGTCGATTAAGAACATCGCATCGGGAGAAGCATTTAACATGGTTTTGTATTTCCCATCGATTATTTTCATGGCCTGCTCCGACATTTTACGGTCAGTGATCAGCCGGATAGTACTCACCACACCAATCGCTATCTCATTGATAAAGTATTTCTTTGCAGAATGAGACACCCACCTTGTTGCGCCCTGTTCGTCAATAATCCGGTATTCGAATTCTTTTAGTTCCTTCCCTTCACGATATACCCCGCCCCAGGTTAATCTGACCATCTCAACATCATCGGGATGAATGATGTCGGGTATTTGCAGCCCGATAAATTTATCAACCGGATATCCGAGAACGGATTCACATTGCGAACTGACAAAGAGGAGAAAGCCATTAACATCAGTGAGCGTAGTAAGGTCGCTGCTGTTGGAAACCACCGTTTTAAGCAATTCTTCGCTTTTCCGCAGTGAATCCTCCGTCAGCCTACGCTGGGTGATATCCCTGGAGACAGTTACAATGTGCGTTGATTTATTGTCATGCCCCCTGATAAAAGCAAAGGAAAGCTCCACCCACACCCTAGAACCGTTTTTATGGTATTGCTCCAGTTCCATGGTCGGGTAAGCGCTGACCTGTGCAGTCCCGTCTTTTTCAGCCGGTATGATGTTACCGGCCATTTCCAGGAACTTGTGTAATGATGCCGGGGTAAGGATCTGTTCAGGCCTTTGAGAAATTGCCTCCTCTACGGTGTATCCCCTGATTTTTTCGATGGATGGACTGACGTAAGTTATATTAAAATCCATATCAAGCAGTGCGATCACATCAATGGTGTTCTCTGTAATAACCCGGAATCTCTCTTCACTCTGTCGTAATGAAATTTCGGCAAGCCTTCGTTCGGTGATGTCGTTAAAGGTGGCAAGTATAGAGGGTAAACCATTGTATACAATTGGTATACCCTGTACCTCCAGATCCATTACCGTTCCATCGAGTTTAAAATATTTCGACTCGATCATGGGCGCTGCAAGGCCCTCCTCAACCGCTCTGCGAATTCGCTCCCGAACAATTTGATGATAATCGGGATGATGCCAACGCATGACAGGAGTCCCGACAAGGTCTTGCTCAGAGGTTGCCCCAAACAATTTAACGGCTGCCGGATTGACATATACTATTTTCATATCCCTGTGAACAAGGGCAGCATAAGGCGACCACTCAACCAAAGCCTGGTAACGTTGCTCGCTTTGTTTTAATTTTTCCTGCTGCAGGCGATAATCGGTTATGTCAACCATTGTTAAAAGGCATTGGTCGCCTTTTTCGATAGCGATACCGGTAAGGTGAACATATACGATTGAGTTGCCTATTTCAGAAAGAGTTACTTCACATGATTCTTTGACTTTGCTTTCAAATATGTTTAAAAAAAATTGATTGAAAATGGGTTTCGTATCATTGGAAATAAAAAAGCCAAACTGTTTGTTTTTTAAACGTGAGCGATCTATGCCTAACATTTCAGATCCGTAAAGGTTCATCTCAATAATTTTCCCTGCTTTGGAAAGTGTAAAATATCCCGATGGGCTAAAATCGTATAATTCGGCATATTTATCGTTGGCTGCTTTTGCTATCTGCTCCTTTGCCCTTTTAAGCTCATCATTCTGCATTTCCAGCTCTAGCTGATGCACCTGGAGTTCATGCGTGAGTTTCAGGGAATAGGCAACTGCAGCACTTAATTCACCTGCTCTTTTTTCTTTCTCTTCATTTTGAAAGGCCAACTCTTTATTTGCGATGATCAGTTCATCGGCACGCTTTATTTTCTCTTCGTTTTGAAAAGACAACTCCTCAATGAGTTCCAGTATTTTGACTTCTGATTTCTTTTTCAGCAACTCTTCGGCCTTCTGACG
>CAIUUO010000187.1 GCA_903902325.1 uncultured Bacteroidia bacterium
AGGACTTCTCAGGATTAAAATTTGCAAACCCATAAATTCCAAAACCAATATACGGACTTGGGGTCCAAAACAATTGACTTTCCAATGGAATTCCAAGAGTGATGAAGGGTTGCTTTTCATAATGAAAAGTGTATTCACCTAAGTTTATAAAACTTCCTCTGCGTACTCCGCCCACACAGCTAACCCCACCGGATATTGAAACAAAACCGAAGGATTTTCTTGCTATTTTTCCATAGAGGACGCCTAAGTCCCACGCTGTTTCCAATGGTTTGATCTTTAAAAAAATTAATTCTTCATTGTAAATAAAACGAATGGAGAAAAGTCCCCGTTTCTTCTGAGTGGAGAAACTCATTCCAAATGAAGGTGCACCTGGCTTATCAGCGTTATTACTTCCAAATCCTCCACCGACGAAGCCTGCTCCTAAACCAATATTAAACCAGTAGTTTGCCTTTTGCAATTTTGAGCCATATCTGTAATCAGTTACACTTTCCAAGGGAATATTAGAATGTATCAGTATCCTATTCTTTGTAATTGTGCTAAAATAAATATCTAAGCTGTCCACACGAGCAATTTTGCAAATGATTGTTTCTCCAGTTTTTCTGGTTATTGTATCCTGAGCAGAACCAAAATTGAAAATAGCAAATGAAAGTACCAATACAATTATTGATCTTTTGGTAAAACCATCTACCGTATTGATAAATAATCCGGATATTGATCTTGAATTTATCATGATATTTAAGCTGGTAGAAGTTGGATCATTGATACGTGAATTATATACAAGTGCTATAATCCTTGCAGAGAATGGCAGGTTTCAGTCTGAAAATTCAGGAGGCGCTCATCCTGATAAGAAGAACAAAATAGTATCAAACACAATTGGTATCATATCGACTAATTCTCTTGATCGCTTTTCCCATTTTTCTTCAGATGCATATTGATAAACGGAAGTATTCTAAACCCTTTGGGGTTATTTCCGGCATAGTTCAATAATCCGAACTGTAATCCGTGTAACTCAGTAGTCCGGTTATAGAGTGCAATGGATAATCCGGACATTCTTTTTGTGTTAGCTATACTTGCAATAGCCAATCCGTAAAATGTATCAGATCTAAGAAAAATACCGGCAATTCCAATCCCTTTGTAATTTCGCCCGCAATACAATAATCCAAGCGTGCCTGCAACCCCATAAATATCAGATATATCAGAGCTGACGGCTATTCCACTCAATGCAAGTCCTTTGATACCTCCTGTCCCTCCAACGATAAGTCCGGATATTGAGATTCCCGATATGACATTCGTCTGAGTAAATAGTCCGCTTACAGATATGCCGTTGATATTGCCTTCAGACCAAATTCCTACCCCTCCAACAGAAATACCGTTCAAATTTCCTGGCGAGGTTTTTATACCCAATAACCCAATGCAAATGGGTTGCATGGATCCGGCAGTTGGTATTATTCCAATGCTAATCCCATTTACTGTGGTGTTATTGGTTGCTTTGTTAATCCATCCTTCGAATTTTAAAGCGTCATCTGACCAAAAGGTAACATTAAGTCCGTTAACCACTTTTGTATTTCTATCTTCAAAATTTATTCGGATTCCGGTAAAGTCACAGGAATTGCCAAGACTGATTCCGATTTTTTTAGTGGGAAAATTCAATGCTTTTCCATTGGATAAAGTAACCTGCGCTGATGAGCAAAATTCTCCCAGTAAAAGAATAATTGCACTGAATACCAGAGTTTTTTTCATGATACTATTCCTCGTACTGAATATTACATGGATCAGGCGTATTGTCCATAGTTCCTTTTATCAACAAGGAGTGTTTTTTTATACCCTTAGGCAGGAAGTACCTTTCAGTTTCTGAAACTCAAATTATTGGAAGGTTTTGGTACGTAACAGAATGTTGAATTTACTAAAACTTATTGAAAATGCAAACTTCCAGAGTGGCCTATTTTACTGGCATATAAGGTAATAGGATCACATTTTTTTCTCTTGAAACATCAAATAAGTAATGTACGAATGATCAAATCGTACATTACTTATTTATTGGTTAACATTATGGTTTACAAACTAACAACAGAAACGGAGTATGTTCCTTCAATAAATTCAGAAAGAAGATTTTCGGGGCTTCCTTCGTTGTGGGTGTTTGATCAAGTTATGACATTGACCTTAGCGGCTTTATCTGTGGGGTTGCCTGTATGACAATCTGGTTATACAAAAATAATCTTGTCGCTTGATTTCTAAAATCGTCATAGCCTATTGAGCTTATAATAGCTTGCTTTAAACCCTCATAGTATCTATTCTTGGCATGTAAGAAACTTCGATAATTCCACATTGATTCAGCAGACCCTGAAAGCATTGCAGAAAATAGGATTACAAAAGATATTCCCGGGATAAATATTAACGCATTCCAGATAAGTGAAACTAATAATCCGCAAAAAAAAGCAATCAGACACCATTTCTCAAACGCAAACTCATTCCAGAAGCCAATTTGAGGAGCCATATTGTAAGCCGGTTCCATTTGAAAAATTTGTTTGAATGATTTAAATTCTCCTTCTGAAAGAAGAGGTGGTTTTTTAAAACCATAATTTTTCGCAATTACAGAAACTGTTGCCATACTACATTTCGTTTAGAAGTTTTGCTATTACAATATCACTTGCTATTCACTTGATTACACTTTTTTAAGATTTGTTCAATTATGTGATTAACAATAATTGGTTTAAATCCCAATTTGACAGAAATAAGTTTATACATCAGGATCTCCCTTTCATTGAACTCACTACAATTACTGCCGTACAAACACTATCCTAAATCTGATCGAATATTCCTTAATCTTTCTAAGAGATATAGAAGGGTAAGTCGTCAAGAAAACTATTTACATTTTGGACTACCGATGGTTCTAAATAGAATTTACAGGATACATTAAAAGACTGTTAATATTTAATTTCTATATCCAATAAAGGACTATATATGAGTAAAATACAAAAACAATCAAGGTTTTCGTCGCATTCAGGACGAGATTTACTACTTAACTTTTAGGTCGCTACTCATTCGCCAATTGGCGGATCTGCGGCACATTCTTTTTTTCTAAAATCAAAGCAATTAGAATAAATTATAAAATTTAAACAGTCTCTAAGTATAACTACTTTTGAAAGATTCATACGTAGGAGAAATGGCAAATCCAATTTCATTATTTCTGATATTCATGTACGAAAAACCACTACATTAAAAATCAGATTGGCCTCCATTGATAGAGACGACTCGCCAAGACGCGAGCAAGAGAGATCCACTGATACAAAAAAGAAGATCCATTGCTTGCAACAGGGTCTCTGAAGCAAATCCCTAAGAGATAGATTTGTGGAAATTGGAAATTAAAAATAGGGGAAGCGGTGGTTATGCACAACTAGTTGCACCTATGTTACTACCGGAAAATCAAAGAGAGCTAGAACAAAATCTAACCCTCTATCCATTTTGAGCGGAAAACGAGATTCGAACTCGCGACCCTCAGCTTGGGAAGCTGATGCTCTACCGACTGAGCTACTTCCGCCTTTAAAAATTGAAGGTACAAATTTATATTTTTTTGGGAAATATCCAACCTGTTTTTCCTTCTAAATAAGCATATCCCGAAACTTAGGAATACTTCTGACCGTTAAAAAGACTGCGTACTTATCGCAAGTAAAGAATGAAGTCAAGCTTTTTCATTTCACTCTTTCATCAAGGTATTCAAAAGTGAAATTGGAACAAAACAAATAATTTTCAAAGAGGGCAATATTTACAAGTATGACGAGCATAGAGAAAGAGGGTATTAAAATGGATGACTGCTTTTACAAAATTATAGAAATTAGAAGTTTAACAGACGAAACATTTTCCTTGATATTACCAAAAGCCCGGTTTCCGTTTAAACCAGGCAGGCACATTTCCCTGCGCATCCACGGCAATCACCGAAGCAGGGAATATTCAATATATAGCGGAGCGTTCGACGAAAATCTGGAGGTCCTGGTGAAAGAAGTGGAGAATGGATATTTTACACCCAGACTCCGGAAACTGAAAGCTGGAGACCTGCTTGAAATTCATGGCCCATTCGGCAAGTTCGGGATCGACAAGATGACTGCAGAGGCGGGAAAATTTGTATTCATTGCCAGCGGCACCGGCATCGCACCATTCAGGAGCATGATCCGTACCTATCCCGAAATTAATTATACCCTGATACATGGCGTGCGCGAATCAGCGGAAGCCTACGACAGGGAAGAATATGCCGCTGACCGTTACGTATTGTGCACAAGCCGCGATTTAAAAGGTGACTATGTGGGGCGACTTACGGGTTATCTGAAAATCTGTTCATTTGCACCGGAGACCCAATTTTACATTTGCGGTAACAGCAACATGATCTTTGATGCGTTGGATATCCTGAAAAATAAAGGATTCGAACGTGATCAGATTCATTGCGAAGTTTACTTCTGAAATAATATTTAAATATGAAGTATCACCTGATTACCTTGGGTTGCCAGATGAACCTCTCGGACAGCGAGCGTGTGAGTGCCGTGCTGGAAGCAATGGGCTATGTCTTTACGGAGAACGAGGAAGAGGCCATTTTGCTTGGAATCCTGGCTTGCTCGGTGAGGCAAAAACCCATCGACAAGATATACAACAAGATTGCCCAGTGGAACAGGTGGAAGAACAGCCGCAACCTGATTACCTTTGTCTCAGGCTGTATTTTACCTGACGACAAGGAAAAATTTCTGAAGACATTTGATTTGATTTTTCAGATGAGCGAACTGGCTCAATTGCCGGAGATGATCCGTGGATACGGGATTGTCACACCTGCCGGACTGAAACAACCCACACCCGTGATGCCCAAAAACGAGCATATCACCGAAATGTGGAACATCAAACCGAAATACCAGTCAACCTACGAAGCATTCGTACCCATCCAGAACGGATGTGATAAATTCTGTACATTTTGTGCTGTTCCATATACTCGTGGCCGTGAGGTGTCACGTCCATCTTCAGAAATTATTGACGAAGTGCGTCACCTGGTTCAGCAAGGCTACAAATCAATCACCCTTCTGGGCCAGAATGTGAACTCATATGGTCTGGATAAGGAAGGCCTTGAGATCAATTTCGCACAACTTCTCAGACAGGTTGGCGAATTTGGAAAAGCATCCGGTGAGGAGTTCTGGGTTTATTTTACTTCACCCCATCCGCAAGATATGAACCGTGAAGTGATTGAGGTAATCGCATCCTATGATTGCCTGGCCAAACAGATCCACCTGCCGATGCAAAGTGGCGACGAGCGTGTACTCATCAAGATGAACCGTCGCCATTCAATGGACAAATACCGAAGGATTGTGGCCGATATTCGGGAACTTCTGCCTGATGCAACCCTGTTTACGGATATTATTGTAGGTTTTACTGCCGAAGGCGAAGCCGAATTTGAAAATACGGTTGCTGCCATGAACGAATTCCGGTTCAATATGGCGTATATCGCCATGTATTCGCCACGTCCGGGAGCCGCCAGCTACAGATGGGAAAATGAAGTGAGCAGCGATGACAAGAAAGACCGTCTGCACCGACTTTCGGAAGTGATGAAGATTCACTCGCACAGCTACAATCAGTCGCTGGTTGGCAAGACATTAAGGGTTCTGATAAATGGTACCGACCGCAAAACAGGCTTTTCAACCGGATTGACAGAAGGAAAATTAATTGTCCGGATCGACAAGCAGGATGAATCCCTGATGGGGAAAATTGTTGATGTGAGAATTACTTCAGCGGCCGACTTTTCAATGAGCGGAGAGTTGGTACAAGTACTTTCAAATCAAATCTAACCTGATGCCAATATTTTTGAATTAAGAATAACTACTCAATTTTTACATTGTGTCCTTTGTGGTTTACTTGGTGACCTTTGTGGTTAAATTCCAAATAATATACACACAGGATCCAAAATGATCAACAAAATAAGCGTGATTACAAAAGATACAAAGAGAGTCGCATTCAAAACCCTAGGTTGCAGGTTGAATCAATACGAAACCGATGCGCTGGTCACAAATTTTGACCGGGCAGGGTACCGGTTGGTCAATTTCGATGAATCGCCCGATGTGGTGGTGGTGAATACCTGCACCGTAACCAACCAAAGCGACCAGAAATCCAGGACGGTAATCAGTCAGGCCGCACGAAAGAACAAGGGAGCCGTTGTGGTGGTTACCGGTTGTATGGCCAATAATTTCAAGGAAAAGCTTGAAAGCCAGGAGAACATCACCTTCGTGGTCGAAAACAACAGGAAAAGTTCGATCCTTTCATTGGTGGAAGCCCACTTTTCGGGAGAGATACTTCATCCCGACAAATTGCCACAGGATGTATTCAGTTACAATCCGGTACGGAAAAGCCTGCACACCCGCAGTGCCATCAAGATCCAGGATGGTTGCGACAATTTCTGTACCTTTTGCATCATCCCGATGGTTCGCGGCAGAGCCGTTTCTCGTCCGGTAGCCGAGGTATTGGAGAATGTGCGCAAAACCATTGAAAACGGGTTCAGGGAAATTGTAATCACCGGTGTCAATATTGGCCGTTACGAAGACGGAGAGACACGTTTTGAGGATCTGCTGGCCCAAATACTGGAGGTTCCGGGTGATTTCAGGGTACGGATATCCTCCCTTGAACCGGATGGATTTGGCGACGGATTTGTGGAACTCTTCTCGCATCCGAAACTAATGCCGCACCTGCATCTTTGTCTGCAGAGCGGTTCGGAAAAAACATTGCTTCGGATGCGCCGGATGTATGATGTGGAGCAATTCCGCAAAACACTCAGGCAGTTCCGTTCAATATATCCGGATTTCAATTTCACCACCGACGTACTTGTTGGTTTCCCTGGCGAAACAAATGATGAATTTCTGCAAACACTTGATGCTGTCAGGGAATTCGGATTCAGCCATGTACACACTTTCAAGTATTCCGTCAGAAACGGTACACGCGCCGAGCGTCTCGAAAATCAGATACCCGAAACTATCAAGAACGAAAGATCAGCACTTGTAAGACAACTTTCGGACGACAACAGGCTTAAATATTACAAAACCCTGATTGGCAGGACCCAGCATGTATTGGTCGAGAAATTTTCGAAAAACAAGGCATCCGGTTACGGCGACTTGTATGTCCCCATTGAATTTCAGTCAACTGATATTCAGAAGAATACAGTCCATGCCGTTAAACTGACTGGTTTATCAGGTGAAGGTGAAAAATTATACTTTGTGGGTGAACTGCGGAATCAATAGGTCGCGCAAAGAC
>CAIUUO010000188.1 GCA_903902325.1 uncultured Bacteroidia bacterium
ATTGTTTTTAGGTGGTCACTTTGCTCCGGCAACCACTGGTCATTTTGAATTGGCAACAGGTGGTCAATTTGCTTCGGCAATGGGTGGTCAATTTACTCTGAAAGTAGGTGGTCATTTTCACCGTTATTTCCAACTTCGGCACCGATTTTGATGCTTTCACGGAACCACTGGTACGCATTCACTTGTATTCCAAAGCCAGTTATGGACTGGGTGCACAGGGGAGTCTCCAAACTGTATTCTTATTGATCGGTCTCGCCTTGCTTATTTTGTTGCTGGCGATTACCAATTTTGTCAACCTCTTTGTGGTCCAGGGTAGCAGCCGCTCCACTGAGATTGGAATTCGAAAGACCAATGGGGCAGGCTCCCGCGAAATATCCAGGCACTTCTTTGGGGAAGCAGCCACTGTCGTTATGGTCTCTTTTGTATTTGGAATTTCAGTTGCGTTTGCATTGCTTCCTGCTTTTTCTGATCTGATCCAAATCCACCTCGAGGCTTCCCTTTTCTTTCATCCCGTTTTCATTCTGGGAACGATCTTCCTGATAATTTTTACGATTCTTCTTTCAGCAGGCTATCCTGCCTTTTACCTGAGTCGGTTCAACACCATCGAGGTACTTAAAAAAACGATTCCAAATAGCTCCAAAAAGAGTTTTACCAACTCCATTGTGATTTTCCAATCGGTAATTACCATCGTGTTGATTGCTGTGCTGCTGATCGTTAACACACAGTCCAATTACCTGAAAAGTATTCCTGCCGGATTCAACCCCAAAAATGTGATGGTGATTTCTCAAATGAACAATCAGGTTAGCAAACAATACGATGCTCTTAGGCAAAATTTGCAGAAAATTCCCGGCGTGGAGATGGTGAGCGCCTCTCAACACATGGTGGGGGGTGGAACGAGTGGACAGGGGATTTACCGTTTTGGCAGCGATTCGAAGACCTATAAATCGATCAACGAATACCGTGTCCTACCTGGATTGTGCGAACTGATGGAGTTCAAATTGTTGACTGGGAATTTCTTCAGGGAGGCAGATCCCGGCAATAAAAAGTATGTGGTTTTGAACGAAGAGGCCGTAAAAATGCTGGGTCTTCAAAATCCCATCGGTGAAAAGGTAGTCATGTTTGAAGACCCGATGGAGGTGATTGGTGTAGTAAAAGATTTCTACTACAATACACCCGCCCAAAAGATTCAGCCCATTGCCCTAACCTGCTACCGAGACTATCCGCAATTGATCTACATCCGGTTCAACGAGACCATCAACAAGGCAAAAGCGGCACAATTGGTACTTCCGGTCTTTCGGCAATTTGATCCCGATTTTTTGCTCAACACCAATTGGAGTGACGTAATATATGATGCCAAATTCAATGGAGAGAAAACACTTTCCAGGATCATTTTCACCAGCACGATGCTGTCGTTGCTGGTGGCACTGCTCGGCCTCTTTGCCATCCATTCATTTTCCATTTCGCGCCGCATCAAGGAGGTTGGAATACGGAAGGTGGCCGGAAGCTCCACCTGGGAAGTGGTGGTCTTGTTGTCCGGGAATGTTTTTACCCGGATTGCCATAGCTGCCGCTGTAGCGCTTCCTGTTGCCTGGCTGATCGGCCAGCGATGGCTGGAAGGCTACTCCAACCGCATCCAGATAGGGCTGCTCCTCCTGCTGATTCCTCTGATCATTCATACAATTGTGGCTTTGCTGGCGACATTTACCATCAGCTACCGGGCGGCGACGAGAAATCCGGTGGAGGCGTTGAGGTACGAATAAATCGTCTGAATCAGAATTCTGAAATGTGTTTAAAATGAATGAATTAGAAATTTTTGCATAAATTTTAATAGAATGATAAATAACTTTTTTCTGATTGCCCTTCGTAACCTGTGGAAAAACAAAACTATTTCCATTATCAAAATTGTTGGATTGGCGATAGGGCTATCCGCTGTAATGCTGATTTATCTTTATGTAAGTTTCGAGTACAGTTACGATAACTTCCATAAAAATGGAGATAGAATTTATCGTGTTTCCTATCATGTGGTCAGACCGGATTTTGGAGATGCAGATAAGGCAAAAACCGGACCTAATCTTGCACCTTTGCTGCAAAATAATATTCCCGAAATAGAGTCAGTATCCAGAATAGCTTGGATTGGAGAAGTCAATATCATTCAAAAGAATCAAAATTTCAAAGAACCAAAATTCATGTTTGCCGATCCTTCCATTTTGGCTATGTTTTCCTTCCAAATGAAACTAGGGGACAACAATACCGCATTAAGCGATGACAAATCAATTGTCATAAGTAGTAGAATCGCAAAAAAATATTTTGGAGAGGAGAATCCTGTGGGCAAATATCTCGATGACAATATGCAATTTAAAATTACGGGCGTATTAAATGTGCCCGACAATTCTCATTTTCGCTTTGATATCCTCGCATCTTACGCGGCAATGTATGATGTTTTTCCATTCGTCAAAAAAATGGAGAATGAAACCATCGATATGAATGTTTATACTTACATTCAACTAAAACAGAATACGAATCTGGCTGAATTAGAAAAGAAATTTTCGCAATTAGCGGATAGCCATATAAAAAAAGAAAATTACACTTCGCTCAAACTCTTTCTTGAACCACTAAAAAAAATTCATTTAGGCAGTAAGTCGGAAGCGTATTACGGCGAATTTGACTTAACCAAATTTAACTTGTTTGTAATTTACCTTTTTGAAATCCTTGGATTCATAATCATTGGTATTGCATGTTTCAACTTTATAAATATTGCGATTGCCCAAATTGTTGGCCGCACAAAAGAGGTGGGTGTGAGAAAAGTATATGGGTCAAAAAAGTTTGAAATATTCTTTCAATTTGTGTGCGAATATTGGCTGCAATCATTTATTGCCGTAGTCATTTCAATTCTCATTGTTCAGGCATTTCTCCCATTCGTAAGTTCCATTTTGAACCGTCAAATTCAGGTTAATTATTTTAAATATTTTTTAGCAGCATCTTCCATCCTGTTTTTGGTCACAATACTTGCAGGAGCTTATCCATCTTTCGTGATTGCGAAGGTAAATCCCATCAGGGCGCTGCAAAGTGGGTTTAAAGGCCAAAGAGGCAGTAATCTGAAAACTATCCTTGTAGTATCCCAGTTTACTGTTTCGATCATCTTGATATTGACTTCCCTCTATGTTGCAAAACAAATTAATCATTTAACAGAGATGGATACGGGTATAAATACAAAGGATCTGCTGGTTGTAAACATGATGAATTCAAAAATCAGAAAGGACTATGAGTTGTTTAAATCTGAACTATTAAGAAATCCGAATATCCTTTCAGTTTCTGCGTCATCAGATGTTCCGGCAGTTTCAGGGGCAAGTCTGTTGAATATCAAGATAGATGAAGGCGAGGTGCGCCCTTTCCCATACATATCAATTGATGCCGGATTTACTCAAAACTTAGGGGTCATGACCGTTCTTGGAAGAGCCTTCAGCCCTGATTTAAAAACCGATTCCAAATCGACTTTTTTGCTGAACAAGTCAGCCGTTAAACAATTAAGAATGAGCGATCCGATTGGGAAAAGTATTGTCCTTTCAATTAACTCGGAAGGTAAACAGGTTACACTTTCAAGCGGTCAGATTGTGGGTGTAATAGATGATTTCTTGTACCGGCCTGCTTATGATGATTCAAAAGGGGTGGTGTTTAATAATGATCCGGACCGGTTTAACGCCATGTTTATACGTATCAACCCCCGCAATCAAAAGGAAACTTTGATAATGATTGAAGATGTCTGGAAGAAGCAATTTCAGAACATCCCATTTACTTCTAGTTTTCTCATGGATGCGATAAAGAATGATGCCTTTCTTCTGAAGCTTCACAGTTTACAAAAGTTTATCAGCGCTGTTGCAATTTTTAGTTTTTTCATCGCTTTACTTGGTTTGTTTGGCCTTTCTATCTTTGCAGCCAATCAACGTGTGAAAGAAATTGGCATACGCCGGGTGAACGGTGCATCTTTGATTGAATTATTAATATTGATGAATCGGAGATTTATGTATTTGGTTTTTCTTGCTGTATTCATTAGTTTCCCATTGGTATTTTTCATTATCGAGGAGTTGAAAAAGGGAAGTGCAAAAAGTACAAGCCTATCTTGGACCAACTATGGAATTGCTTTTATGTTGATAATAATTCTCTCATTGCTAACGGTAAGCTGGCAAAGCTGGAAGGCGGCGACAAGGAACCCGGTGGAGGCCTTGCGATACGAATAAGTGTCTGAATCAGAATTTTCAGGATTTCAGAATTTTCAGGATGTTTAGATATTAAAATCATAACACAATGATCAGTATCGGACTAAAAATATTCTTCA
The DNA here is from genome assembly GCA_903902325.1 of uncultured Bacteroidia bacterium. Taxonomy (GTDB): domain Bacteria; phylum Bacteroidota; class Bacteroidia; order Bacteroidales; family Prolixibacteraceae; genus CAINVV01. The sequence goes on from CAIUUO010000188.1 coordinate 4,334, forward strand.
GAAGAATAGCCAGCCAAAAGGTTTTCTTTGGAATTAATCTGGTTGGACTTACCATTGGTATCTGCTTTGCCATTCTCGCATTCCTCTATACCCAAAATGAATTCAGGTACGACAAACATTTTTCAAATACTGAAACCACCTATTTACTGGCTTGCAACAACGGACGCAGTCAAAAAATGCACGTCGGGCAACCACCTGTTTTCATGGATAAGATTCTGCAAAATGTTCCTGAGGTTACCGGGGGAATGCGTTTGAAATGGTCGGACGAAAATATGTTGGTCAACGAAAAACGCATGGAGGTAACTGATTTACTTTATGCCGACACTTCTTTTTTCAAATTTTTAGGCTGGGAGCTGGTCGTTGGGAATCCCGAATTGGTGCTTTCTAAACCTATGAACATGACCATTTCTGAAAAAATGGCCGGCCAATTGTTCCCTGATAAAAATCCTATTGGCCAAATTGTAAACCTCGGAAATCAGCTTAATTATACTATCACCGGGATCTTTAAGGATTTTCCTGGCGAAGCCAATATTCATGCTGATTTTATTGCCTCACTGTCTTCCTGGCAATCCAGATCGAAAGGTATGCTTGAAGATTGGGGTTGGCACAGCTCAGCGATCTACCTGAAGTTTTTGTCCAATACCGATATTCATCAGGTAGAGAAAAAGATTGCTGTAGTGTGGAACCGTGAAACGAAGGATGAGCATTGCAAAGGTGATTACATCAAAGCGAAACTTCAACCCTTTCGGGATAACTATTTAAAGTCCGGAGATATTACAGGTGAGGCAGACCCACGGTCCTATGTGATTGGTTTCTGCTTGATTGCCGGACTGATACTTGTAATTTCCTGTTTCAATTTCATTAACCTATCCATTGCCATTAATGCGCGACGGTCGCTTGAACATAGTATCAAAAAAGCCCTTGGGGCGAATCTTAAACTGTTTCTACGCCAGGAAGTCCTCGAAATATCCCTTTATCTGGCTTTTTCTATTTTTCTTGGTAGCCTGATCATTAAGGCATTTCTTCCATGGCTGCATGGCTTTCTGGGAAAACAACTTACACTTTCATTTACGGAAAACCTCGGATTAGACTTGTTTATTTTGTTGCTTTCAGCGATGTGGCTGATTGTTTGCGGCATGTTACCTGCCATTCAAATTCTCAGGACCTCAAATAATGGCCTGCAAAAAAGATCTGCCGCATATTTTGCTCTTGTAAATGGCTCGACATCCCGGAAGGGATTTCGGAATTCCCTGGTTATTGCTCAGTTTGCCATCGGAATAATACTGATCACCTGCGCAATTGTTGTTAACCGTCAATTGGAGCTGATCCGGCAGCACGATACTGGATTTGATAAGGAACAAACCCTTGTCATTGATAACTATGAAGGTAACAATGAAGGTCGCTACAAACTTTTAGTCCAGTCGTTGCAGCAATATCCTGAAGTCGTTTCTATTTCGTGCGGATCAAATGTGCCAGCTAACGGAATCAGCAACTGGGGGAGTGCTACCGTTGTAGGGGATGAACAGAAAAAGATGGAGGGATGTGGGTTTATTTCTGTCGATTATAACTATCTGGATTTGATTGGGGCAAAATTTAAACAAGGGCGAAATTTCACAACCAATAAAACTTCTGATGTAGATCAGGTCATCATCACCGAAACCATGTCGAAGACGCTAAACCTCGAAAATCCTGTGGGCACTTTCCTTACTGATATGTGGGACAACCAGCATCGGGAAATCATAGGAGTCGTCAGGGATATTGAATACAATACTATTCACGAGAAGCAGCTATCTATCGCTTTTTTTTGTCAGCGCACGCATTACACCAATTTCTATAAGCAGATTTTGGTTAAACTTAAAACGGATCAACTTAAGGGAGTCCTTGGCTCTATAAACAGGATGTGGAAAGAAATTGCACCCGAATATCCGCTAGTCTACAGGTTCCTGGACGAAATATTTAATGAAAATTACCAAAAAGAGGTAAAAACGGCTCTCCTTCTTGGTGTGATGGCAGGGATTGCCATTCTACTGTGCTGCATGGGATTGTTTGCAATGGCGCTGTTTCATATCAATGCGCGTATCAAAGAAATCGGTATCCGGAAAGTAAACGGAGCCAAGGTGAGAGAAGTAATGATCCTGTTAAACCAAAATTTCATAATTTGGATTTTGGCGGCAAGCTTAATAGCCATTCCTATATCCTATTTTGCCATGCACAAATGGCTCGAAAACTTTGCTTACAAAACCGAACTCAGCTGGTGGATCTTTGCCCTTGCCGGATTATTGGCTTTGGGCATTGCCTTGCTGACGGTGAGCTGGCAAAGCTGGAAGGCTGCGACCAGGAATCCGGTGGAGGCGTTGAGGTATGAATAACTCCAGCCTGGCTGTTACAGGTTGAGGTATCCAATATCAAGTTTTAGAATTTTTAGAACGCATTAAAATTTGATTATGAACTACTTAAAACTTGCGTTTCGGAATATCAAAAGGTATTCCACCCATTCCATTCTAAATATTGGAGGTTTGGCTATTGGCATGACCTGTGCTATTTTAATTCTTTTATGGGTGGAGAACGAATGGAGCTATGACCGGCATTTTGAACATGCTGACGACCTTTATCGTGTGATTGAAAAACAAAATTCTCCCGGGGGAGAAGTCTCTCTGTTTGCACCAACTTTGAGTGCGGTTGCTCCTGCCCTAAAAGCTGAATATCCTGAAATAGTCAGATCTTCCAGAATCATACATACCCCGTTGACTTTAAAGAAGAAAGATGAATTTTTAGAAGAAACAGTTGTTGCTGTTGATAAGGACTTTTTTAAGATGTTTAGTATTGGGTTTGTTCGCGGAGATATGAATACAGCGTTTAATGATCCTCACAATATTGTTATCACTGAAGAGACGGCGCGAAAATATTTTGGAAATGAAGAGGCATTGGGCAAAACATTGTTATCTCGTGGTTTCCTGGTGACGGTTACAGGTGTTGTGAGGAGTTTACCGCAAAATAGTCACATCCTGTTTAATATTTTAGTTCCTACTCAACTGTTGATGGGATTTGGTGCAAAAATAAATGAATGGGAGGATCAAGGTCGAAGTTATTCCTATGTTGAACTTGAAAAAGGTACGGACAGTAAAATTGTAGATAGAAAGATCCGGAAATTCATTCAGGATCATAAAAAAGGATCAGAATCAGAGCTATTACTTCAAAGCATTAAAAAAATCCACCTGTATTCTTCCAGGAAATACAATTATGACATAAGCGGTAATGGTGATATTACCTATGTCATGATTCTTGGCCTCATTGCCGTTTTCGTCCTGATTATAGCCTGCATCAACTTTATGAACCTTTCTACTGCGCAATCAGTCCGAAGAGCCCGGGAAATAGGTGTTCGCAAAGTGGCGGGAGCCAGCAAGCAAAAAATTATCCTCCAGTTTTTAGGAGAATCGCTGTTGATTGCATTGATCGCAATTGTCATTGCTATGATTCTTGTTCAATTGCTGTTACCTGGCTATAATATGCTTATTGGTAGGCAGTTGGTTGTTGATTACAGTCGCGCAGGCTTGTATGTTGGTTTGATCACAATTGTCTTGTTTTGCGGTTTATTGGCTGGAAGTTACCCCTCATTTTATTTGTCTTCCTTAAAACCATTGGATACGATGAAGGGTGTCATTCATAAAAATCCTGGCAACACTAAATTCAGGACTGTTTTGGTTATCTTCCAGTTTTCACTTTCTATCCTGCTTATTGTAAGCACGCTCGTTATTGGGAGCCAACTCAAATACATGCAAAATAAGAAATTGGGCTTTAACAAGGACAACATCGGCTATTTTATGTTCCCCATTCGTCCGGGTGATCCAAAACTCGAAGCACTGAAGAAAGAACTCTGCAACAATCCGGATATATTAAGTGTAACAAAAGGCCAGAGTCCGGTTAATCTCGAATATACTTCCGGCGGTTATAGCTGGGCAGGTAAAAAGACCAGCGTTGATGTTTTATTCCATCATCTTGATACAGACGAGGATTATTTAAAGACCTTTCAACTAGAACTTTCCGGTGGACGATTTTTTTCCTCTGAATTTCCAACGGACAAAACAGCCGTTGTGATCAATGAAAAGGCGGCGGAAGCTATGGGTATGAAGAATCCGGTCGGGGAGGTTCTGACAGCTCCATGGGGAGCCAAATTAACCATTGTTGGCGTGCTGAAAGATTTTCACATTCAATCCTTGCATTACAAAATTGAGCCGCTCATGATGCAAAAAGGTGAGTCCAACAATTTGTACATGAAGATGAAACCGGATCATATACCGGCAACTGTCGAATCAATCAATAAAACTTTTAAGTCATTCAATCCCGGACTACCAATGGATTTTCATTTTCTTGATGAAGACTTTGATAACCTGTACCGTACAGAACAACAGATGAGTAAGATATTTGGGTATTTTTCTTTACTGGCAATCATTATTTCATGCCTCGGGTTAATCGGTTTATCATTGTTTATGACGGAGCTAAGGACAAAAGAGATCGGGATAAGGAAAGTGAACGGCGCAAAGTCTCTTGAAATATTCTCTTTGATGTCGAAAGAATATTTATTCTGGGTACTAGTCTCCATTGTTATTGCCAGTCCGGTTGCCTGGTATGCGATGCGCCTATGGCTCGAAAATTTCGCCTACAAAACCACCCTGAGCTGGTGGATTTTTGCCTTGGCCGGATTGCTTGCAATGACAATTGCATTGCTGACGGTGAGCTGGCAAAGCTGGAAGGCTGCGACCAGGAACCCGATAGAAGCGCTGAGGTATGAATAACACCCGGGTGATGGGATGAAGGATAAAAGTTCAAGGTAAAAATGACAAAAATGTGTACGCGAAGTGTCAAATAAATTGACACTGATTTGCGTGAAATATTAAGTTAAGTTACAGTAAAACAATAATTTATAATTTTGGCATAATCTCTGTTTACCAATATCCAAACAGAATGGGAATCGAAATAAACTTCGTGTCCGGGATATTTAAATGATTGTTTAATTAATAATAAATCAGTTTATAAGCTGACACGGTAAAAACAAAAAATTATGATCAAACATTTTTTTACCAGCATTTACAGGAACATATTGAAGGATAAAATTTTCTCCGTGATCAACCTGACAAACCTGACCATCGGATTTACAACATTCATCCTGTTGGGGATGGTCGTGAGTTATGAGTTCAGTTATGACAAATTCAATGATAAATTCGACAGGATATACAAGGTTCAAACCAGACAGGAGGATTCTTACCCGACGAATTATTGCGCTTACAGTCCGGCTGCTTTCAGATACCATCTGATGTCCGATCAACCCGAAGTGGAACAGGTATTGCTGATGCGCGAAGTTGGAGGGAGTCAGGGAGCAGGCCAGTTTTTCACGTTGCCTGACGGAGGTCAGCTTTATGAAAAGAATGGATATTTCAGTGAAAATTCCATCTTTGATATTTTCACGATTTCAATACGGGAGGGCAACAGCAAGAATGCCCTCACGGATCCCAATAGTATAGCGATTTCAGAAACGCTTGAGAAAAAACTGTTTCCGGAGGGAGGAGCTATCGGAAAAAAGATAGTCGTCGGCAAGCGTTATCCACTGACGGTCACAGTCGTTTACAATGATTTTCCGCGGAACTCTTCTTTACGGCCAACCTACCTGGTATCGATAAGAACCTATGAGACATTGGCTGCCCGTAAAGGATTCCGTGACGACTGGACCTATATTGACAACGACAACTATGTTTTGCTGAAAAAGGGGGCCGATCCCCGGCTGTTGGATGCAAAAATCAAGGATGCATTTAAAAATGTGAAAAACTATGAAAAATCGACTCCATATCTCCATCCACTCTCCAAACAACATCTCTCTCCTAACAGTCAATATGACTCTATCATTGGCTTGTCCATACTTTCCTTTGCAGGAATTCTGGTACTATTGCTTTCCTGTGTAAACTATGTGAACCTTTCGCTGGCCAATTCGACCAGGAGGGCATGCGAAATCGGAATAAAAAAGGTGGTTGGATTTTCCAAAAAGGCCATTGCTGCCCAATTTATTACAGAGACGATGGCTCTTACCATTCTGGCTATGGTTGCAGGCCTTTTTCTGGCTCAAACCATTTCACCCATCATGAGTAATATACTTCAAAATGAGGTTCACTACACGATTTTTGACAATTGGAAACTACTTTCGATAATTTTTGGCTCTTCACTACTGGTGGGATTGCTTTCCGGTTTATACCCCGCTATGGTACTATCCTCCTATAATCCGGTCACGGTGTTGAAGGGTAAGCTCTTTGAAGGTACAGGGAAATCTGTCAGCCTGAGGAAAGTACTTACCACTGCCCAGTTTTCCATTTCATTGTTTATGCTGATCGTGAGTTTTATACTCTACCAGCATGTCAACTTCATTCTTAACAAGGATTTGGGGTTCGACGACAAAAACATCCTCTTTACTGAAGTTAATGCATCACAAAATCTGGATTTTGAAATGTTAAGGCAAAGGATGCAGCAACATCCTGAAATCGTGGACGCCTCCTTTTCGAATACCATTCCGTTTCAGGGGAATATAGGTGGCTTTGTTTCCTGGGAAGGCGCATCTCCCGACCAGAAAGAGATGGTTAGCAGAAACTACGTCAATTATGACTTTATACCCACCTATAATTTAAAGATGGTCTATGGGCGGAATTTTTCGAAAGAGTATCCATCCGATGAGCAGGGTTGTATTATTAATGAAACGGCCCTTAAAGTCTTTGGATGGAAAGATCCGATTGGCAAGCAGGTTCTTCTGTTAGGAAAAGGTTATCCTGTGATTGGCGTGGTAAAGGATTTCCATCCTTTCTCGGTGCACAATCAAATTCCAACTTATATCATGTTCTTATCAAAAAATGAGATTTTAGGATCTAAATTATTGACTATTCGATATACAACTGGAAATAAGCAAAAGGCTGAGCAATTGGCAACCAGCGAGTTGGAATCTTTCTTTCCTAATGATCCGTTCGAGTTCAAGGATTTCCGGACGATCTTTTTTTTAGATGGAGCAATTTCTTTCTGGCAATCCATGAAACGTCTTTTCCTGTTTTTTGCGGTGGTGACCCTCCTGGTTTCTTCGATGGGACTCTTTGGCCTGATACTCTTCACCACGAAACGCCGTACCAAGGAGATAGGAGTCCGCAAAGTGCTTGGCAGTTCAGTTGCTTCAATATACGGGCAACTGTCGGGTGAAATTATCTTATTGCTGGGTTTTGCCACATTTGTTGCCTGCCCGGCAGCATGGGTTATTTACAAGGCTATGCCCGGAGCCTACAAGGAACCCTTAACCGTGTCTGAGTTCCTTCTGGCTATCATGTTGGTGGCTGTAGTTGCCTTTATTACTATTAGCTATCATGTTTTGAAAGTCGCCATCCGAAATCCCGTAGATGCCCTGAGGTATGAGTAGCAACGGAAAAAGTAAATTAAGATGTTTGAATGAGTGGAACAGTGAAGAGTGAGCGCGGTTACTATCAAGATATATCGTTTATATTTGTATTATAAGGATCAGATGGAATTTGGATTTTGGGTTGATTAAGCAGTCATGTTGCAAAGGATGCAAATTTCATTGGTTACACGATAAAATTCAATTATTTATGCAGCCTGGCAAACATCCAAGGAATTTCCTCCGCTTATTTAAATTTTTCTGCGTATTTGCTGTTTTTATTAGTCACTCTTCCTTGCATGGCCAAAACTGGCCTGGTTGGCGTGGCACTAACGGTGATGGTACCAGCCCTGAAACAAATTTGCCCGTAAAGTGGGATTCTGTTACAAACGTACTTTGGAAGAGTCCGGTACCAGGAATTGGTTATTCTTCACCTGTTGTTTGGAATGACAGGCTTTTTACGCTTACGGCCATCAAGGAAACCAATGAGAAGCTGCTGCTTTGCTATGATGTTGGAAATGGAAAATTGTTGTGGCAAAAAACTGTCGTAAAGGGTGATTTCGAGACCAAACACAACGACAACAGTTTCGCTTCCGGTACTCCCGCGACAGATGGAAAGAGGGTTTATGTCTCATTGCTTGATGGGATAAATGTGGTTGTCGCTGCTTTCGATTATGATGGCCGACAGATATGGATTCAAAAGCCGGGTACTTTCTTGAGCCCTCATGGATTCAGTTGTTCTCCGGTACTTTTTGAAGATAAGGTGATTGTCAACTGTTCCAGCAAGGGTGATTCTTTTTTGGCGGCACTGAGCCATCTGGATGGACATATCATATGGAAAATCAGTCTTGACAAGCAATCACACAGTTTCAGCACACCTCTTATCACGCAGATGTCAGGGAAAATGCAGATGATTTTTTGTGGAAACAAGGAAATTGCTTCCTACAATCCCGTGGATGGTTCGAAATATTGGTTTGTCAATGGTCCTTCGGAGGAGTTTTGTTCAACACCGGTCTATGATGCAAAGTTAGGATTGGTTTTGGCCAGCAGTGCCTGGCCCAAACGCATTCTGATGGCTATCAAGCCTGATGGACAGGGCGATGTTAGCTTAAGCAAGGTAGTATGGCAGTCTCCAAAAGGTGCCGTATACGTACCGTCACCTGTTTGCGCTGATGATTTTCTGATTACTACCATGGCTTCGGGTCAGGTTCATTGCCTCGATGCAGCCACTGGCAATGTTTTTTGGGTGGAGGATTTGGGAAAGCAATATGCTTCCCCGGTCCTTGCCGGCGGATTGGTCTATATACCCAATGATGAGGGTATGATCACCGTGATCAAACCAGGCAAGGAATTCAATGCCATTGCAAAAAATTTCATTGGAGAGAGGATGTACGCTTCTCCAGCCGTCAGCAACGGGAAAATTTATCTGCGCGGATTTAAGTATCTTTATTGCATTGGGTCCAACTATTCAAAATGACCAACCAATGAAGTTACAATTAAGTAATATTTGCTTGACCTTCGCATCAGGATGGTTGGGTAATTTTGCGGCAAAATATCCTTATTTATGATTTACATGGCAGACACAGCCGACCTGAATGAACTCAGGGAGCTGTACCGTTTTTTCCCATTGGAAGGTGTAACCACCAATCCAACCATCCTGATGCACGCAGGAAACAGGTTCTCTGTTGCGATTGAAGGTATCCAGGAGTTGGTAGGCACCGGAATGGTGCATATCCAGATGATTTCCCCCGAATCCGACGACATGGTGAGGGAGGCCAAAAAGTACCGCAGCTATTTTGATTTTGGTGATAATTTTTATGCCAAGATACCTGTCACTGCCGATGGTTACAGGGCCATGCGCATTTTGAAGGATGCAGGCATCAATGTAACCGCTACCGCGATTTTCACGCAGCAGCAGGCGCTGGTGGCCATGAAAGCAGGCGCTGATTTTGTGGCCCCCTATGTAAGTCGTCTTGATAACATCTCATCGCACGGGATTGAAGTAGTTGGAGATATCGTCGAAAATATCAAAGAGTATGGATTGAAGGGGAAAGTGCTGGCGGCCAGTTTTAAAACTGTCGACCAGATTTACCGTGTCAGCATGGCCGGAGCACATTCGGCTACCATCGGACCTGAATTGCTTCATCAACTGATCAAGCATCCTATGACCGATATAGGCGTCAAACAGTTCGAGATCGATTCGGAAGGATTGTATGATATTGAGTTTTAAATTTTATTGTTTTCCCAACTAATTGAAAATAAGATGCAACGATTTTTCCTTTTCATCCTGATTTGTATGGCTGTCCAACTTAAAGCACAACAGACGATCCCGCTATATCCGGGTCCGATTCCAAACTCCACCGATTATGCCATGAAGGAAATCAGGATGGAGAACAATGGCATCTTCCTAGGATACAGGAGCATTTCACAACCAACACTTGCAGTTTACCTTCCGGAAACAGGTAAAGAGGCAGGAGCAGCAGTTGTAATATGTCCGGGTGGCGGTTATGGAATGGAGAGCTACCGGCTTGAAGGAACTATCATCGCAGAAACCTTCACGAAAAACGGAATTGCCGCATTTATTCTGAAGTACCGGCTGCCAAGCGATTCCATCATGATGGATAAATCTATCGGTCCTTTGCAGGATGCTCAACAGGCAATCAAGACAGTCAGGGAAAGATCAAAGGAGTGGAAAATTGATCCGTCGAAAATTGGAATCATGGGATTCTCTGCCGGCGGGCACCTGGCTTCAACTGCCGGTACTCATTTTGAAAAGTCATTCATTCCAAATGACAACAATACCAGCCTGAGGCCTGATTTCATGGTCCTGGTTTATCCCGTAATAAGCATGACTGACGAACTGACGCATGGTGGTTCGAGGAAGAATCTTTTGGGCTCCAATCCTGCACCGGATCAAATTCAACTTTTCTCCAATGAATTACAGATAAACACAAAAACACCACCTGCCTGGATCACGCATACCGGAGATGATACCGTAGTACCTGTTGAAAACAGTATCCGTTTTTACCAGGCACTTATACGCAACAAGGTGGCTGCCGAAATGCACCTTTATCCTTCAGGCAACCATGGTTTTGTTTTGAAACTGCCTGCCGATGAGTGGATGAAGCCTTTGTTCGGATGGATGGCGAAAAGTGGAATTTCGAAGAAAATTGACAATTGACAATGTCAGAACTGTTATAATTTTTTCCAGGCAGAAGGACCAATTTTCCGTTTATCATCTTAAATTAATTAGTTCAAAAACGAAACCAATTCATGGTAATTGTCAATTGTCAATTGTCCATTGTCAATTACTTGCAAATATCTTGGCTTGATGTAAAAAAAAATCTAAGTTTGCACCTCAGAATACATCTTCAGTCCAACTTTTCGTTGCAACAGAATTTTTGAACTAACTCACTAAATGACAAATCCTCGCATCATCTGGATAACAGGAGCCTCCTCGGGTATCGGGGAAGCCCTGGCACTGAAATGGACTGGAGCCGGAACACTTTTAATATTGTCCGACCGCAACGTCACGCAAATTGAGGTAGTGGCTGATCAATGCAGAAAGGGAGGAGCTGAAGTTCTAATAGTACCTTTTGATCTGACCAGGCCAGATCAAATTGCAATTGCTGTCGAAAAGGTTCAATCTGTCACTTCCCGAATTGACATTCTTGCCAATGTTGGTGGTATAAGCCAGCGCTCCTTAATACTGGACACACCTTCAGAGGTTGCCCGAAGGATCATGGAAACTGATTTCTGGGGTCACGCAGAACTGACGCGATTGCTCCTGCCTCACATGATAAAAAATGGGGGTGGCAGTATCGTTGTATTGAGCAGTTTCTCCGGATTGTTCGGGTTTCCGCAGCGATCCTATTATTGCGCCGCCAAACATGCCTTGCATGGATTCTTTGAAACGTTGATGCTTGAACACCATCGGGACAATATCCATGTTACAATGGTCTGTCCGGGGAGAGTGAAAACAAATATTTCCTACCATGCCCTGACTTCAACTGGACAGGAATACGGAAAGATGGATATTGGTCAGGAGAATGGGGTCACTGCCGCTTATTGTGCCTCAAAAATTGACAAGGCAGTAAAAAGGCGCAGTAAACAGGTGATTATTGGTAAGAAAGAGGTAATTATGCCTTATTTGAAAAGATTCGCTCCCTGGTTATTCTATACGATTGCAACCAGGATTGATCCGAATGCATAATTGAGTGAGGCTGTGGCTGGCTGGATTAACATTGCTGTTTTTTAGATTTAAAGATTATGGAAGGAATTGTAGTTAGTGGGATTCAACAACTGGGCATTGGTGTTTCGGATGTTGAAGTAGCCTGGAAATGGTATAGAAAGTACTTTGGCATGGACATCAAGGTAGTTGATGATTGTGCAACGGCTAAATTGATGTTGCCCTATACCGGTGGAGAGCCCCAGGAACGGCGCGCAGCGCTTGCCCTTAATATGAATGGCGGAGGCGGTTTTGAGATTTGGCAATATACCAAACGTGTTCCGAAGGCCCCTCTTTTTGAGCCTTTGCTCGGTGATTTAGGAATATTTGCTGCAAAAATAAAAAGCCGCGATGCATTAAAAACCCACGCGTGGTTTGTCGAGGAGAAATTGAATGTCAGCCCGATTGTTACTGATCCCGCCGGCAGGAATTTCTTTTTTGTCACCGATCCTTTCAACAATGTATTCCAGGTAATTGAATCGGGTAATTGGTTCGGAAACCGCAAAAAACATACAGGATCTGTCTACGGAGTGATCATCGGGGTGACGAATACTGAAAATTCAAGGAAAGTATATTCCGATATTCTCGGATACGATCAGGTAGCTTTTGACCAACGCGGAATTTTTCCTGACTTGACTTATCTCAATGGTGGAGACGCCCTTTTCAGAAGAATGCTGCTTCGAAACAGCAAACCCCGTCCGGGAGCCTTTGGCCGACTTTTTGGCGACAGTGAGATTGAACTGATACAGGCTGAAGAGCGGACTCCCCGGAAAATATTTGAAGGGCGTTATTGGGGCGACCTTGGGTTCATTCACCTCTGCTATGATATAAACGGCATGGAAAAATTGAATGCAACCTGTGCCAAACGAGGTTTTGCCTTTACCGTAGACAGTTCTGCCCACCATGAAGGAGACAGTTTTGACATGGGTGAAGCTGCCGGCCATTTTTCCTACATCGAGGATCCCGACGGTACACTGATCGAATTTGTGGAGACCCACAAAGTGCCGATATTCAAGAAACTGAACATTTATCTGAATCTTCGCAAAAGAAATCCAAATAAGCACCTCCCCAACTGGATTTTAAAATCGATGGGATTTAGCAGGATAAAAGACTAAATGCTAGCGCAGAAGGATAAAGGATAAAGGATAAAGAACCCTTCGACCCTTCGTCAATCTCAGGGACTGAAAAATCAGGGCAAGAAAAGGGAAGAACGCATGGATCTTCATTTTCCTGTAACTTGTAACCTGTAACCCGTAACAAAATCAATAACTTGCGGCGTTTCAGCATCACTTCAGCATTAAACCGTCCAGCCTTTCGTCCTGATCGAAAACTGTTTGATAAAGTGGATGACACCCTGTTCAATCCTGCCAGAAATATTTGAAATCAAATGTGCGGCAGATTGAAATACCTAGGATTCAGGACAATACGGCTTCGATGAATAAATCCGGTTGTTCCGCATGCAGCCAGTGGCCGGCATCCGGAATATCGATTAATTTTGCTTCCGGATAAATTTTTCTGATCTCAAGCCAGTCAGCATCACTAATATAATCAGATTTTTGTCCCCTGACGAAAGTAACAGGATAATTGGTAATGGGCAACCGCTCTTCGAACCAATCCATGGTGACTTCACTGACCATTGACTTAAAAGCTTTCCTGAGTACCCCGGCGTTCATCTTCCATTCAAAAAGACCTGCATGCGTCCTGTGAATATTTTTAAGCAGAAAATGCCGGACTGTTTCTTCCTTGATCCTTGAACTAAAAAAATCATCCAGTTCCTTGCGTGATTGATACTGGCTGAGATCCGGATTTTCTAGCAACTCAAGTATCAGCTCATGTTGCCTGATATGCTTATAGAAACTATTGCCTGCCAGATAATTTTTGGGGGCAATGTCAACAATCATCAGCTTGTTCACTTTCTCCGGGTTTTCCGCCGCGAATTGCATGGCCACCTTTCCGCCCATGCTGTGCCCGATCAAATAAGCATTCTCTAAATGATTATCCTCGAAAAACCCAAGAAGATCATCTACCATTTCCGCATAGGTATGTGTTGGAGAGTGTGGTGATGCTCCATGATTCCTCAGGTCGGGAAGCAAAACGGTATAATGGTTTTCCAGTTTCCGGGCGATCGTAATCCAGTTGTCAGACGAGCCGTATAGCCCGTGCAGGATGATCATGACCGGACCGGAACCGTACTTGCGGTAAAATAACTTCATGGGCGGATTAATGAATTAAAGGATAAAGGCTAAAGGATAAAGGATAAAGTGAGAACGCTCTTATCAACATTATTATTGGATTAAGTACATATATGGCTTAACGTGCAGGGCTAACTTTATCCTTTATCCTTTAGCCTTTATCCTTTCAGGAGGCATTCCTTGTACCTCCTGATCGTTTCTTCCAACCCGATATACAATGCATCTGCAATCAGTGCATGGCCTATGGAGACCTCCAGAAGGTTTGGTATATGTTGGTCGAAATAGCGCAGGTTTTCCAGGCTCAGGTCGTGGCCGGCATTCAGGCCAAGTCCGAATTTTTCTGCGACTTTTGCAGCCTGAACGAACGGAGCGATCGCTTTTTCAGGGTCATCCGGATAATCTGTGGCATAAGGCTCCGTATAGAGTTCTACGCGATTGGCTCCTGTTTTGGCCGCACCTTCAATCATCAAAGGATCAGTTCCGACAAACAAGGAGACCCGAATCCCCGCAGAATGAAATTTTGCAACCACTTCCTTCAGAAAATCATGATTTTTCAGTGTATCCCATCCGGCATTGGAAGTGATCGCATCAGGAGAATCAGGTACGAGTGTTACCTGATCGGGCCGGACATCGATCACCAGGTCAATGAACCTTGGATCAGGATAACCTTCAATATTGAATTCCGTTGTTATTAAGGGTTTCAGCGCGAGAGCATCGGCATACCGGATATGCCGCTCGTCGGGTCGCGGATGAATAGTAATTCCTTCTGCACCAAATTTTTGACATTGGACAGCCGCAAAGGTGACACTAGGCATCGAACCTCCGCGGCTATTTCGCAGTGTTGCAATTTTATTTATATTTACGCTTAATCGTGTCATTGATCCCATCTATTAATTAGGTTTGCAATTTACGAAATGATTCTCATTCATCCACCACTTAACCTTCTGTCATGATAGCTGAAACGTTGATTTCCGATTCGATACCTTCTGTGAGCATTTACGATAGTGCTACAAAAGTGCTTGCGATGATGGATGTCTTCAGAGTATCTCATCTGCCAATTGTTGTCGGTCAGGAGTACCTGGGAGTGATATCGGACAAGGAAATTTTTGACGCCCGTGATTTTGATGAACCATTGGAAACCTTCATCACGGACTCATTGCTAAAACCGCATGTGCATCCCCGTCAACATATCTTTGAAGTGGCTGCCGTTGCTTCTGGTTGCGGCGTTTCCATTGTTCCAGTTCTGGCAGAGGATCACACCTATCTGGGTTCAATTTCCAGGTACGATTTGAGCAACACCCTGACAACACTTTTTTCGCCCAATGAACCAGGCGGCATCCTTGAACTTCAGATGTGTGAAAACAATTATTCACTGGCGCAGATCACGCAAATCATTGAAGGAAACGATGCACGCATTCTCAGTCTTTATACCTGGAAACCTACAGGTTCAACCACTGAGCTCAATGTCACCATCAAGATTAATCAGGTTGATCTTTCGGGGATCATTCAAACCCTGACCAGATATAATTATGACATCCTTGCTACCTTTATGGATCAGACTCCGCTCAAGAGCCTGATTGATGACAGGTTCGACCAGTTTATGCGTTACATGAACACTTAAATATTTTTTGAATGAGAATTGCCCTTTTTGGATGGACCATCGGACCAATTTTTTACGACGGCATGAAACGGTTGGTAGAAATCCTGCATCAGCATGAAACAGAAGTAATCATTTATGCGCCATTTCTTGAATACCTAAAGAAAGAGACTGATCTTGATCCCGGAAAAACAGACAAATTTTCTTCATCCGGGGAGCTGACGAACGTAGATTTTTTCCTGAGTATCGGAGGTGACGGTACATTTCTTGAGGCAATTACCCTGGTAAGGGATTCAGGGATACCTATGGTTGGAATCAACAGTGGGCGACTTGGTTTTCTGGCAGATATTGCGCAGTCAGAACTTGAGTTTTCGATGGAGCAATTGTTTGCCGGAAAATTTATCATACAACCACGTTCACTGATCAAAGTGGAAAATGAGTACAACCTCTTCTCTGGTTTTCCGTATGCCCTGAATGAATTTACGGTGCATAAACAGGACTCATCGCAAATGATCACGGTCCATGTGGAAGTAGGAGGGGACCTGCTAAATACCTATTGGGCGGACGGATTAATTGTTTCAACTCCTACGGGGACAACGGCATATTCGCTCAGCGTTGGTGGTCCCATCATAACACCTGATTCTGCCAATTTTGTAATTGCTCCGATTGCTCCGCACAACCTGGCGGTCAGACCCGTTGTAATTCCCGATAATGAAGAAGTCTCTCTTTGGGTGGAAGGTCGCGGAGGCAGGTACATGGCATCCCTTGACTCCCGGTCTGAACCTTTTGACACAAATATGGTCTGGAAAATAAGAAAATCAGACTTTATCATCAATGTGTTGAAATTCGAAAATCAGTCTTTTTACGAAACACTGCGTAAGAAATTGTTGTGGGGAGCAGACAAAAGGAATTAGTCGAACATAAATTTGCTCTCTTTTTAAGATTTTTTATGCATTTAGCCGGTTTGAAAAATATTAATTCCGGCGTAATCTATTACTTTTGTTGCCGTTATCTATTGTTGGCACTTAAAAAGGACGTTTTAATGGTTGTAACCACGAGGAAGGTTTTTTTCTCCTTATTTCTAATTCTCTGTTTTTTGTCGGCCAGACCGCAAAAAGCAGTTGATATTGGTATACTGGCCGGTGCAACTGCCTATTGGGGAGATGTGGAGCATGTCGATTACAGCAAATCCGTCTCCTCCTTGTATGGTTTGATCTGCAGGTATAATTTCAATACAAGACTTGCCGTCAGGGGACAGTTGTTAACAACTCAGCTTATGGCTACCGGAGTTTTTCAGGGAGTTTCGCTGGCTGAATCTACTTCGCATCCTTCAGGTTTAGATCAATACGTTAAAAAATCTGACAATTCATTCAGTTTCAACCGTTCGGTACAGACGCTGGAAGCCATTTTTGAGTTTAATTTCATGGATTACCAGAGCGGTATTTTGAAGAAAAACCGCTTTACTCCTTTTTTGTCGCTGGGATTAGGCTGTTTGTACTCGAAGGCACCAGGAACAGGAACCCTGATATTGATGCCTCAATCTTCAACGCTTTTTCTTCCAGGCATGAATCTGTATATTCCCGTTCAGATAAACGGGAAAAACACCAACGCATCGACGATACTTGCACCTACCATCCCTGTCGGGTTTGGAATCAAATACAACCTTACAAAGAGAATCGGAGCCTGCGTCGAAATGTCCATAAGAAAGACTTTTACCGATAATATTGATAACCTGAAGGATCCCGGAAGGTATCAAAATCCTATTCCGGGGACGGACAACAGCAATTATCCGAGTCCGGATCAATTTGTTCCGAATTCCATGGTCAACAACGATTGGTTTGCTTCCGTGAATGTTTCTCTTTATTGGCAGATATGGACCGACAAGGGTGTATGTAAGGTGATGGATGATAAAAATAGTTATTACGGAAAAAAAAGTGGATTCTAAAGATTTAAATAGCAGCAAAATACCACACCACGTTGCCATCATCATGGATGGCAACGGACGTTGGGCCGAATTGAATGGGAATGACCGGATTTTCGGTCACCGCAAAGGAGTCGAAGCCGTTCGCTCTGTTGTCGAAGGTGCAGGCGAAATAGGGATACATTACCTTACACTTTATGCTTTCTCAACAGAAAACTGGAATCGCCCGAGGGAAGAGGTGAATGCGTTGATGGGATTACTTGTTCATGCCATCCTTGCAGAGACTGAAAATCTGAATAAAAATAATGTTTCTTTGCGGGCGATTGGTGATTTAAAATCAATGCCCGCCGAAGTGCAGGAGAATTTAGCCGCAGCTATCGCAAAAACAGCAAACAATTCAGGGCTTCGGCTCGTTTTGGCGCTAAGTTATTCGGGCAGGTGGGAACTGGTGGAAGCAGTCAAAAACATGGCTGATGAGTTAAAAAATGACAAAATTGACAAAAGTAGCATCAATGAAGAGTTGATTGGAAAATATCTTCCTACATTTGGCCTGCCCGATCCAGAACTGCTGATTCGAACCGGCGGCGAATTTAGGGTAAGTAATTTTCTTCTTTGGCAGATAGCCTATACAGAGCTGTTCTTTTCACAAAAATTATGGCCAGACTATCGTAAAGAAGATCTTTTTGAAGCAGTTAACGATTTCCAAAAGAGAGAGAGACGATTTGGAAAAACTAGTGAACAAATCAGAATTTGACATGGTCAAAAGAGTAATTTTTTTGTTTTTTGCATTTATTTTAAGCGCACAATTATACGGTCAAACGGTTGCTGACAGCACAAATTTCTCCGTTTTTTACGACAGTCCCAAACATTACACCCTGTCCGGATTAGAGATCAGTGGTATCAAGTTTTTGGATACCGAAGTTTTAAAAGGTCTTTCAGGTCTGACCATTGGGGATGAAATTACCATTCCGGGTGATCAGATTACCTCAGCACTCAAAAAATACTGGAAGCAGGGTCTTTTTTCCGATGTGAAGATATCTGCAACCAAAATTGTTGGAGACAAGATATGGTTGAATGTTTTCCTTCAGGAACGCCCGCGTCTTTCAGCCAAGAACTATCATGGTGTAAGCAAAAGTGAGAAGGAAGATATTGAAAAGCAGGTAATGATGCTGATCGGTGGGCAGGTTACAGACAACCTCGTGAATACGGCTCAGCGTCAAATTCTAAGTTTCTACCAGGGAAAGGGATTCTACAATACGGATGTCAATATTGTTCAAAGGGATGATACTACCAAGCAAAACCAGATTGCATTGGAAATATATGTCAACAAGAAAACAAAGGTTAAAATCACTAGTATTGAGTTCGTGGGCCATAAAGCCCTTGCTAACTATGAATTGGAGAAATCGATGAAGAAAACCAAACAGAAGAAAATTTATAATTTTTTCTCATCGAAGAAGTTTCTGCAGGATAAATACGAAGAAGACAAGATCAACCTGATTAAAAAATACAACGAAAAAGGTTATCGTGATGCTATCATTGTTTCAGACTCGATCATCAAGGACACTACCAATAATACAGTCCGACTGAAATACTGGATCGACGAAGGAAGCAGGTATTATTTCAGGAATTTGCGATGGGTTGGTAATACGGTACTTACGGATGTTCAGCTTTCCCGAGTACTCGGGATAAAAAAAGGAGACATTTTTGACCAAAAGTTGCTTGACAAGCGTCTTACAGAGGATGACGATGCCGTTTCGAACGAATATCTGAATACGGGTTATCTTTTCTTTAACCTAAATCCCGTTGAGGTGAAAGTGGAAAATGACTCCATCGATTATGAGATGAGGATTGTGGAAGGATCTCAAGCCACCATTAATTCAATTGGTATCAAAGGTAATACAAAAACAAACGAACACGTGGCACGCCGGGAGTTATACACCCGTCCCGGACAGTTGTTCAGCAAGGAAAACATCATTCGGTCGGTGAGGGAGTTGTCGCAGATGGGTCACTTTAACCCGGAAGCAATCAAACCGGATGTGGTACCTCATCCGGAAGACGGAACTGTGGACATCAATTATGAACTGGAAGAACGTGCCAACGACCAGGTGGAACTTTCAGGAGGCTGGGGCGGCGGTATGTTTGTCGGTACCGTCGGTTTGAAGTTCTCCAATTTCTCTGTCAGGAATATTACCAACAAGAAAGCATGGAAGCCGCTTCCTACCGGAGATGGTCAGACACTGACGCTTAGGGCTCAAACAAATGGTTCATACTATCAGTCATATAGTTTCTCCTTTACTGAACCCTGGTTGGGAGGAAAAAAACCAAATTCGTTTACCTTTTCAACCTACTATTCCCTGCAGACGAGCGGAAACAGTGCCTATAATTATGGAAACGGTGGTTATGGCAGCGCTTATGGCAGTGGTTACGGCAGTGGTTATGGAACTGGCTATGGAAGCTCCTACAATCAATACAATTACGAAATTTCCCAGAAAATGGGTGTACTGGGTGCCTCAGTTGGACTCGGATATCGTTTGAAATGGCCCGATAGTTATTTCACCATGTACCACGAACTCTCTTACCAAAGGTACATCCTGAATAACTGGCAGTATTTCCTCTTTCAGAACGGTACGTCCAATACCTTGGCATTCAGAACTGTTATTGGGAGAAACTCCACAGATAGTCCGCTTTACACGCGCAGGGGATCCAACTTCTCCCTTTCTGTGGCATTTACTCCACCCTATTCTCTTTTCTCAAACAAGGATTATAGCAGTACGACCTTGACGCCACAGGAAAAATATCAATGGATTGAGTACTATAAAACCGGGTTGAAAGCTGATGTTTATACTCCGCTGCAATCAAAACAGGATGCAAAACTCATTTTGCGAACTAAATTTGAAACCGGATTCCTTGGATATTATAACAAATATCTTCGCTCACCATTCGAAACCTATAAACTTGGGGGTGATGGTATGTCGGGTTACAGTTCCTATGGAAGTGAGTATATCGGATTGCGCGGATATGAAAATGGCTCTTTGACTCCGCCAAATGGTGGTTATATTTACGAAAAAATGACGCTTGAACTGCGTTATCCGATCACTTTGTCACAGTCGGCCACCATTTATGGACTTGGATTTCTTGAAGCGGGTAACTCCTGGTATAATATGGCGGATTACAATCCATTCAGCATTAAACGGTCAGCTGGTCTGGGTATCAGAATCTTCCTTCCAATGTTTGGTCTGATGGGATTTGACTGGGGCTACGGTTTCGATGACGGATATACCAAAGGAACAGGTGGCAGTCAGTTCCACTTTATCATGGGACAACAATTTTAATCTTTGGCCTGAATATTGTAAGTGTACTAATAAAAACAGATTAAGATGAAAAAGTTATATTTAGTGGGAATCATACTTTTTTTGTCCTTTACAGCAAGTTTTGCGCAAAAATATGCATACGTTGATACCGATGTAATCTTGGGAAAATTACCTGCCTATGTGGCTGCCCAGGAACAGTTGGACAAACTTTCGCAAAAATACCAGAAAGAACTCGAGACCATTCACTCTGAACTCGACCAAATGTACAAGGATTTCCAGGCAGAAGTAGTTTTGCTTTCACAGGATATGAAGAAAAAGCGCGAAGAGCAAATTGTCAATAAGGAAAAAGAGTACAAAAAACTACAGCGGCAGTACTTTGGTCCGGAAGGTGACTTGGCCAAAAAGAAAGAAGCATTGATCAAACCCATTCAGGATGAGGTTTTCAGTACAATTCAATCCATTTCTGAGCAAGGCGCTTACTCCATTGTTTTTGATAAAGCAGGAAGTATGACGATGATCTACACCAACCCCAAATTTGATCTTAGCGATCAGGTGTTACAAAAACTTGGATATAAGAATTAATGTTTTAAATTTGCTACATAAAAATTAAATTCAGATCGATCATGAGACATTTCTTAAGTGTAATAACTTTATCACTCCTTCTTTTTGTTGGAGCATCCGCATCGGCACAAACTTTAAAATTCGGTCATATCGACTTTCAGGGATTGATTACAACCATGCCTGAACGCGATGCTGCACAAAAAGCAATGGCAAAAATGCAAGCCGACCTTGAATCACAACTTGGTGTTATGCAAAAAGAATACCAGACCAAAGGTCAGGAGTATGTTGCCCTTGTTAAGCAAGCTACTGTAACTGACGCCATTCGTCAGGCTAAAGAGGCTGATATTCAGAGTCTTCAGGAGAGAATAACAACATTCCAACAACAAGCGCAGGAGAACCTTCAGAAAGAGGAGACCAAACAATTTCAGCCTGTTGTCGAGAAAGCCAAGAAGGCAATTGCTGAGGTGGCCAAGGAACAGGGTATGACCTTCGTATTCGAAGTCAACAGTGTCCTTTATTACAACGCCGTTCAATCAACAGACATGATGCCTTTGGTAAAAGCCAAACTTGGATTGAAATAAACTCAGTTCCCGGTTAAAAAATTGGAGGGCGCCTTATAAGTGCCCTTTTTTTTATGTCATTACTTCGTTGTGTTGTTAAATAATTGTAGTTTCGAAGGTTAAAATTCATGCTAATGCCTGATAAATACCAACCTATTGGCGTTTTTGATTCCGGTTACGGCGGACTTACGGTTTTCAGGGAGTTAATTGACCAATTACCGCAGTACGATTATATCTACCTTGGGGATAATGCCAGGAATCCTTATGGAACACGCTCGTTTGAGGTTGTTTACGAATATACCTGGCAGGCGGTCAATCATCTTTTTGAACGTGGTTGCCGGCTTGTTGTACTTGCCTGTAATACCGCATCGGCCAAAGCCCTTAGGAATATACAGCAGATTGATTTGCCCAGGACTTCTTACCCCGACAGGCGAGTGCTGGGAGTAATCAGGCCGAGTGTCGAGATGATTCCCGGGCTTACCAAAACAGGTCATGTTGGGGTACTGGGCACTAGAGGAACGGTATTGTCAGAGTCCTATCCAATGGAGATAGCCAAAATATCGCCTGACAGCCCTTTGACTGTCGTTCAGGAGGCTTGCCCCATGTGGGTGCCCATCGTTGAAAACAATGCCATAGAAAGCCCGGGAGCAGCCTTATTTATCGAAGAGAATCTGAAGAACCTTTTTGCAAAGGATCCGCTGATCGACACAATCATTCTGGGATGTACCCATTATCCGCTTTTGCTGGATATAATCAATAGATTTTTACCTCCCGGTGTAGTTTTACTTTCCCAGGGACATGTTGTTGCCACCAAACTGGAAGACTATTTATTCAGGCATCCCGAAATAGAGATGCAATGTTCAAAATCCGGCCGGCGAGATTACCTGACTACAGAATCTGCGGGAAATTTCGATCAGCTGGCTAAAATATTCCTGGGCGAAGAGGTTCGGTCGCAGCATGTGAAATTGGGGTGAATTTTGCGGGGGAATTCTCTGTAGAGACAAGGCATGCCTTGTCTCCTCCACAACACAAATGAGCCCAGAGACAAGGCATGCCTTGTCTCTACAGCGCACTGGCCACAATTTGTTCCATGATTCCGGCATTTTCTTCTAAAACTTCCAGATACCTTACCTGCGAAAGTGTCCTGACCTTGTTGTGATCGGGGTAGGCTATTTTGTAGTAGGTATCTCCGTTGAGGTAATCTGTCAGGAACCTGATGGATTGTTCCCAAACCATATACCTACAGGAATATGCCAGGTTTTCTTTTTCGAGGGAAGTCAGAAACCGATTACTTTCTGATAGATAGCCCTTCGAGTAAGCTTCATAATAGCCGGCATTGAAACTGATTTTGGATAAATCCGGTTCATCTTCCACCGCATTGTTCCCCAAGGTGCGGATGGCATCCCCGAAATCGAATAGAATGCTTCCCGGCATAACCGTATCGAGGTCAATCACACACAGTATCTGATCCTGCTCGTCGAAGAGAACATTGTTGATTTTTGTATCGTTGTGGGTAATGCGTAATGGCAGTGCGCCATTATCGAGCCATTCCTGAAGTTGGGTCATTTCGGCAGAACGTGCCATTAATTTTGAAATTACGTCTGTCATTTCGTCAACTCTTCCGGCAGTGTTATTTTTTATCGACTGTTCAAATTGCCAGAAACGGAATTTCCCGTTGTGAAAATTGGGAATGGTATCAATCAGGAGGCTACCGTCAAGATCGGACAGCTGGAGCTGAAAGTTCCCGAATGCCTTGCCCGCACTGTATGCCTGCTCAGGTTTTGTCACTTCTTCAATGCCGTATGAATCGCGGATGTAAAGAAAAAGCGTCCAGTAGTTGCCGGTACTGTCCAGCACATAGTACTCTCCGTCGGAAGCTTCCAGGTAGGTCATCACTTTCCTGTCGGTTTCAGACTCGCCTGCCGCCTCTAGGTTGGCGCGGATATGACCCGTTGCGAGGATGATGTTCTTTAGCATTCCGGGTACGTCCTTGAAAATCCGGTGGTTTTTACGCTGTAGGATAAAATCGGGCGTGTCTGCCCCTTCCGTTTGGATGAGGAACGTGTCGTTGATATGACCATGTCCAAAAGGCTTCCAACTTGAAACCTGTTCTTTACGGCCAAATGAATTGAATAATTGATTGATTTGTTGATCGTTCATTTTTTAATGTGCTAATGTGCTAATATGCTAATGTGCTAATATGCTAATATGCTAATGTGCTAATGTGCTAATGTGCTAATGTGCTGATGTGCTAATGGGGATGTGCTCACATAAAAGTAATTTTGCTCTGAAGCATTTACGTCTTATTAGTAATTTAAACCAAGTACTGAATACTTTCAACAACTTTAGACATCAAATCGTAATTTATCAGCACATTAGCACATTAGCACATTAGCATATCATCACATTTTCTCCTCTCTTTACCACAGTTGCTCCGGGTAGACACCATCCGCGATAAGTTGTGCAATTCTTCCCTGAACAATTGGTTTGTCTTCGATGTAGGTAACGCCGAACCAGGGAGAATCACATTCAATCACCTTGGTACGGATGTTCCCATTAACAATGTTGTCATTGATGAGAAGAGGGATGTAGTATTCTGATTTCAGTTCATGACCGCGATTTGTGAGAAATCCTGCGAAACCTTCCTTCAAATATCCAAATACGTTTGGTTTTAATCCCCAGAAATTCATGGAAACTGGGGTTTTAGGGTCCAGGGGATGGCGGCCATCTTCTTCGTAGAAAAAGATACCGTCGATTTCTCCCTTGATTTTTGTCCGTTCCACAACCGTGGTAAGGTAACCGTTTGAATCTGTTTCGCAAACTCCCCTTGAGACGGTGCCATGATCAGAAAGTGTATTTTCAACATTGTACCCGATCATTGAATATTCCGCAGGATCTGCTGAAGTGATGAGAAAGTCAGCCATTGCCTGATAGGCCTTCTTGCCGTAAAAATCATCCGCGTTGATGACCGCCATCGGTTCATTGGCTACCCCGTCGGCCATCCATAAAGCGTGTGCGGTTCCCCAGGGCTTTTCTCTTTCAGGAGGAAGGGCAAATCCGGCAGGAAGCTTGTCCAATGCCTGGTAAACATATTCCACCTCGATGCGCCCTTTTAGCCTGGGATCAAAACGTGCCTTGAACGCGTCAGCAAAATCAGTCCGGATCACGAAGATTACCTTCCCGAATCCGGCACGGATGGCATCAAACAGCGAATAATCAATGATCGCTTCACCGTTTGGACCCACTTCGTCCATCTGTTTCAGACCACCATAGCGGCTGCCCATGCCGGCCGCAAGTATAATAAGGGTTGGTTTCATGTTTTTTGAGTTATGAGTTATAAGGTATGAGTTATGAGTTATGAGTTATAAGTTTTGAGTTATGAGTAAATAGATTGGATGATGAATGATGAATGATAAATGATACAATGATAAATGATGAATTTCACCGGTCTCTTTGCTTGCATGTGTTCAAATAAGTGTGTCATTTCTTTCTCTCATAACTTATAACTCATAACTCATAACTCATATCTCATCTTTGTACCAGCCCGAATAGGTGTTATAATTGCTGGCAATTCTGTTGATTTCCCCTTCGATGAGTTCAAGGCTGATCTCCTTAATTTTTCGGGCAGGCGATCCGGCAAAGACGGAACCTGACTCGACGACGGTACCTTTTGTGACAACAGCACCAGCCGCAACGATGGAGTTGCTGTGGATCACGGCGTCATCCAGGACAACGGCATTCATGCCGATCAGAACATTGTCATGAATGGTGCATCCGTGCACGATCGCACCATGGGCAATGGATACATTGTTGCCGATGTTGGTGGCTGATTTTTCGAAGGTACCGTGGATGACGGCATTATCCTGGATATTGACGTTGTTGCCAATTCGGATGTAGTTGACATCACCGCGCACAACTGCCCCGAACCAGACGCTGCAATTGTCGCCAAAGGTAGTATCTCCAATGATTACGGCATTGTCGGCCAGATAGCAGTTTTCGCCAAAACCTGGTGTTTTCCCCAGCAATGTTTTTATGATGGCCATTTTCTAAAAAAGGTTATTTTTGTGGATCAAAAGTAGCAAATAATTATTTGAACCATATGTCAATTGAAACAAAAGTAATTGAACTTGAAGAGGTGTCGATCAGGTTTTCGGGAGATTCGGGTGATGGTATGCAACTCACAGGAACACTGTTTTCCGATACATCCTCCCTTCTCGGGAATGACATCTCAACTTTTCCGGATTATCCCTCGGAGATTCGTGCTCCCCAGGGAACAGTGGCTGGCGTTTCCGGTTTCCAGATTCAGTTCGGAAATAAAAAGGTGAGCACGCCAGGCGATCTGGCGCATGTTCTGGTTGCCATGAATCCGGCTGCAGTAAAAGCCAATGCAAAATTCATGATGCCGGGAGGAACTATTTTTTATGATTCCGACAGTTTCAACCAAAAAAACTTCGAGAAAGCAAAGTTCAAAACGGAGGATCCATTCACAGAGCTGAACCTTCTTGATTACAATAAGGTTCCGGTTCCCATCACCCAGCTCACCAGGGAGGCACTGAAGGACCTGGAGATAGACAACAAGAGTATCCTCCGGAGTAAAAACATGTTCGCTTTGGGTTTGATATGCTGGGTGTTCAGTCGTCCGCTGGATTATATTGAAAAATATCTGACAAAGAAATTTGGCAAGAAGGAATTGGTACTTGAATCGAACCTGAGGGTGTTGCATGCAGGATACAATTATGCATGGAACCTGCAGCACATGACTCCGAGGTATGTGGTTCATCCGGCTCCCATCGAAAAAGGACTCTACCGCAATGTCAACGGAAACTACGCAACTGCATGGGGATTGCTTGCCGCTGCAGAAAAGGCCGGATTGGAGCTTTTTATCGGTTCATATCCCATCACTCCTGCAACTGAAGTTTTGCAGGCTCTTGCCGAAAGAAAAGACCTGGGGGTAAAGAGTTTCCAGGCTGAGGATGAAATTGCAGGTATCTGCACCTCCATCGGAGCAGCCTTTGCTGGTGACCTGGCGGTTACTTCCACTTCAGGACCGGGTTTTGCCTTGAAATCTGAAGCACTTGGTTTGAGTGTAATGGCAGAATTGCCGCTTGTGGTCGTGAATGTGCAAAGGGGTGGCCCTTCAACGGGTCTCCCTACAAAAACGGAACAATCCGATTTGCTTCAGACTTTATACGGAAGAAACGGCGAGAGTCCGGTGGTCGTTGTGGCCGCATCGACTCCTTCCGATTGTTTCCACTATGCCTATATGTCGGCAAAAATTGCACTGGAACGAATGGTTCCGGTTGTTTTGCTGACAGACGGATTCCTCGGTAATGGAACAGAACCCTGGAAAGTTCCCAAAATGGCAGAACTTCCTTCCATCACTCCCAGGATTGCCAAAGACGCTTCAAAATTCCAACCCTATCAGCGTGATCCGCAAACTTTGGCCCGTGAATGGGCATTCCCTGGTATGGATGGATTCCAGCACCGTATTGGAGGTTTGGAGAAGGATCCGAGTGGAAACGTAAGCCACGATCCTGCCAATCACCAGTTAATGAGTGAAATCAGGAGAGACAAGGTCGACCGCGTGGTCGACATGATACCTGATCTTGAACTGCTGGGTGAAGATTCAGGAGATCTGCTTGTTGTCGGATGGGGTGGAACCCTCGGACACCTGGATACTGCCGTTCGTGAGATGCATGCCAATGGCACGAAATTGAGCCTGGCCCATTTCAATTACATAAAACCTCTGCCGGCAAATACTGCAGCAGTGTTCAGCAGGTTTAAAAACATCGTCGTATGCGAGTTAAATCTCGGACAGTTTGTGGGCTATCTGCGCGACAAACTGCCTGAATTCAAATATCATCAATTCAACAAAGTTCAGGGACTTCCGTTTACGATCCATGAACTCAAGGATAATTTCTTAAAACTAATGGAGGAATAACCATGCCGGAAACATTGAACTATACACTCAAGGACTTTAAGAGTGAAAATGAGGTTAGATGGTGCCCGGGATGTGGCGACCACGCTGTATTGAATGGCATCCAGAAGGCCATGGCCAACCTGGGAATCCGGCATGAGGATTTTGCCGTTATTTCCGGAATCGGATGTTCTTCCCGTTTTCCCTATTACATGAGTACATTCGGGTTTCACACCATCCATGGCCGGGCTGCAGCAATTGCCTCCGGCGTTAAATGTGCCAATCCCAAACTGACGGTTTGGGAAATCACGGGTGACGGCGATGCGCTGGCCATTGGCGGAAATCACTTTATCCACTGCATCCGCAGGAACATCGACCTGAATATCATTCTTTTCAACAACAAAATTTACGGGTTGACGAAAGGACAGTATTCACCTACGACTGATCGCGGATTTGTGACCAAGACTTCCCCGATGGGAACCATTGAAGATCCTTTCGTACCCGGAAGGCTGGTTCTTGGGGCAGGTGGAACTTTTTTTGCAAGGTGCGTTGACAACAACCTGAAGCATAGCCAGGAAGTTTTTGAAGAGGCTGCAAAATTCAAGGGAACCTCTGTTGTGGAGGTACTTCAGAATTGTGTCATCTTCAATGATGGCATTCATGAGGCGATCTCAGATCCAAAAACGAGGGAGGAACACCAGATCTTCCTGAAACATGGCGAGCCCATGATTTTCGGCAATGACCGCGACAAGGGTCTCATCCTGGATAAAGGGAAACTGCGTGTCGTCAAAATTAGTGAAGGCGGCGTAAAACCTGAAGATATCCTGATCCACGATACAACCGATGAAGATGGGTTCCTGCATCAGTCGCTGATCAGCATGAAATTGCCTGACTTCCCGGTTGCCATGGGCGTTATCCGCGCTGTACCTTCGAAAGTTTACGATCAGGCCATGGAAGAGCAGATTGCAGAGGCAAAATCCAAATCCAGAATATCATCGGTAGACCAATTGTTGTCGAGCGGGAATACGTGGACGGTGGAGTAGGAGATATAAGATATAAGATATAAGATATAAGACATGAGATATGAGATATAAGACATGAGATATAAGACATGAGATAGGAGATATGAGATGATCTCAGCTTTACATCATCTCTGACTTCTGATAATTAAATAGCAGCGGCTGCTTCATCAACGTGGAGCAGCCGCTTTCCTTTTATTGTAATATTATATCTGAATTTTAGGGTTGAATATGATGCACTTAAAACCCATATCAGCATTCTCTCATATCTCATGTCTCATATCTCATGTCTCATATCTCATGTCTCATGTCTCATATCTCATGTCTCATGTCTCATATCTCATGTCTCATATCTCATGTCTCATGTCTCGTACTTTAAATCAGCAAAGGCCCCTTCCGGAGCCTTTGTCGATTATAGCAGATTGTATCCTTCCCGATATTGGTAGTGCATCATCTTTGTGGCAGCACCATCCTTGTCATCAATGAAAACCTGTTTGATAGGATCCCATTTGATGGTCCGGTGCAGTTGGCAGGCAATGTTGCCCAATGTGCATACGGTACAGCTACTGTGTCCGATCTCGACAGGAACGATCGGATCTTTTTGCGCACGGATAGCTTCAATAAAATTCACCTGATGGGGAACATTGGTCTCATCCGGACCTTTTCTCTCCTCTTTCTTTGCCGGTATTAATTTGGGATCAGAAGAGTTAAAATAACCTCGTGCCACTTCAATCCAACCTTTTGTCCCCCAGAATTTAACACCCTTCGTTTTCTTTTCATCGAAGGGTTCGGAGGTCATTACCGCTCCGTTGGCATATTTGAAGGTCATGTATTCGGTGCCATCTCCGATAGGAGAAATTTCGATTGGACCATTTCTGTCCATTCCTAAGCCCCATTGAGCAATATCGAACATGTGGGCACCCCAGTCGGTGGTGAAACCGCCGCCCATTTCGGTGTACCAGCGCCATGCCCCCCAGATTTTCTCGTTGACTTCAGGATCTATTGAAATTGGGGGATCTAATTCGTGGTTGAAATGAATTTTTGCGGTAAGAGAACCCAGCCACAAATCCCAGTTAAGATCTGAAGGAGTTTTTTCTTCCGGAAGATCGTATGGTTTAGGTGGCGCCCCTACGTAGGCATTCACTTTTTCGATTTTTCCGATGGCACCTGACTGCACCAGTTTAACGGCATTCTGGAAATTTGGCGTAGATCTTTGCATACTGCCTACAGCAAGAATACGTTTGTTCTCGCGAACACATTTGACAAGTTCCTGGCCTTCTTTAATGGTAAAGGTCAACGGCTTTTCCAGATAGACCTCCTTACCCGCTTTCAATGCTGCAATTGCGATTCTGGCATGGGAATGATCCGGAACTGCAATTACAACTGCATTTATGCTTTTGTTTTTTAGCAGATCTTCAAATTTCTCGTAGGTCTCTATTTTTACATTCTTGCCGCTTTTGGCATTGAACGCGTTAACCCTTTTTTCAAATCTTTTTCGTTTGATGCCATATACATCACATCCTGCGACTATTTCCACGCCGGGAATCTGCATAAACCCAGTCAACAGGAACATTGATTGCTGTCCCATCCCTATAAATCCCAAACGAACATCTGCAGGTGCGGCGAAAGGATTTATCGGAGAGCTGGTTACAACACCAGGAAGTATTGCTAATCCTGCGGCACCCATCACCGATGTTCCGAAGAAAGAACGACGGCTTAATTTTTTCTTTTTATTTTCTGACATAGTTTAAGATATTGATTAGAAATTTTCATTAAAAATAACGATTATTTTGCAACCTATCATGAAATGTAACGTTCAAATAGTAGTCAATTGCAGATTTATGTTGTTGACATGCTTATTTATAAAACTACTATGATCGTTAACTCCCCATGTCGTCAAAAGGAACCATTTGACCTATTTCTTGAAGATTTTCGAATACGAAGCAATCATGCTTATCGCGTGAGGGCAGACATTGACCAGTTGAGCACCAGACGTGGAATGCCACCATTTGTCATGCGTGAAGTGATGTCGGGCAATCCGTTGTCTGTCAACATACCGGAAGAGTTTGGCGGACGCGGTGGCCACGTGCACGAGATTCTGGCTTTGCTTTCCGTAGCCTCTTACGAATCCCTTGCACTTTCACTAACGTTGGGGATCAACTCGGCGTTGTTCCTTCAACCATTGGCCAAGTATGGTTCAGAAGAAGCAAAAAAAAGGGTCTTTGACCGATTTATGACGGCGCAAAACATGGGTGGACTGATGATAACGGAGCCTGGCCACGGAAGTGACGCGCTCAATATGCAGACATCATTCTCCTCTTCAGGTGATCTTTATAACATCAAGGGAACAAAACATTGGGCTGGTTTGACAGGTTGGGCTGATTTCTGGCTTTTGACCGCCAGGGAGCAGATGAAAAACGGAGATTTAAAGCGTGATATTGATTTTTTCGTTTGTGATGTGAATCAGGATGGGCAACAGATCGTGGTAGAAGAATTTTTTGACAATCTGGGGCTATACCAAATCCCTTACGGGCGTAATAGGATCAATGTGGAAGTACCCCATTTGTACAGGTTGCAGCCACAATCAACAGGCATCAAATTGCTGTTGGATTTGCTGCATCGAAGCCGTTACCAGTTTCCTGGAATGGCGCATGGTTTTATTCAGCGCATGATGGATGAAGCCTTGACTCATACCAGGGAGCGTTCAGTCTCGGGCAAACGATTGCTTGAGTACGACCAGGTTCAGCACCGCTTGGTCGGACTCCAGTCTTCTTTTACAATCGCTTCTGCCATGTGTGCGAACAGCAGCTCGAAAGCGGGCATTGAGAATGATCTTTCCGCAAACGGACTCGAGGCTAATGCCATCAAGAGTTATGTCACAGATTTGATGCAGGATGCGGCCCAGTCGCTTGTGCAGATGGTGGGAGCAAAAGCCTACCGTCTCAGCCACATTGGTGGCAGAGGCATTACCGACAGCAGGCCTTTCCAGATTTTTGAAGGTTCCAACGATATGTTGTATTCCCAGATATCGGATGCCATTGTCAAACAAATGAAGCAATTTAAAGAATCCAATCTTTTTGATTATTTGAATACCAATAGTCTTACATCGAAAGCCACAGGTTATCTGAAAGAACTGCTGGATTTCAAGCTGAATTTTGAGTTGCCTCAGCGAAAAATGGTTGAACTTGGACAGACCATATCCAGGATCATTTCCATGGAAATGGTGATTGACCTGGGTGAAAAGGGATTTCGCAATGATTTAATTGATAATACAATTTCAACCCTTAAAAAAGAAATCTCTTCTCTGATAGGTCATTTGAATTTTACAGATCAGGCAAACATAGTTGAAGATTACCAGGAAAACAGTAACTGGTTTTCGCTGGCAGGGCTATAAAACGAGGGGGAGACGATGCGAGTGGGCGAGGGGGAGATTGGAACTCCATGAATTATATTATCAATTTTCTTGACGAAAATTGCTGGACAATTGAATTTATTATCATAGTTGGTCCAAATGGTAAGATTGTCATTAGCGTCCAACGAGTTCCCAATGCACTTGGCACACTATTTATTCCAAAAAGAAACCCGGCAGGATTTTGAAAACCTGCCGGGTTTGTTATTCAAATAACTCAAAGTCAGAATGAATTAATAACCTGTATTTTGTTTCAGAACACCTGGTTCAAGATCCATCTGAGTCTGAGGAATAGGCTGATATTTATCCTTTTCGTCAAAAGTTGCACCTTTCATTACGTCAGGTCTTTGTCTTAGATCCGCTTTGGCATAATCATTCAGGGTTTTAGCCATAAAACCTGGAGAAGCTTTATCCCAACGTCTCAGATCAAAGAAACGCATACCATCCGTGGCAAATTCAAGTCGATTTTCCCACTGTACAGCTTTCATTGCCGTTGCTTTGTCGGCAAATGCTGGATAGAGTCCAACTTTGTAATTGGCAGCCGGTTTGGTGAAATCTACATACTGTTTCCAGGTATCTCCTGAATTGACAGTGATCGGCAGCTTGGTGATGCTCACTTTGCCCATTACTACTTCATTACCGGCCCTTGCACGGATCATGTTGACATATTTGAGGGCTGTTGCCAGATCACCTTCAGAAGCAGCTACTTCAGCTCTCCATAAAAGAACGTGGCTTAAACGCAGGTAACGCCAGTTGTTGGCACAGATACCTGTCTGCCATCCGGTGGTAGTGGATAAAGTATTGCGCTCAGATTTGTAGAAGAAAGTTTTCTCTGCAGTGACATAAGGTCCGCCCCATGATTGGTCGCGAATCCAGTCCATTCCACGGTTGATACCCCAGTCCATATAAGGAAGACCGCGGCGACCCATGGTAAAGTCGATGCGTGGATCCAGTAAATCGGTAGCCGGAACAAAATCATCAGTAGAAGCAATACCCTCGTCATTCTTCAGGTCCGTATTGTTGAAAGTGTCAAACAGAGGCAATCCGGTTGGATCAACCTTGAATGCATTGGCGAGATTCTGTTTTGGTTGGTGGAAACCACAGCAGAAGCCCAGTTCAGGGGCGTACGGAGCATTCAGCCCAATACCCATTTCACCATTCAAAGATTCGTTGATATCATTCACATTCCTTTGAACTTCAAAAATCCCTTCGGAATTGTTATTCGTGGCAATGCGGTAGTTGTCAAAGAATTTTGGAGCCAACGTGTATTGATTGCTGTTGATGATATTGTCCAGCAGGGGTTTTGCACTTGCATAATCCAGTACTTGCATATAGGCACGGGCGGCAAGGGCCATGGCGGCATATTTTGTTGCACGGCCAACCTGTGATTGTTTTGCAGGAAGATTTGCAGCGGCATATGCAAGGTCGTCGGTGATGAATTTCAGCACGACACCGGGTGCATTGTCATTGGAAATAGTATTGGCTACATCCATCTTATCCTCTGGGATAATTGGGATTTTGTCGCCAAAAACCAACCAGGTTTCGAAATAATACAAACCCCTCAGGAAACGCGTTTCAGCTTTTAATTCAGTTGCTGTAGCAGCGGAAAGAGAAGGAGTCTTGGCGATTACATTCAGTACCTGGTTGCAGCGGTTTACGCCCATACCAATATTTAACACCCATTTGTCGGCGGGGTAGTTGTTGGTAGTGGAAACTTCCCAACGTTCGATTTCATTGATTGGAATCTGGTCACCCACATAAGATCCTTTGGCAGCATCATCGGAAGCGACAGATCCATAGGTCCAGTTGGTGATGGAAGCGCCCCAACTAACAGTCCATAAAGCACTTCCTTTGACCATGCTGTAAGCTCCGGTCAACAGGGCATTGACACCCGTTTCACTGTAGAATACATCTTCAGAGGTAGAACCCAGCGGCTTTTTATCCAGAAATGCATCTGAGCAAGAATAAGATATGGCCATAAAGAAACAGGTAGCCACTATAATTGATAGTTTTTTCATATCATTCTTTTGTTTAAAGTTTATAATTTTCATCGTAGATTACAAACCAAGGGTTAAACCAAATGTAATCTGGCGAGGTGTTGGCCATGCTCCTTTGTCAACGCCCATAGACATACCTGATGAATCAAGTTCTGGGTCAAGACCTTTGTACTTGGTAATGGTAAACAGGTTGGTAGCCTGTGCATAAATACGGATGCTCTTGACTTTGATTTTATCAAGCGTTTTCTGCGGTACGGTATAACCCAGTCTCAAAGTTTTCAGTCTGGTGAAGGATCCGTCTTCGAGGAAAGCTGTGGAAGCCTCCTGGGAGTGGGCGGCGCCGTCAAACATAGGCAGCGGAGCATTGGTATTGGTAGGTGTCCAGGTATTGTAGAGTGCATCTTTGCTGAATCCTCCCAAAAACTGTCCGTAATCAATCCAACGACTTACATAGTTGATCATCTTGTTGCCATAACTTCCGTAGAAGAACATGTTCAGGTCGAAGTTTTTATAACCAAGATCGATGTTCAAACCGCCTGTGAATTTCGGATGAGGATCACCAATGTAGGTGCGGTCTTTATCGAGGGTAATTTTACCGTCGCCATTCAGGTCCCTGTATTTGAAGTGACCAACCGTGGTATAGTTGTCAAACTGCGGAGCTGCTGCAGCTTCGGCGGCCGTTTTAATGATTCCGTCAACAATCAAACCGTAAAACATTGGATAGGCCTGTCCGGTGGTTGCACGGGTATATTCTACCTGACGCTCTGAATAACCTACTACTTCATTCAGGTTGTTGGATAGAGATACTACTTCATTCTTGTAATGTGACAAGGTTAAAGTGGCAGCGTAAGTAATCTCGCCGTTCATCAGCGTATTGTGGTAGCTAAGATCAAAATCCAATCCTGTATTCTTCATTTTACCAATGTTGACGTAAGGAGGAGTTGCGATACCCATTACCTGAGGTACACTTAGGCGATACAACATATCGGAAGTATTTCTCTGCCAAATATTGATGGATGCGGTTAACTTCCTGTCAAACATCGAGCCGTTGATCCCCATGTCGAATGTTTGGGTTGTCTCCCAGCTTACATCAGGGTTGCCTTTTGTGGAAGGTTCAAATCCTGCTACTGCAGAACCCGTTGTTCCGTTCAAATTATAGGCGGCAGTATATCCGTTGGTCCCAAAAGTAGAGTACATGTTGTATTCACCAATCTGGTCATTACCTGAAGTACCCCAACCTGCACGAATTTTTAACAGATCCAGCCATTTCTTTGAACTGGACATAAATGACTCCTTGCTGATTTCCCATCCTGCAGAAGCAGCCGGGAATACACCGTAACGATTGGTAGCACCAAAACGGGAAGAACCATCACGACGAACGGAAGCTTCCACAAAATATTTGCCGGAAAGGTCATAGTTGGCACGGCCAAACTCAGAAAACAAGGCCCATGCTGATCCGTTACCATCATTTACTTTGTTGCTCTCGCCTGATGTAAGTTGCATATAATCAGGGGAAAGAGAGAAGTATTGGCTCCGACCGGCGCTCATCCACTGGTAGTTGTTCGAAACAGCTTCCGTTCCTAAGGTCACATTCAGTTTGTGCTTTTCGTTGAAAGTAGCATTGTAATTGAATACATTGGACCAGTTCCACAGAATGTCATAGTTCGAATCAACGGTCAATCCGGGAGTTTTGTTAGGTTCAGCATTCTCGTAGGTGGGTAATGTGTAAGTTTTGGCATTCCATTGTCCCATGTTGTATCCAAACAGTGATTTAAATGTAAGTCCTTTGTAAAGGGTCAACTCAGCGTAAAGATTACCCATTATACGGAACCATTTGCCTTCATTGTTCTGTGAATGCGCCAGTCCAGCAACTGGGTTGGCAGCATTACCTGTACCGGGAGCCCTGGTTCCTGCAAAATTGCCCATGATGTCGTACACAGGAACGATTGGCTGCATACGATAAGCCATGGATATAGGAGAACCTTCCTGGTTGTTGGTAAAATCACCCTTCTGATCAATATAGATAGCCTGGAGTGATTCACCTACCTTCAGCCATGTGCTGAATTTTGTATCAGCATTTACGCGGAAGTTGTACCTTTTAAAATCCGTATATTTCAGGAATCCCTGTTGGTCGAGATAATTACCTGAAATAGCGAAGGTCGACTTTTTACCTCCTCCTGCAACTGAAAGATCGTACTCCTGAACAATACCGGAACGATAAATTTCATCGTACCAGTTTGTTCCTGATTTGTTGGCTTTATAAATCTGATAATCAGGATAGTTGTACAGTGCCGGATTGGCGGAAGGATCCCCTTCCTTGGTTCCAGCAGGCAGTACATAGTCAGGAATCACGGGTGTAGTTCCCTTGCCGTATTGTTGTGAATTGGGTGCATTTCCAAGGTTTTTAGCCATTAACCAAACTGCATCACCATATTGGCTTGTATTCAGCATGTTATATTGATTGGTAGCTTGAGATACGCCCGTACGCAAGGTAAAAGTGATAGTAGGCTCCTGGTTTTCGCGGCCGTGCTTGGTGGTAATCAGGATTACACCGTTTGCACCGCGGCTACCATAAATAGCGGCTGACGAAGCATCTTTCAAAACAGAAATAGATTCAACATCATTTGGGTTCAGGTTATTTCCCGGACCAACTGGAACTCCGTCAATCACATAAAGTGGATCAGGATTATTGACGGTCCCAATACCGTGGATACGGATGGTTGCATCGGCACCGGGGGTATTTGCAGAGGTTACTGTGATACCTGAAACCTGACCCTGCATGCGGCTAACTACACTGGGTGCTGTGGAGACTTTCAATTGCTTGTCGCTCATGGTAGAGACAGAGCCTGTGATTTGCTCTTTCAGTCGGGTACCATAACCAACAACTACAACTTCCTCTACACCAATGGTCTCACTCTTCATGGTAACATTGATCACATCATTGTCGCCTATCGGTTTTTCTTCCGAAATCATTCCAATGAATGAAAAACTAAGAACTTGCTTGAAATGGTCAGCCACCCTTAGTGTGAACTTACCGTCAGCATCTGTAATGGTTCCGTTCGTAGTCCCTTTTACAACTACTGAAACTCCGGGAACTCCGGAACCTGATTCATCAATAACTTTTCCTGATATTGGCTTTTGGGCAAAAGCCATACCGGTTGACAAAACCATAAGAAAAACCAGAGATAGGAACATCCTGGTCCATTTTCCTTCAGGCAGAAAAATCGCTTTTTTTAGTTTCATAAATTCATAGCATTAAGATTGGTAAATAATATAAGAACGTATTAGATTTTTTTTCGCGTAGATACAAAACAACCCCTGATTACAATATTTCTAGAACTACAGCCAATAATTCACGAAAATTCGTAGTCATCTATCCTTTAGATTTGATTTGTGTTGAAAATAGAATTGAAAGTTTAGTTATTGTAAATACACCACTAAGGTAAAAAACATTTTTTAATAAATACAATGATTTTTTAACATTTTTTTAACATTCATCAAAATAATTTAATTGAAAACAATTTGTTGGAAAATCACTACATCCAATAACCATTTTTGCATTATCAGCTAAAGAAAGAGTTAAATAGAACAGAAAATTGCATTTATAATGACTATGGCAATTGCCGGAAATTGTATATACGAATATGATTTAGCCTAAAATAGCCACAACATTGTGTTCTTTGCCGTCAATGTATAACGGAATCAAATTGGAAGGCACTGTTTTTCCGTCTGCTACAAGTATTTTTACCCCCTTCATTTTCCCTGTTGGGTTGAGAACCTTAATGTGGTACGTTGCACCCCTGAAAATACGGGTTACGCTAAATCCATTCCAACCATCCGGAATACAGGGGTCGATCATCAATCCATCGTAATCGGGACGGATACCTAATATATATTGTGTGATGGCATAGTAATTCCATGAAGCGGTACCGGTTAGCCATGAATTTTTTGCTTCACCTGGTTTGAAGGCATCTTTGCCTGCAATCATTTGTGCATAGACATAAGGTTCAGTTTTATGCAGGTCGCTGATTTCCTCAAGATAGGAAGGGCAAATTTTCTTGAAATAATCCCATGCACGGTTTCCGTTTCCGGCTACAGTTTCACCAATGATGATCCATGGATTGTTGTGGCAGAAAACTCCGGCATTTTCCTTGTACCCGGCTGGATAGGTGGAAATTTCTCCATATTCTATGTAATACTTGGTAAAAGCCGGATGGTTTAATACGATGCCTTGTTCACAATC
>CAIUUO010000189.1 GCA_903902325.1 uncultured Bacteroidia bacterium
AAAGTGAAGAACCTTTTTTCTCCCATTTAGCAGGATGAACTCCTGAATTGTCGATTTCATATTTTAAGAGGTTCACCTTAAGCTTGTAAAACCAAGTTGCAAAGGGGCGTACTTGAGTGCTCGGTAAAACTATACCTCCAAGGCCAAAAACCGGACTTGTTTTGTGCTTGGGATCATTCCTGCCAATATATGGCCCCACATGGCCAAACTCATCCAAGTACGCAATAAAAAGCACATTTCCTCCAGAAACGCGAAAACCCACACAAAAAAGTTGTATGGGCCTCGGAATTGGAGCAACCAAGTCACCCTGACTGCGTCCGACTAGAAGATACCAAAGGCAAAAAAATATTACAAGAAAAAATTGACATCCGAAATTCAAGTATGATTCCAACAAGGCTTACGACCTGCCCTAAAATCCGGCAGGTCAAAGCCATGCCCGTTGGCCACCGAGACAAAGGCTCCGTCTTGGTTTCAACGGTATTCCTCGGAGCCACTAACAGGAGGTAAGGAGATGACGAGAGTGCGTGTAATCAATGTGATGCTGGGAGTTTTTGTAATGGTGGTGTTTGGTTTGTCTGGGTGCGGCGGTAGTGGCGGGACAGCGCCTGCTACAGGAGGTGGAGGTAGCACAATCATTGCTGGTACAGCGGCGGATGGGGCTCCTATTATCGGCACGGTGACTGTACAAGACAGTTCAACACCGGCAAAGACCAAACAAGTAAACATTTTGGCCGATGGCAAATATAATGTAGATGTTGCCAATATGACCGGACCCTTCATGCTCCGCGCTGACGGTACTGTAGGAGGCTCTGACATTCATCTCTATTCGGCTGCAACCAATGCTGATTTAGGTGGGATAATAAATGTCACCCCATTTACCGACCTTATAATTGCCAATATTGCAGGATCACTTGCAAAGACCTATTATGACAACCAAGGGTTTAAAAACCTTTCCGCCAACGATATAAAAACAAATGCTGATGGACTTAAATCAAAAATATTACCTGTACTGCAGGCACTTGGCGTTGACAGCACAGTAGATTTGGTACGAGTTTCTTTCAGTGCCGATAGTACGGGATTTGACAGAGTTATGGATGTTATCAAGGTTACTACTGACCCTGCGACTCAAATTGCTACTATAAATAATATTATTACTGGGCAACAGATTACAAATGATCTGAAAGCAAAAAACATCCTTGGAAATCTTGATAATGTTGCAGGTCTGGACGATTTTGCTCAGATAGATAATCAACTGAAAAAATTCTCGGCTTTATTCGCAACAAGTGTCCCACAGCCAACAAACCCACAATTACTCGCACTGTTTGACCAACAAGGTTTCATGCATTCTGGACAAGATATTAATTCGTTTTTATCAGACATTACTTCTGATGCTTCAATGGTCGGTTTTAAAATTACCAAACTTGAAATAATTTCAATTCAAAACAGTACCGCTCAAATTGCATTTATCCCTCAGGATAAAAACGGAGCAATTATGAGTAGTGACGGTCAAAAAGAAGTGTGGCAGGCAATTAAGACAAATAATGTTTGGTTGTTGCAGGGAAATCAAAAGATTGCTGATGTTAATATAAGCAACACTGCGATATGTTATTGGAATTCACAGCCAATTACTTCCAGTCTTTACCTATCTGTAGAAGACAAAAACAACAGAATCGACACCGCTAAAATTACAGGCCCTGGAATAAGTGGCACTATTACACTAAATAAATCTGTTTCTTCAAGCACCCTTCGCCTTAACGGTAACGCACCATTTTACGACTTAACAGATTCACAGGTTGCAACTATTCCTGATACTGGAGCGTCATACGTATTCAAACTCTATTTAGCAGGAGTTCTCAAAGCAACATATACTGCTACCCTTAATAAGAGGCCTTTTAAGCCATCAGAGCTTTCTTCTTCTATGTTCTGTCAAGCGCCAGGTTTATTTTCCAGTGCCTGCGCCAAGTTTATTTTCCAGTTTAGCGATCAACGGGCTTCCTGTTAGTTCGTAACGGCCTGTTGA
>CAIUUO010000190.1 GCA_903902325.1 uncultured Bacteroidia bacterium
ACGGACGACCATTTCAAAACGGTCGAGAGCTGTCATATCGGCATTGTGATACGTCATTACGTACTCCTTGATATTCTCTGGCAGCATTGAGGCCTCCCTTGTTGTATCAGTTTGCGATACAGGAGGCAACCGTCCCATCAGGGAGATTGTTGTCTCCTGATCAGAGTTGGTTGATGTGCCAATAGTTGTTTAGACCATAAACGCCATTAGAGAGGCTACTGTTACCAATGAGCCCAAAATGACGCCTGTTATGATCCGCTTAACATCAATGATGGTGGGATTCTGCTCTTTTTCAGAAGCGCATACCGGCACCTGACATCCATTGATTGTTACGAATTTGATGATTTTTGTCGTTTTCATAATCTTATCTCCATTTTGTAGGGTTGTTACCCAACGAAGGAGACAAGATTCCCCCGGCAGGAGATTTCGTTGTCTCCTTGCGGGGTAGGGTTAATGGCTATTTTTATTTACAGAAACTTTGTCCATTCCTTCGTTTTGCCATCCCATTTGAAACCAAGGGACTTAACGAAGCTCCGTCCATCTGCATCGCTGAATGAAGGGGCCGCTGCAACCAGGTTGTCCCTGATTTCATACTTGATTCCCTTCGCTTCCAGAGCTTCAAGAAGCTCGTGCGGATCGACCAGTTTTGATGCGGTTACCGGTTTGGTAGGAGGTTCTTCTACTACGTGAGCCTCTTCAAAGATCGGTTCTGTTGTTGGTGACGTTTGACTGGATTTCTGTTCTTCGACAGCATTTGTTCGAGCAGCAACCCTCATATACAGCGTTGGGTCTTCCTCGATGTCCTGGGTAAAAATGTCAGAAGCTGCGGTACTGGTAAGAACTGCATCTACCAATCCCCGTTTTTTAGCCATTTTCAGACAGGTGTTGTAATAGTCGGCGGGGTTATCGTATTCGACCTTTTCCCCCTGGCGAGCTATCATCCAGATGCCACTTTCATCTTTTTTGGGGCTATAACCACGGCCGCCAATGATTTCTTGTGCCTTAACCGGGTTCTCCTTACGAAGATCCCAGTAGTCTTTCGGAACAGGCATGTTCGTCAGTTCAGTAGGCCCAACACGGAAGCGGTATTTGCTTTCCATTGTCGAACATGAACCAATACCTGTGCCGAGACGCTGACCGGTAGGAGAATAGAGTGTAACTTTGATACGATATTCCCTGTGTCCGTGCTGCAGGTCAATGGTATCGACTTCAACGTCGTTTGCCAGCCTGAAGGTCAGCATCAGTTTTTCAGCACCTGGTTTCAAAAGAGCCGGTTTATCGCCACATCCGGGAATTACGCCAAAGTGTTCCCCATTTTTCATTACTTCCTTCATAATGTGTTGGATGAGGTTCACCTGCGATTTCATTTCCGAGATACTAACAGCGAAACAGGTCAATGAGGATGGTGCTGCTACCTGCGTAGATGGAGGCGTGTGAGGTTGATTGAATGAGATTATTTGAGCTGCTGCAGTCATGGTCTCTCTCCTTTTTTGAGTTTGTACTCAAGCAGTGAAGACAGACCTCCCCCAGCAGGGTTGGTAGTCTCCCTGTCGAGGTGGTGATTGATTAGCAGCTGTCAGTTACTTTGGTGATGGTGATAGTGGCCAGTCATCGTCATCGAATGTTGACGAATTTTCCTCATGGACGGGAGATGAATCAAT
Source organism: uncultured Bacteroidia bacterium (assembly GCA_903902325.1). Taxonomy (GTDB): domain Bacteria; phylum Bacteroidota; class Bacteroidia; order Bacteroidales; family Prolixibacteraceae; genus CAINVV01. The sequence goes on from CAIUUO010000190.1 coordinate 1,662, forward strand.
CTGTTCGCTATTAGCTCCAGATTTTCCTCCCAGCATGAGCATTTTTTCGCCGACGACTTCTGTTGTGTAACGATCTTTGCCAGTTTTGTCCTGCCACTTGCGAGTTTTGAGTTTCCCTTCGAGATAGACACTTTTCCCTTTTGTCAGATATTCACCAGCTACTTCAGCGAGTCTGCCGTAAAGGATGATGGTGTGCCATTCTGTCCGTTCTTCCCATTCGCCACTTTTGTTTTTTACTTTCTCACTGGTTGCAAGTGATAAGGATGCCACTGCTGTTCCTGTAGTTGTAAACCTGATTTCAGGGTCACGACCAAGGTTTCCGATGAGTTCAACTCTGTTTAAACTTGCCATAATACTGCCTCCTTGTTGGATTTCCCAAGATGTGAAGACAATTTCCTATCCCTTGAAGGAGAGAACAAAATGTCTCCCTGTTGGGATGTGGTGGATTCCGTCGCTTGTAAGGCTTGTCACGGATTTGGATAATAAAAAACCCGTTCAGGCTTTTGCCGGAAAGGGTCGATTATTCGTGTAATATGTGTCAGATTTTGCACGTACCGGTAGTGTCTTGATTTAAGTCATTTTACCCAAACGACTATCGGAAGAACGCATACTGCTGCTCAACCGTAAATACATCTGAAAGGGGCAAGATGGCCTGATCTTTCAGAACGTTTCATCCCATGTCTGAGGAAATTCTTCCAGGACTACAACCTGTGAAGTCTAACCGTGGCAAAGCCGACGGATTCTCTAAATAGAGTATAAAATATCTGTTAATCGTGCGTATTCAATTTAGTTTATTCAAAAAACCCCGCGTTATTCAGCAACTAATGCGGATAATTGCTCTGCCTTCGCCGGCTTTGATTGATTCTTTGTCTCTGCGGCATCCCTATTTTTTGGAAAGGGATTACTATACCCGCGTGGCGGAGTATAGTCCCATGCCATGGCTTTACTGATTTCAGCATTCAGAATATTGAGTTGTTCCTTTAGAGACCGGTGTCGTTCATAAAAGCCTTGTGCCTGTTCAAAAGAGATCGTTCTTCCCACTTTCATGCGCATCTGGTATATGAGGTTGTCGCTGGACCGAAGAAGGGTGATGAACTCGCCCGTATCTACGGTGGTGCTTTTAAGATATTGGGTATTGGGATCTTTGGCTTGTTCGAGCTTGTCCTGCAGCCATTGTTCCGGTGTTTTCTTTGGCCTGCCTTTCGATGACTGTTCCTGTTGCGTCGGCTGTATACCCTCGATGCCAGCCGATTGTTTGGTTCTTCCATTCTTGTTCGCCATAAATTCCTCCTGTCGTGATTAGAATTTCCCTGCCGCACGCATGGCAACTCCGCTACCAAAGCGTTTGGATAATTCGTTAAAAACCGTGTCATCGAATCTCTTCATATTTTGCACAATTGCTTCTACCGCATTTATTTCCGCTGCTACGCTCGCATATTCGGAGCGAGCACTGGAGACCAGTTTCAAAGTGTTTTCCTCCAGCATATCCACCAAAGCCATGCCGCCTTCGAGAATTTCCATTTGACACGTTTCAGGTGACGACCCTGATTTATTATCCTTTTGCGTAGATCTGATATGACGTGCCAGCTCATTGAGTTGATAGGTGCGGCCCAAGAGATCTGAAAGCATATAGAAGCTGAAGGCTTTTGCTGTCACTTCTGACAATTTCCCGATAACTTCCGTTTCAGTAT
>CAIUUO010000191.1 GCA_903902325.1 uncultured Bacteroidia bacterium
ACCCCTGCTGGTTCAAACCGGGAAAGGGCTCATCGATCCTTCACCTTTTTGGGATGAGGATGGGAAAGCCTACCTGGTTTATGCCCTTGCGGGAAGCCGGGCAGGTGTCAAGAGTGTCATCATGATTAGCAGGATGGCAACAGATGCCACCAAACTGATTGGAAACAGTGTGATGCTTATCGATGGACACAAAAATCAGCCCACCATCGAAGGACCTAAAATGTACAAGCGAAATAGCTGGTATTACATTTTTGCCCCTGCCGGTGGCGTTGCACCTGGTTGGCAAATGGTGATGCGCTCAAAAAATATCTTTGGACCTTACGAAGACAAAGTCGTGATGAATCAAGGCAGTACCGACATCAATGGTCCTCATCAGGGCGCCTGGGTGGATACCAAGACGGGTGAGAATTGGTTTCTGAATTTCCAGGATCTGGGGGCTTATGGTCGTGTTCTGCATCTCAATCCGATGAAATGGGTCAGCGACTGGCCTGTCATCGGGATTGACAATGCTGGTACAGGCATCGGCAATCCTGTCAGAACCTTCAAAAAGCCCAATGTGGGCAAGACCTATCCGGTAATGACTCCTCCTGAAAGCGATGAATTCAACGGAGCTGAGTTGGGTTTGCAATGGCAGTGGCATGCCAATTACCAGATGACCTGGGGTTATCCCTCCGGAAATCTTGGTTTCTTCAGGCTGAACTGTATTCCACGCCCTCCCGATGCGGTCAATCTTTGGAACATTTCGAACCTGATGCTTCAGAAATTTCCGGCGCCTGAATTTACGGCTACCACGAAGCTTACCTTCGAAGCACGGTTTGACAAGGAGGAAGTTGGGCTTGTGGTGATGGGATTGGATTATTGCAGGATTTCAATTATCCGGGAAGACGGAAAACTGGTGGTAAGAACCGGTTACTGCAAACAGGCCGACAAAGGTGGGAAAGAAGAGTTGTCATTGCCTGTTCCAGTCGCATCATCCACAATCTTTTTCCGGGTTCAGGTCAGAAAAGGTGCTGAATGTTCTTTCAGCTTCAGGACAGATGGAGCTGAATATATTCAAACTGACAGCTCTTTCAAGGCAGTCCAGGGACGCTGGATTGGAGCCAAAATTGGTTTCTATGCCCTGCGGAATGGTGTAATTAACGATGCCGGATCTGCGGATATCGACTGGTTCAGAATAGAAAAATGAGCCTTTGAACTGTGATAGAACTGGTTTTTCGCGCAAAGAACGCAAAGCTCGCAAAGAGGTTTGTTTTCCTTTGCGTTCTCTGCGTTCTTTACGCGACCATTTTAAACGATATTATCTGAAATGTTAAATGATTTGGAACAATAATAATATTACAATCAAAATCGTAAACCGAAAATTATGAATTCAATTAAATCTACAGTTGCATTGTTCTCAGTAGTTCTGTTTGCCACAGTTTCTCTGGCACAGTCGGGAAGTCCCAAAATTAGCGCTTCCGATTTGTACAGCGGACTCGAATTTAAAATGCCTGTGGTCGCAGAACCCGTGATACCCGCAAATTCTGTAGTGATTACAGATTTTGGAGCCATAAGTGGAGGGCAGGTGCTTTGTACCATTGCCTTCAGGGATGCCATTGAGGCTATCTCGAGAAAGGGAGGAGGACGTGTTGTTATTCCCCGCGGAACCTGGCTGACTGGTCCAATATCCCTGAAAAGCAACATCGAACTCTATTCTGAAAAGGGTGCACTGGTGATTTTTTCTACGGATAAAAGCCTGTATCCGTTGGTGGATACCAATTTTGAAGGCTTTCATACTTACAGGTGCACTTCGCCCCTGAATGGGCGGAACCTTGAAAATGTTGCCATCACTGGCCATGGGGTATTTGATGGTTCGGGCGATGTTTGGAGAGCAGTAAAAAAGGAGAAACTGACTGAATCACAATGGAAGAAACTGGTTGCTTCGGGTGGGATCGTCAATGAGAAGGGGAATACCTGGTATCCTTCGCAACAATTCATCAATGGCGAGAAAATGTCGGCGATGAACATTCCGCGCAACCTTAGGACAAAGGAGGAGTTTGAACAGGTCCATGATTTTCTGAGACCCGTCATGGTCAGTTTGGTAGCATGCAAAAAGGTGCTGATCGACGGTCCAACCTTCCAGAATTCTCCGGCCTGGTGCATTCATCCTTTGTTGTGTGAAGATCTGACTGTCAGGAATACCACAGTGAAAAATCCATGGTATTCCCAAAACGGTGACGGGATCGACATCGAATCTTGCAAAAATGCTGTATTATATGACAGTAATTTCGATTGCGGAGATGATGCCATCTGCATCAAATCGGGCAAGGACAAGGAGGGACGCGACAGGGGCAAGCCAACAGTAAACCTGGTCATCAAAAATTGCATCGTGTACCATGGACATGGCGGTGTGACAATCGGAAGTGAAATGTCCGGAGGAGTGCGCAACATGCATGTATCCAACTGCACATTTCTTGGCACCGATGTTGGCCTGCGTTTCAAAAGCAACCGCGGAAGGGGCGGAGTGGTCGAGAATATCTATATTTCTGACATTGAAATGATCAATATCCCTTCCCAGGCAATTTCCTTTAACCTGTTTTACAACGGTAAATCACCCTCAGAAGATTCTGAAGCCGGCGCAGACGGACAACAGCCAAAACTTCTGCCTGTTACGGAAGAGACTCCTCAGTTCAAGAATATTTTCATCAAAAACATCAGCTGCAAGGGAGCCTTCCAGGGAATATTCCTGCAGGGATTGCCTGAAATGAACCTGCTTAACATTCATATAACACACATCCAGATGGAAGCCGATTATGGCCTGATTTGCATGGATGCCACAGGAATTCAAATCAAGGATCTCAAACTGATCACCAAAAAGAGCCCGGTGATGGACTTCAAAAACAGCCATCATATCACTGTGGACGGACTGGCTGCAACATCTGGTACGACTCCGCTTATCCATATTTCCGGTTCTAAAACTGAAGATATTGTTTTGAAAAATTCAGGGATAACTGATGCCGGCAAACAGTTGGTGGTTGAGAAGGAGGTATCAGCGAATGCGGTAAAGTTAGATAAATGATTGACAGGTGTGAATTGACCCTGTCGTAAACTATTGGATGAGCAGGTTGCAATCAAAAATGAGTATTCCGGTAATTAGGCGATTGATTTTATGCTTGTTGGGGTGTTGTTGCTATTCTTTGTTGAATGCACAAAGCCCTATTGGGGAGCCTGTCTCCATAAAGGTAAATTTCAACAGGGAAATTGGCCCGATGAAACCTGTCTGGGCATTTTGGGGTTATGATGAGCCCAATTATACCTACATGAAGGACGGGAGGAAACTGCTCTCTGAAATTGCCTCTCTTAGCCCGGTTCCTGTGTATGTTCGTGCCCATAGCATGTTGGTGACGGGCGACGGAACCAATGCGCTGAAATGGGGTTCAACCAATGCCTTTACAGAAGATCAAAACGGAAATCCTGTTTATGACTGGAAGATTATTGACAAGATATTTGATACTTACGTCGAAAGGGGCATGAAACCCATCGCCCAGATTGGATTCATGCCACAGGCTATGTCTGTCAAACCCGAGCCCTACCGCCACTATTGGAAACCGGGAGCCAAATACGATGAGATTTTCACCGGCTGGGCCTATCCGCCGAAAGATTACAGGAAATGGGCGGAATTGGTTTATCAGTGGGTTCGCCATTCTGTGGATAGATACGGGAAGAAGGAGGTGGAATCATGGTACTGGGAATTGTGGAATGAGCCGAATATAGGGTATTGGCGCGGGACCATGGAAGAATATTTCAAGTTGTACGATTATACGGCGGATGCCGTCAGAAGGGCCTTGCCAACTGCCAGGATAGGAGGGCCCGAAACCACTGGACCGGGAAGTGAAGGCGCGGCTAAATTCTTAACCGCCTTTCTGGATCATGTAACAAAAGGAAAGAATTTTGTTAGTGGCAGAACAGGCGCACCCCTTGATTTAATCACTTTCCACGCGAAAGGAAGTCCGAAAATGGCAAACGGTATGGTACAGATGAATCTGGGCACTCAATTGCGGGATATCAGCAGGGGTTTCGAAATTGTGGCTTCGTATCCGTCACTGAAAAAGCTCCCGGTCATTATCGGAGAGTCCGATCCAGAGGGATGTGCCGCCTGTTCAGAGACCGACTATCCCCAGAATGCCTACCGTAACGGAACAATGTACGCGAGTTACACGGCAGCCGCCTTTGCCAGGAAATATGAACTGGCTGATCACTATGGAGTGAACCTGACAGGCGCCGTAACCTGGGGGTTTGAATTCGAAAACCAGCCCTGGTTCGCCGGATTCCGCGATATGGCTACAAATGGTGTTGACAAGCCTGTCCTGAACGTTTTCAGGATGTATGGAATGATGTCGGGAAACAGGGTTTTGGTAAATCAGGGCAACCTGGCCTACAACTATCTTCAGGTACGTGATGAAAGCGTCAGGGGCGATAAACCAGATATCAATGCCATTGCAGCGAAAGGAAAGAACAGCTCCACAGTAATGATATGGAATTACCATGACAATAACGATCTCAATATTCCCGCGTCACAAGTCGAAATCAGCATGGAAGGGCTGCCTGATGGAAAAATTTTAGTGAACCATTACAGGATTGATCAGAGTCACAGCAATTCATATACCCTTTGGAAGGGAATGGGCTCTCCGCAGAAGCCCACGTCCGGTCAAATCGAAGAACTCGAAAAGGCAGGTCAACTACAACTGTTTACTTCACCCCAATGGCTCAAAATTGAAAACGGCAAAGCCCTGATAAGGATTGATCTTCCCAGGCAGGGAGTCTCCCTGTTGCAGTTGATTTATTGATCAGGTCTCCGCTCGCATTTGTTTGTCTGGAATTTTTCCTTCCATGATGGCCTTTGAGCCCAACTTTTCCCATCTTTGCACCTTCAATAATTTTTCAGTATGCCGCTTCTAAACGAATTGCTCATTCTTCTGGCAGCCCTGGTGGCCGGATTTATCAATGCCATCGCCGGTGGTGGGACCCTCGTTAGTTTTCCGACCTTATTGGCACTGGGAATTCCACCGGTTGTTGCCAATGTCACCAATACCATTGCCCTTGTGCCCGGTACGATTGGCGGCATGTGGTCGCAGCGAAAGGACTTCAGGTCACAGTACAAGAGATTGCTGAGATTGCTTCCGGTTTCCGTTGTAGGCGGAATCGTTGGAGGCCTGCTCCTTTTAAACACGGAAGAAAAAGCCTTTCGGAGCCTGATCCCTTATTTGATATTGGCTGCAACACTCCTTTTGGGTTTCCAGGTTCAGGTCAAGAACTGGGTGGTCTCCAGAATCGGTCATGCCCATACCGAACACCACAATCCGCTGGTCATGTTTTCGCTGGTTTTTGTGGCTGCTATTTATGGCGGTTATTTTGGCGCAGGATTGGGAGTCATCCTGATGGCCGTTTTGGGATTGGTGACGGACGATTCGCTGAACCGGCTTAACTTCCTGAAACAAGCCCTAGGGTTTGCAATAAATCTTTCGGCCGCCATCTATTTCGCTTTTTCAGGGAAAGTTGACTGGATGATCGCCTTTATCATGATTTTTGGATCTCTTACCGGCGGATTGATTGGAGGCAGACTCGCAGGGAAAATGAAGCCCGAAATCCTTCGCTGGATTGTTGTTTCTGCCGGATTGATAGCGGCCCTTGTTTTTTTCCTGAAGAAATAGGCCTGAATTACTTTGAGTCCTTAATGCGTTCCTTTGGGTCCTTTGTGGTAAAATAGTATTTTTACCACAAAGGACCCAAAGGGTTCAAGAAGGACACCAAGGTAGGATTTTAAACAGGTTCAAAATAGTTTTTCAGTAATTTTCTTTCTCTGTGAGGATTCCCTGATAATCAGTTCTGTAGGTAATACCACTGTCTGGTAGCTCTTTCCCTTGTGCGCAATCTGGTGCAAGATAAGTTCGGCAGCCTTTTGACCCATCAGGAAAGCAGGCTGGGCAATGGTCGAGATGGAGGGTGAAACAACTTTCGAGAAAGGTTCATTGCTGAATCCTACAATTCCCATATCCTCGGGTATCCTGATCCCTTTGTTGCGCAGGTAGATCATCGCGCTAAGCGCCGTAGTGTCATTTCCGCAGAAAATGGCATCCGGCGGATTGGGCAGTTCCATCATTTGCTGGACGGCTGCCACGCCGGATTCACTGATCAGGGTACTGGAAATGACCAGAGATTCATCGTAGGGTATTCCGTTTTTCTTCAAGGCATCCGCGTAACCGTTTTTCCGGTCCGCATAAGTCATGAGGTTCTGGGGACCGGCCATGTGCCCGATCCGCTGGTAACCCTGATCGATTAGATGCTGTGTCACACGAAATCCACCCATGTAATCATCCACGACGATCTTGTCGGTTTCAATTTCAGGAACGACCCTGTCGAAAAAAACCAGGGGTATATTCCGTTTTTTGAAAATTTTAAGATGTTCAAAGGTGGTACTTTGCATGGCTATCGAGACGATCAGTCCGTCGACGCGGTTGGCAAACATCGATTGGACAATGGCGATCTCCTTGTTGGCTAGGTCATTGGATTGCGAAATAACGACGGTATAACCTGCCTTGAATGCCACCTCTTCCACGCCGCTGATCACGGAGGAGAAGAAATGCCTGTTGATCAGCGGCACAACGATTCCGATGGTGTTCGATTTCTTGTTCCTCAGATTGGAGGCAAGGGTATTCGGACGGTAACCCATTGTTTCGGCCAATTCCCTGATCTTATCCCTGGTTTTCTGGCTGATTCGCGGATTATTCTGCAGAGCCCTTGAAACGGTTGAGGCAGAGATCTTCAGTTCCCTGGCAATATCATGAATGGTTGGCTCCGATTTTTTGTGCATAGCAAGCTGATTGAAGCACAAAGATGTGAATAAATATTTTTTTTTACGACAAAATCAAAATAAAAATGCAATCGATTGCGCACTTACTGAAAAGAAGTTATCTTTGTTTCCGGAACAAGTGCCTAAAGTGCACTAAAATGCCTAGAGTAACTTACCCTATGCATTTTGAATATAGCATTAGTAATTTAGGCATTCTAGGCACTTTAAATACTTTAGGCACTCGTTCAGAAATTAAACATCAATACTTTCTACCTCATGGCAATACATTTCGAAGAACGCTTCGCCGCCCATCCGTCCGACGTCAAGCATTATGACACCAAACAGCTTAGGGAAAACTTCCTGATTGAGAAAGTCATGGAAGCCGACCAGATTCATCTCGTCTATTCACATTATGACAGGTATATCGCAGGAGGCGCAGTGCCGGTTAGCGGACCGCTTGAACTTACCACCATAGAACCATTGAAGGCTCCGTTTTTTTGCCACCGCCGTGAACTGGGTGTCATCAATGTAGGTGGAATGGGTACGGTAACAGTTGATGGTAAAGTTTATACCATGGATTTCAAAGATGCCCTATACATCGGGAAAGGATCAGAAAAAATCATTTTCAGCTCTGAAAATGCGGCTCAACCTGCCCGTTTTTACCTCAATTCGACGCCTGCCCACAAGGAACTTCCTTCCCGCCACATCACCCTCAAGGACGCCAACGTTTTGCAAATGGGTTCCCAGCAGACATCCAACGAGCGTCAGATCAATCAGCTGCTGATCAGCAAAGTGATCGAAACATGCCAGCTTCAGATGGGTATGACAGAACTGCGGCCCGGAAGCGTTTGGAACACCATGCCCGCCCATACACACAGCCGCCGGATGGAGGTCTATTTCTATTTCAATGTTCCTGACGGTCAGGCAATTTGCCACTTCATGGGTCAGCCACAGGAAACCCGTCACATCTGGATGGTCAACGAACAGGCCGTCATCTCTCCCAACTGGTCGATCCACTCCGCAGCCGGTACCGCCAATTACATTTTCATCTGGGGTATGGCCGGCGAAAACCTCGACTATGGAGATATGGATGTGGTGCAACCCAATGAACTGAAATAATTACAAATTAAAAATTACAGATTACAAATTCAGCGAGACACAATTTGTAATCTGTAATTTGTAATCTTTAATTAGTGCTGATGCGTTAAAATTGAGTATTAAATAAATCATACTGTTCTTTGAAATTTTGATTGACTTGTATTTCTGTAAGTAATTCTCTTATTGAAGTTTTATCCAGTGTGGATATG
>CAIUUO010000192.1 GCA_903902325.1 uncultured Bacteroidia bacterium
CGCCGTGAAGGATTTTCCAAAACGATACCGACGTGACGTGCCACTGCATCGGAGTCTTCTCCGACGCAGTGTCTTCGACCTGTAAACTAGCAATTGTAAGACACTGAGTGGGCCTTTGCCCTGAGCAGGTTGACGACCAGCATAATTCAATTTTCCGTTCTTATTAATAGCAAATATTGCCAACTCATTGGCATTACCACGATTTGACCCATATAAAAATTTACCATCCGGTGAAATATGTATGTCCGCAGCGCCTACTTTTCCCTTAAAATCAGGAGACAGCATAGTAATTGTTTGTTTTTCTATCAGTTGTCCTTTTTTATAATCAAATACTGTTATCATTGCTCCCATCTCGTGGATCAGATAAGCATATTTTGAATTTGGATGAAATGTGAGATGCCTCGGGCCACTTCCTGCCCTGACTGAGACAAATGCTGGTTCAGCAGGGGATAATGGCTGAGAAATCTTTGAAGCATCAAACTGATAAATACTGACTTTGTCTGTTCCCAAATCAGGAGTCATTAAATAGTGACTATCAGGTGAAAGAACAGTACAGTGGACATGAGGGCCCAACTGCCTCCCATTATCAATACTACTGCCTTCGTGCTGTATGACTTGAGGATCAGTGCCTAAGGAACCATCTTCTTTTAATGGAATTGCAGATAAACTTCCACTCCCGTAATTACCCGCGAACACATATTTGTTTTTATCATCAACAGAGACATAACAGGGGCTGTCCCCTCCAGAACTAACACGATTTAAAAATGTAAGTACTCCGGATGTTGGGTTAAAGAGAAAAGAACTTATGCCACCATTCCTGACCTCATTAACTGCATAAACATGTTTTCCATCCTTGCCAATTGCCAAATAGGATGGATTTTCTTCCCCTGAAACTTTTGATTTTAAATTAACTTCGCCTGTCTGGCTATTGAAATCGTATACGTAAATACCGTCATTCGTTGAAGACTTTGTATATGTACCAATGAGAAGTAAGTAAGTTTTGTGATCACTTTGACTCTGAACCAAATTAATAGTACCTAAAACAAGGATCAATGCAACTGCAATTTTCATGTATCTGATAATTATGGTTTAATGATCGTTCCGTCACTTTTCCTTACTGTCCAGTTCGATTTCGTACCAATAGGATATTTAGCTGCTTCCTTTTCATTTATATCAACGCCAATACCTGGTGCTTCATTGATGTACATATATCCGTTTTTATAGGTTTGGCACCCCAGGAAGACTTCCTGAGCTTTGGCTGACCAAAAGTGTGACTCCTGTATTCCGAAATTCTTGATAGCAAGGTCGATATGGGCATTCGCGGCATGTCCTACCGGGGAAGTATCACCTGGTCCGTGCCAAGCAGTCTTGACATTAAACCACTCACCTAGCCGCGCAACTTTCATTGCCGGAGTAATTCCGCCAATTTGAGAAATATGAATTCGGATGTAATCAATCAACTGATCAACCATCGGATCCCTGAACTCATTTATGTTATTGAACAACTCGCCGATGGCGATTGGGACCGTGGTGTTGGCCCGAAGGGTCTTAAGCCACTTCATGTTTTCAGGCGAGAATGGATCTTCAATCAGGAAGGGGTGATATTGCTCTAGTTGCTTAATCATATTGATGGCATCCATCGGCTCTACCAATTCATGAACATCATGCAGCAATTCAACATCTTCACCACAACTTTTGCGTACTATTTCAAACATTTTGGGCACTCTCTTCAGATAAGTATGCTGATCTGAGAAAGAATCACTTTGTCTGCCAAAGCCAGCCTCCTTGAAGTCGGGTTTTAATTCCATGGTTCCCACACCTCCGTAACCACCTTGCTGAATACGAACATGCCGGAATCCCTGATCCATAAACTTTTTAACATTTTCTGAGATCGCTTCAGGTGTTGGGCCACTGGCATGTGCATAACATTCGACTGCAATCCTGCATTTGCCTCCAAGAAGCTGATAGACAGGCATATTTGCCCGTTTTCCCTTAATGTCCCATAATGCTTCATCCAGACCACTTAATGCATTATTAAGTACAGGACCATTCCTCCAATAGGCACTGACATAAGCCGATTGCCACATATCTTCAATATTGTCAACGTCTTTCCCAACACAAAAATCAACCAGGTATTTTTCAATAGCAGTAACAACTGCAAAAGCCCTTTGCGTAAACGTTGCACATCCAATACCGTATAAACCGGGCTCACTGGTCTCCACTTTTACAATAACAAGGTTTGCACCTTCGGGTGCAGTTGCAATGGCCTTTACATTCGTTATGGTTACCTTGGGCATCCCTACGGCATAGGATGGTGTTAAATGTGTTTCAGCTCTTGCGGCGGGACTTTCGAACAGACCCAGGATTCCGGCGGCCGAGCCTGCTGAAAATAGTCTCATCGCATCTCTTCGATTAATTCCTGGGTTGGTTTCTGACATCTTCATTCGTTTAAATTATAGTTGGTAAATATTAATAGATGGTTTAAATTTATTACACAGAGAATAACTTTCCATTTTTCGAAAACTTAGGGTGAATAGAAATTTCTGCCATGATCTGTTTTCAGAGGAGAAACCCCGGAGTTTTACAGAGAGAAAATCGTTTTTTCCTCTAGTAATTTTAATGCAAGCCACAATTTTTAAAGCTATTTAAAATCTCATTGTGGAGTTATAGATTCTCTGTGTAAGAAATTTTTACAGTTTCTAATTGGATTGGGAATTACTTCAATATCCTTTTATAGTTCTCAACGAACATTCCAGCATAAGGTTCAGCATATTTCTCCAGTTTCATTCTATCCGATTCAGATAGTTTTTTCATGCCTCTCAAAACTTTTACATTTGCCTCCAGTTCATCTGTATTCAAGCAACCACTAATTAGCGTAGAAACCGGAAGAGAATACACATACTGATGGAGATTTGCATAGGTAAGATTTGTTTTTGCTACTACGTCAGGAATATCTTCTGTTTTGATTTCCTTGGGAGTGGTATCTATTCGTTTACCCATCATGCTGCCACCAGCCATTGTTTTCATGGCAAGAATACCATACTTTTTCTCCAAAAGAACTGGTAAAACCTGGTGTTGGAATGACTCAAAGAAAGGATCGCAAACATTTAACGGCATCTGGCAAGTATCCATCTCAATACCCAATTCATCCAGCTTTTTCAGGAAATATAAATGAGTTTTAGGGCTTTGATGACCGGTAAAACCAATATAACGAGTCTTACCTTGTTGTTTTGCTTCCAGAAAGGCATCCAGGACACCTGCTTTTAATCTGTTATCAACATCTTCCGGAGTATTTAGTGCATGAATTTGCCACAAGTCGACATGGTCGGTTTTTAAAGCTTTTAATGACTCATCCAGCATCTGTCGCACCTCAGCACCTGTTTTCCCCGGTGCTTTTGTCATCAGGAAAATCTGGTCACGGTATTTGGGAGTAAGAAATTTACCCATGTACTCTTCCGCACGACCGTTGACATATTTTCTGGCATTGTCGAAAAAACGAACACCCAACTCCATGGATCTTTCAACCATTCTTTCGGCATCAGCGGGATTGTCAATGAATCCCAAATGATAGCCACCAAGGCAAAAAGCCGTTACTTTTTGACCGTCCCTTGTTAACTGGCGTTGTGGAAGAATTCCACCCCACTTGTCGGATACAGGAATTGCAGAAGCCCAATCTGCGATCAAACCTAAGGCTGCAACAGTTCCAATTTTTTTGATAAACTTTCTGCGATTTTCCATAACAATTAATTTTTATTTTTTACCGGAAACTATATCAGATCCATAAATCTTACCCGTTTGCGCGTCATTTTTGCTAAACCCAGAGATATAACGGTTATTGGTTAACTCTATTGAAACGCCGGTCGTGTGTAGCTTCGCATACACGTTATCTCCCTTAGCCACAGCATCACTGATTTCCCTGAGTGTCCTCTCGTCGCCTGTCATTCTTTGTGCGAAGTATGAAGAGTACACATGCACTTTCCCGCCTCTGTTGTCAATGCCGGGAGCACCGCACCGCTGGAAATTTGCCTGTTGAAAACGTACTGTGCCGCTATTGATGATAGCCCCAATGACAGGACTACCCCAAAAAGCGCTGTTGTAAAGGATAAGTTGAGCATTTGGATGAACTTTAGTGGTATTGGCATCGCTTCCTATAAGAACATACGACCTGACAGGCTCTGCTGTCCGCGTACAAACCAATTCAGAGTTGATCGCGATCAATTTGGTTTTTTTGCCTGCATCTTCTACAAATAAAGAAAACGAACATCCGTCTGAACCGTGACCAATAACAATCATTTTGCCGGGATCTTTACCGGTAATTTCATCTTTCAGGAAATGTAACCCGTAGAATGACCCGTAAACGAAATTATTGAAAATCGTCTGGTTTTTAATGTCTGCGAATTTAAGCGCACTGCAATGTGATTGTAAGAAACGAGTCAAAGCAATTCTCGGATATCCCTGCCCACCTTGTGGGAGGCGTGATCCGTAATGCGGATTGAGCTGCATATTCCTGATAAATCCACCTTCAGCACCTCCGCCTACCCAGATACCTGCTCTTGCAAGTACGCCGGCAAAATAATCAACATAGTGACCGCTGGTGTTGTAGGAGGCGAGGTCTATCCCTTTATCGCCGACCTCAGTCATGTTAACAATGTATACGTTTGGACCTTGTCCCTGAATCAGGAATGGAGTTGTTCTGGGATTCTCAGCGGTAAAACCATCCGTTGCGATATTAAGCTGCGCGATTGTAATACCTCTGATACCTGCACCTTTTTCAAGTTGTATGAGAGATGCACCCTTTTCACCGGAAGCGCCTCCTGCATAAGTCGTAAATATACCCGTACCACCACTTTGAGTATGATGCTGTACATCCCATGTTCCTCTCAATTCTACTCCCGATGGAACTTTGATGGGATTGTTCACCAAATATCTTCCACCCGGCAAATAGAGTGTACCGCCGCCGGCAGCTTTAATTTCATTAAGAGCTGTTTGCAATTTAGCCGATACATCTTCCGTCGGCACATCGCTGTTAAAACCTGTCGCTCTTGACAGATCTGCTTTCAGAATATTGTTTGACGCCGGCCTCGGCTGAACTTTAATGTCAGTCTTTATGTTTTTAGGAATCGGATCAAAAGCATATTGCTTGTCGGTATAAATCTCAACTTTGGCGGATTTGCTGTCATTTTTGATTTCCAGGTTGCGTTTATAGCCAGAGTTCACCGATTTGAGTGTATTCACGTCTGTACCAAGAAACACATGACCGGCAGGTTTTTTAAAATCGCACTGAGTGAGCAGCACATTACCATTATTTATTCTGAGCGCGTAATCGTTGTATTCGCTAAATGTGCAGCTTTCGAAGGATATAGCTCCGTCGCTTCCATCGCTGACGATAGATCCGGTAAAATCGACGCCGTTGAATTGAACGGATGTTTTGAAATCGTTATAGAAATACACGGCATTACCATCTTTACCGGCACCGAAAGTCGAATTGGAAATAAGCAATCCATATGGGTTGACGGACTGAACGTATAAACCTGTTCCGCAATCCCTGATGTGATTTTCGTAAAACTGTGCGTTTGGAGAATCGGAGAAACCGGGTTCTTTACCGACCCACATACCCGTCTTATAACCGGAGACATAGAGATACGACACATATTCCCAATCGGAACGGTGCATATTGAATCCTGTGCCGTTCGCTTTCGTGTAATCGGTAACCTTTGCAAGAGAGGGAGAACCTGGAAGCCCTGAATTGGCCCAGTATTTAGGGTCTATTTTGATATTCTCGATACGTCCGATGTCGGTGCATACATGGACTTCAATTCCTGTATTTAGGACGGTCATGTAGCTGTTCAAAATATAATGCAGTTCGCTCGGAGCGGAATAGAAACCGTTGTAGGCGTTTACAAGAGTTACGTGCTCAATCGTCACACAGTCGCCGCCTGGTTGAAATAATGTCCATGGATATGGTTTTATGTCGTTGATATCCTGTTCAGGATACCAGATTGACAGGTTTGTCACTCCTGTTCCCGAAGTCATATCTATAAATCTGTCGGCTATGCTGGTATAGGTAGTGCGGAGTGCGTTGCCAGCCTGCGAGTCGTTCCACCAACTTTCAACAGTTCCGTTATAATTTGGCGCGTTTTTGCCAACACGCACTTCCAGAATGGTTCCAAGAACTTTCCCACTGTTTAATTCAGGATCCGCCCAGTCGCCGCGTAGCTGAACACTCGATGGGATACTCAGAACATATTGGTAATTAAAGTCTTTCGTTGTTTGTTCAGTGCCTTTACGCATTCTAACGTTCCTGGTGGCATTTTGCGTGCTACGGAACTCATAATTGCCCGACGGTATATACACTACACCTCCGCCGTTTTTATATGCTGCATCAATTGCAGCCTGGAAAGCCTGTCTGTTGTCAAATCCAGGCTCGGCTTTCGCGCCAAATCTTGGATCAGTTACTACAAAGTCAGATATAACCCAATCTTTTGTAGCATAGACAGTTTTTATGCTTTTTTGGTTTGCTGGCTGTCTGTTCGACCCTGCTTGCGCATTAACCAAATTTGCAATAAACATGGCTACAATGGCAATCATAGCCATTTTACCCAACTTTGAAACTGTTTTTGTAATTCTGATATTTACGCTACTCAAATGGCATTTCAAACTACACCTGTTTTTAAAATGGTCGCTGGCTCCCATTTCGATGTTCAAGTTACTGTGCTGCTTCATAACATTAGTATTTATTAAAGATTACTATTAGACTGTCACTCTGTTGTTTTCGGTCTATTTCTAATGCAACCAAAATGGATGATGAGTTATTTACTCATTCTTAGGGGTTTACTTCTACTCTAGCTAGCCAAAGCCGAGAAGACAACAAATGTCTGGTACCTCAGGTACAATTCTGATTCTTCGTATCAATCATTCAATTTTAGTATTAGGAAGATGATTAAGAAATTCATGGAATTTCTTAATCATCTTCTCCTTGATTTGGGGATATTTTTCAGACAGATCGGTGCTTTCAGTTGGATCGTTCTCAAGATCAAACAGCAGCATTTCTCTCTCCATCTTTTCTGGTTTTAGACCAGGATAGTCAGCCGGGGTTGCCTGTTCGACGGGAGCTAAAATTGTTGTTCCATCCGGAGCTCTATTGTCTTTCCAGTTTTTGAGATCCACCACTTTGTAGTAATCCGGTTTAGTCAGGAACAGTTTCCACTTCCCATCACGGATAGTTCGGACAATAGTATCTTTCATGGTAAAAATAGGCGGGTGATTCGTCGATTTCCCCCGAATAATACCAGAGATATCCTTGCCATCAAGTGTTATGGCAGGATTTGTATCAATGCTTGTCAATTTCATGATGGTAGGAAGGATATCCGGTGACCAGCAAGGAGTTGAAACAGTCTTTCCCTGAGGAAATTGTTTTGGATAGCGGATAATAAAAGGAACCCGGACACCACCTTCCCAATTAGTAGCTTTCATCCCCTTGAGTCCACCGGTACTTCCACCATACCAGGGGCCATTATCCGACATGAAGATGACAATGGTATTCTCAAGTATACCAAGCTGTTTTAGTTTGGATATTACCTCACCGGTCGACCAGTCCAATTCACGAATGACACTGTTGTAAAGTTCCTGGTGATCTCCTTTTGAATAGAAATTTGAAGAGGCGGCCAGCGGTTTGTGGGGCATGGCATGAGCAAGATAAAGAAAGAAGGGTGAATGTTGGTTCCGTTGAATAAAGTCCACTGCCTTTTCAGTATATTTTTTCGTCAGCAACCGCTGGTCGACCGGATACTCAATGGTATCCTGATTCTCTATGATTTGAACAGGCCGCATATCGTTCGAATATAGAATTCCGAAGTATTCGTCGAAGCCATGTTTTACCGGGAAGTATTCCGGTTTATGTCCGAGATGCCATTTGCCAATACACTTGGTATGGTATCCTGCACCCTGAAAAAGTTCACCCATAGTGACCTCCCTTGCATTCAATCCGATATTGTTTATTCCGGCGTCCGGAGCAGGATTCTGCACCATGCCGTGCCGAAGTGGGAAGCGGCCTGTCAACAAAGTTGCCCTCGAGGGTGCACAGTAAGGAGTTGGCACATAAAAATCGGTAAAACGAACACCTTCGGCCGCCAAGCCATCGATGTTTGGTGTTTTTATTTGGTTTTTATTGTAACATGAAATATCTCCATAGCCCATGTCATCAGTCAGGATGATAACAACATTTGGCTTACTTTTGAGCTTTGGCTTTCCTTCTGTTATGAAAGGAAGGCAAAAAACAGATGAAAAAATTCCAGTGGTGATCAGGATTTGAGATGAGTTCATATACTGTTATTATTTATTTGATGATTTACTCGTTTTTCAAGAATTTCAACCTCAACTTAAACATGCTTATGATCCGACGGATAAACGCCATTAACATTGAAATTCACCTATTTTCTGATTAATGTTCGGGAGGCAACTCCTTCCAGAAGAGGTGAGTTGACATCTTTTAGGTAACCCATCAATTTTGAGCGCAATTCTTCTGTCTTTTGGCTGTATTTAAACCTGCCGGGGTTTGAGCCCAGCAGGTTTTCGATCTCTTTGGGATCATTCTTCAGGTCAAAAAGTGCTTCCACATCTTTTCCTTCGCTCCTGTGTGTGGTCATTAACTTCCACTCTTTGGTCCGGATCATCATCGAAGGAACATTCTGATTTTTCCAGGTCCATTCCGATACCGCAAAATCATACTTTGTTTTTGCACCTTCCATCACCGGTCTGAGCGAATAACCGTCAGTGGGAATGGTCACCAGACCTGCATAATCGAGGATGGTTGGAAAAATATTCATGGTTGAAACCGGAGTTTCAATGATCTGTCCCGGTTTTATCTTTCCGGGGAAACGGATCAGGAAGGGCACCCTGACCGATTCTTCGTAGAAGCAAAATTTTCCTCTCATACCATGTGCCCCAAGCATTTCGCCATGATCTGAAACAAATACAACCATGGTATTGTCTTCCAATTTCAATTCATCGAGTTTGTTCAGGATTTTTCCAACCCAATCGTCAATTTCGGAGACAAAAGCATAGTAATTGGCAGCCATGAACTTAACTTTGGTAGGATCGGTATAAGCCGACTCAAGCGGATTGGGTTTGTAGGGCGAGTTGCTCCTGCTATCATGGATGGACGCAGGAGTAGTCATTTCTCCGAATTTGTACATAGAAGCATATGGTTCAGAGGGAGTTATCGGCACATGAGGGCAATGGAAGGAACAGGTAATTGCAAATTTCTGCTCTTTGAGACGATTTACTGCTTCCAATGTCTCCTTTCCCTGAATGGCAGTAATAGTATATTCTGCAGGCAGATCCAGGACTCCGTGCACATCGTCCTGCCCAAGTTTTTTCAGATTGATTTCTGCCTCAGGGAGTTCTCCATCGGGCAGATATTGGTACCGACGGTCGATAGGATCTGGTTTATAGGGAACATTGCCGCCGTAAAAGGTTTTTTCATAAAGCTCACCTTTCTTTAGTGGCCGTTTGGTAACATGTTCATTCAAATATTTTACATAGAGCCGCTCCCAATCGGTAATGAGTTTTTTGCCTGAAACACCATATTGCGGTGGATTCGAATATGCTGCCGCCATGTGTTCGGGGGAATGGAATTTTCCGTGATATTCGGCAACATAACCTCTTTTTACAAGAATCTCATCAAAAGTTGGGTAATAGCAATCATTTTTATTCACATCCGTATTGTCGCGAATGGTGGTCGTCTCGGTCAATCGCCCAGTTAAAATGGAGGTACGGGCCGGGCAACAAACAGGGCAAGGAGTTACAGCCTGCGAAAAATTAACCCCCTGACTGGCCAAACGATCAAGATTTGGGGTCTTGACTAATTGATTCCCGGAATAGCCCACAGCATCCCAGGCCTGCTGGTCGGTCATGATAATCAGAAAATTCGGCGAATCAGTCTGGATTTGTGCTGAACTCATTTGTGCTATAAAAAGCAGACTTCCACCAATCAAAAATGTAGTTTTACTTGAAGCGAAAAAATTGTATCTCATTTTTATTTTTTTAGTATTACTGCTTTACCAACTTCTGGAAATAGTTAGTCTTATCTGATATGATACTTAGCATATAAATTCCTGTTGAATAATGGGTTAAGTCAATCATTTCGTTGTCATTGTCCGACTTTCGATGCGACAACAGATTGCCGGACGAATCATATACAATTATCTGATATTCACCGGGCAGATTCATTTTCAGGTTAAAATGGCCATTCGAAGGATTTGGGTATACTGCAAACTTGTTTTCAATGCGGTCCAATGGTTCTATGGCAGTAGGAGTGTCTTGTCCTTCTTCTATCAGGAAATCATCGAAATAAGCTGAATAGGAGCCTGAACCGGAATGATCGTAGGCAATTACTATCCCGGTAATGGTATCGCCCAAAAGGGCTCCGTTTCCAAACTGACAGGAATACTGTTCCCAGCCGACCCCAGTCGTTCCATGTGCGGAAGAGGGGTTCATACTGGTGCCATTTTGGTCTCTGTATCCATTGTCGCGGAGGTTTTTTCCATTTTTGGTTATCAAATCGACAAACAGATAGCGACCCAATTCATTTTCAGTTTTCTTCCAGAAAGAAAGCTTCATATTTGGTTTAACCACAATTTTTACTTCTGCAGTTTTGTAAACATAAGTTGCCGATACATTGCTGCTGATGCTACCGGTTACTTTGACTGAATAGAGTCCGCTTCTGGCATTGGTTGGCTGTATTTCACAAACCGGAGTAATTACATTTGAATTTGTCAGCACAATAGGGTTATTAAAACAGGGGTCGATGTTGAATGTTCCTGTGTTCTGGGCCACTCCACTTACATAATTGTAGGGAGTTGTCCTCTTTTCAAAACTATTGCGGTAGAAAACCGGGCCATTGGAATAAGGAACAGGAACGGTTGATGTTTCAGTTCGTGTTCCCTTTAACAATTCAATAGCAGCACCCGCAACCCTAAGTTGAAAATCGGACGAACACCAAATACCATCGGCACTTGTTGTGAGGAAATACTGGTCTGTCGGGATCATGCTCCAGTCGGTGGCAGCTTTTAGAATGGCAGTTCCCTCATCATACTCGTCGAACATGGCAAAGTACATGGAATTGACCCCTAAACTTTTGATGTTCCTTGCTTGTCGCCACATAAATTCCCCTCCATTTCGGGGTGCATCATTCGGATTGCCAGGATTCCACTGCGACCAGGAAAATCCGGGAAAAATAACTGGTAAGTACTTTATTTTTCTTGCGTCACAGTAGGCTTTATCCTGCATCAAAGTAGCAAGCTGGTTGTCTGCACCTGAGTTGTCCTTAAATCGTCCAACCAACCAGGGAGAAATCATATCATATTCGGGATACACTTTTTCAAAACTCTCCTGGTTGGCAGCCAGCGGTTGAGTTGGGCCTTTGGCATCCCTGTCGTTTGTCCTCCAATAGGTTGGAGTACCTCCAATCACATAACAACCTCTTGATTTCAAAAAATTTATCAATGCAATGGTTTCGGCTGCCGTCCCGGGGTGATTGTCGGTAAAACCCGGACCCCAGATTTGTACCACAGGTTTATTCCCAACTTTCGCATAGGCCGGCGATGATGTTAATTGATTGTTTTGCTCCACATTGTACACCCAGTCGAATTTGATGACATCATCCCAGGTCGCTTCCATTCCACTGGATGATATATCATAACATATGTAAAAAATGCGACCTGTGGCTTCCGCTGCCTGTTTAATTTTGATTGGCGTAGCGCTTGGAGAATTGATGATGGCCCCTCCGATATTCCCTATGAATCTCTGAACTGCCACTCCATCAATTCCATACTCTTTCATCCATTGAAAATGCTTGTCAATCACAGTTTTGTTGGACGAAGTAAAGAGTTTGGAAATCGAACCATTACCAAGATTGGCCAATGCTGTTTGAGCCAGATCCGTTTCAGCATATTCTGAAACATCAGGATAGATTTCAACATGAGTTTTAGTTGCAGCTGGAGGTGTATTGGCACTCCAATGAACCCAACCTGATGTAGCATTACCTGCAGCAAACCAGACCTGATAACCGGCTACAGATTTTCCTGTTAACTCAGAGTAGGAACTGGCAGAAACAACCGGAACAGGCTCCTTTGCCGGATCCAGTGTCCCGATAGCAATCGCTATTTCTTTAATATAATTGTCACCACTTCCGTTAAGACGAAAATCGCATTTATTGTTTTGTGCATTTCGGAAGGAAGCATTGGTAATGGCAACAGTTACAGTAATCCAACTCTTGGTGCCTGTTTTGGAAAAAGAGGCTGACTTGTAATTGTTCCCGTCGTTCGCGTTGTATTGCAAGTTGATGCTGCTCGTCCCTTCATCATAAAAAGTAATGTAAAAGATCAGATTGTTTTGAGTTGAAGGGATGGTTGCATCATCGACATTGAAATAGGCATATTTTGTATCCGGTATTTGACGACATTGAACTCCATCCCTGATTGTTTGAATCGTATAGGGTTCATTGGCCGGATCTGTTACTGTAAAATGAGTCAAATTGTTGGATAGAAAAGGGTCAGACAGCACAATAGATGCCACGGGTGATGCCGCATTTAATATCTTGATGAAGCATAAAAGCAATACCAGCAAACAAGCCTTGATCATCCTGGTTTTGTGTCTTTTAATTGCCAGTTCTGTGAACTTTCTCATATCATTTTCCGTGCCTTAACACCCTCATAATGTTTGGATTTATTTTTCTTAAGCCAAGACAACAGATCTTTGCGCAATTCCTCTGCCTTCTCCTTGTATCTGTCTTTTTCGGGATTGTTCCCCAAAAGGTTATTCATTTCGTACGGATCCTTCTTCAGATTGAAAAGAGTGTTGATGACTTTGGACTCTGCAGAATATGGGATGAACAGTTTCCAGTTATCTTTTATGATCATGTAAGCAGGAGTGCGGTCCTCATTGTATAACCATTCGGTTACAACATATTTACCTAGACTTTTGTCGGTTCTTTCGATTAGTCCACGCAGACTCTTTGAATCTGAAGGATATTCAGGTAATTGAAGATAATCGAAGATTGTGGCAAACACATTCATGTTCGACAGATAACCGGTCACTATTGTCCCAGACTTGATTTTCCCCGGGAACCTAATCATCAATGGAATATGGGCCGATTCTTCATAAAATACATTTTTCTCACGCATGCCATGTGAGCCCAGCATTTCTCCATGGTCACTTGTAAAAATTACAATGGTATTGTCCGATAAGCCAAGTTCATCCAGCTTGTCCATAATCTTCCCGACCCAGTCGTCAATTTCCGTAACAAGGCCGTAATAATCTGAAATCATGTATTTTATCTTTTCCGTATCGGCATATTCGGGATTATCCAGCCTTCCATTTTGACTCCGATAGGGAGAATTTAACATTGGATCTGCGATACTTACCGGGACGGGCATCTCCTTAACAGGATACATTTTTGAATAGGGCTTAACCGGCAGCATTGGCGCATGGGGAAAATGGAGGGAACAAGTGATGCTGAAGGTGTTGTTTTTGTTCCGTTCAAGTGCCTCCATGGTTTGTTTGGCATGAAAAGCAGTGAAGGAATATTCTGCCGGTGTTATCGACTCGCCATGAAGATCGGGCTGTATATACTTTTTATTCAACTGAAGTACTTCCTCGTTTGTCAGGCCATAACGTTTATCCAATGGGTTCGGGATATATGGCCTGCCTGTGAAGGGGTCGTACAACTCTCCCGGTTTGAGACTCTCTTTTGGAAATTTGTCATTTAAATATTCCATGTATAGGGCTGTGAGTCCACCTGGCGCAAAAATCGATTTGCCGTTTTTGGCCTTTAATTCAGGGTTCTGATATACTTCGGCATGAAACTCCGGACTATGCCATTTCCCATAATATTCACATCGATAACCATGTTGGCTCAATATTTCGTCAAATGTTGGCATTGGCATCCTACCTATTTCCTTTTTGGAACCTGCCAATTCGTTGGTAAGTATCTGATGGTTTTCAACTGTACAACCAGTCAGGATCGACGCTCTTGTAGGTGCACAAACTGCACATTGCGTATAGGCATTTGTAAACCATGCTCCCTGTTTTGCCAACCGGTCGAGATTTGGGGTTTTTAGCACTGTATTTCCGGCAATACTCAAGGCATCAAATCGTTGCTGATCGGTCATTATTACAAGTAGGTTCGGCTTTTTTTGCGAATGTGCATTGAATGAAAAAAGCAAACTTAAAAGTAGGCCGGGGCCAGTTTTTAAAACGGTTTTGAAAGATGTAATCATCATTATATCAATTATTTATTTTGTAATTTTTTTTCTGACTTACTCACTACTTCCTGTTTCCCAATGTTCAGTATTTTGGAAGTAAAATCCCGATAGAAAACTCTAAGCTTCTCAATTTCTGTTTTATAAGCATCGTTACTGATTTGATTCTTAATTTCCAGAGAATCTGATTTTCGGATAAAAAACTGGTCACCAAACGACCTGAAGTCAAATTTTCTTTGGTAATCAGTTGGATCAATCATGATTCCCAATTTCTGATCTTTTGTAATCACCGTTGCCTGGGACCAACTTTCAGAAACAAAATAGTTCCTTTTCATGGGCTTTCCAGAAAGAAGTGTCTGCACCATTGATTCTCCCTGTAAAGGATGTTTCAACTTTGGCATCTTTAAACCGAGCAGTTCGACCAGGGTCGGATAAATATCAACCAGGCTGACTAATTCACCGATATGTTTTCCATTTTTCTTGTTCCCAGGATATCGGATGATCAATGGGATATTCAGAATGTCCTCGTAAACATTTTGACCGGCCGCTGCCTTTTCAACCATTCCGTGGTTACCAACAAAATCGCCGTGATCGGATGTATATATTACGATCGTTTCATTGGTCTGGCCTGTCTCATCCAATGCTTTCAGTATTTCCCCTACGTGATGATCGACTTCAGTAACCAAGGCATAGTACGCTCCAATATAATTCCGCCAGAGTTGTTCATCAGCGTATGCTTTGTCAACATTCCAAACTTTATTGCCACCGTCGCGGATCGACTGCATCATTGGAGGAATATTCTCTTTGGGTTCATAAAGGCTGGCAGGTTTCCTGATTGAACTGCCATTTATCCGGCCATTTCCCCATGCTGAAACATCGTACAGATCCATGTATTTCTTCTGCGGCGTATAAGGTTGATGTGGACGATAAAAGGTTGCCCAGCAAAAAAATGGTTTATCACTTTTGGCCTGGTCTTTGATCATCTGAACGGTTAATTGGGCTGTAAAGGCTTCCATCGTCATGTTCTCCGGAAGCGCCGAAATCCTGGTTCCCAGGTCAGCAGTTGGAAGTATCTCTTTTGCATGGGATGAGCAGGGTGACCCTTTTCCAAATTCAGCAGACCAATCCTGGGCAAATTCTTTTCCGTAACCCAATTTTTCGACCCATTCCGTATAGCTGTTCCCGGGAGTTTCGTTGCACAAATGACTTCGCTGAACATCCCATCCTGCATCCACTGCCTGCGACGTATGCCGCTTCCCATAAGCATAGGTATTGTAGTTGTTTTGCTTAAAAACAGTTGCCAGCGAAACTACCTCATTCATAACTTCCGATTTTTCACCATTCGAAAGCAATCCGAGGGTACGCGAGTATAAACCGGACATAAGCGACGATCTGGAAGGAGCACAAATACCAGTAACACAATAAGCCCGGTCAAACACGACAGATTCTCTTGCAAGTTTATCCAGATTAGGAGTGATCACATCGGGGTGTCCTTCGAATCCCATCACTTTCTTGTTGTGCTGGTCGGAAAACAGGATGAGTACATTGGGTTTCTTTTTCGCAAATTCTGATTTACTTTTTTGACCCATTGAAAATCCGGCAGTCGTCAGAACCAGTGCCTCTATCAGAATAATTTTATTCAGTGATTCGTGTAAAATCATATTTCCATAAATTATGTGAAACAAAAAATATCCGGCTTTAAGGCTTTAACAAATTGGTCAAATCAATCCTGTCATATGGATTTTTTGCAAAAGCTGCATAGTACTCAAGTTGCATGTTTTCATTTTTTTCATCGATATTGATTACAGCATATCCATGCAAATCGGTTTGTATGTAATACGTCACATATTTTGCCTCTTCTGCTAACATGGTTTTTCTGGCTTCAAGGGTTTCAGGTTGCCAGTCAGGAACATTTTCAGCAATGGAAGGTCCATATTTCGTAATACTATTTTTTGGATTTTGGTAGTTCCTGTCTTTTATAACACTTGTCACCATAACCTGAATAATAGGTCCGAAAGGAGTATTGCGCCGTACGACCGAGTACCGGTGTAGGTGGCCACATAATACAATTGCTTTATTCCTGGCAATTACTTCAAGGAGTTTTTCCCTTTTTAGCGGATCGGTTCTCAAAATATGCCAGCATCTTTCCGTAACTGGAATTACAGGCTCGTGAATGGCAACAAATTTATATTTGGCATCCGACCCGGAAAGTTCATGCTCAAGAAAAGCTATGATATCAGTTTCTTTGTCCCAGGGATCAATGCAGGTTATCTGAACATTTTGGAAGTGATAGGAGTAGTTTGCACTTTTGACTTCCGGATTACCGGTCTGTTTTCGAATCATTGGAATATAAAATTCCTGGAACGCTTTTACGGCTCCAGGGCCTGTAATATCATGATTTCCCTTGGCAATTATCCATGGAACCGGCATTTGGACTGCATCTATTGCCTTCATGGCACCGGAAGCCATTTGGCGTGCCTTTTCCTCCGTGCCGGCCAGTCCTTCCGACAAATCTCCAAGTTGAACAATCGCCTTTATCCGTGGAACGTTGGTCTCTACCCTTTTTTTGAGAAGCGCCATAAAATCACTCCAGTTCTCACTGGTGTATTTGGTGTATTCTTCGGTTACCTGCCGCAGATCATCCGGTTTTTGGCCAAGCCACTTCATATCGTGATCTTGCAATAAATCATAATGGAGATCGCCAAGTACAATAAAACTGCTTTTTTGCGCAACAGATGTATTGGCAATTACGTAGAAACAGAAGATGTAAAGCAGTACGATTCTCATAGGTTCATCATTTAAAAAGTTCAATGAAACTGAATTGTATCAGGAAGTTCATCCAACCCGAAATATTCGTGTTCAATTCTGTCACTATACACCTTTACGATTCGCATACCGGATGGTGCTATACCCAATGGTTTTCCCAGGGCACTTGTAGTCACCAATTGTAAATTTCCGTATTTAGAAAGGCTATTGTTGTGATAATGACCTGAAAAGACAACTTCAACTTTGTTGCTATTAAATAAATCCAGATACTTTTCACGGTTACCGAGATCAATGTTTGAGTAGGCGGTTGGCTCATCAACATTTTTGTTAAAAAACGGATAATGACAAAACAAAATTAGGTGTGAAGCCCCCCGGCTTTCATTCAGTCTTTTGGTTAGCCATTTGTACTGTTTTTGTTCAGGTTTTACCAATTTGGCTTTGATTAAACTGGAGTTGAATCCAAGAAACGATGAACCCTTGTGTTCGAAAAAAAATTTATCATCCCCAAAGTTTTTACTATACGTTTTTATGCTATTCTCATCAGGAGACTGACCAAGATCGTGATTCCCAGGCGTATAGTAAATTGAAATCCCGGGATTTATTTTTGCCGTAATCCGTTTAAATTCTTTCAACTGGGAATTTGATTTTGAGTCATTCACAAAATCACCTGTAATTACCACAAAATCAGGGTTCAAGATATTTATTTTAGCTACAGCCTTTTCGTAAAGGATGGTTTCCTTTTCAAAACTTGCATTGCCATCAAACATGCCAAACTGTGGGTCGGTAATTTGTATGAAAAACCAGGGGGCATTTGGATTTTCTGCTTTCTTACCCTTTTGCATTACCAACGGATCCGGAATTGAATTGGCCGGAATTTTTGATTCATCACCGATTACGAGAATACCTGCTACCTCCGTACGGAGGTTCTGGCTTGCGGTGAGCAAACCAGGCAGGATGAACAAATAGGGGATGAATAATAATTTCGGATGGATTAAACTCATTTTCGTTTTTCTATTTCTTACTAAGATTTTCATCCAATTGAATAACTCCTCCGGATTTGGTTTGTGCCTCGAACTTGTGTGAAAGGGTTCGGAGACTCAACTTTTGTCCGTTTCTCGATAGAATTTTTACGCCAGTCACCTTTCCGTCTTTCCAGGACATATCGAGAACGAATCCGCCACGTGCGCACAAACCGGTAACCGAACCTTCGGATAGAGCGGATGGCAATGATGGCAGTAACTGAATCTCATAACTTCCATCCTGATTGCGCGACTGGCTTTGTAGCAGCATTTCGGCAATGGCAGCAGTAGCACCGAAATTTCCGTCGATCTGGAAAGGTGGGTGATTGTCAAACAAGTTCGGCAGCGTTTTGGTCGTTAAAAGAACGGATAATAATTTGTACGCATGATCGCCATCCTGCAGACGGTTCCACATATTTATTTTCCATGCAAGGCCCCAACCCGTACCATCATCTCCACGGGCTTCCAACGTTTTACGGGCAGCAGCAGCCAATTCAGGGGTACTGAGTGTGGTTATCTGGGTACCGGGAAATAAACCAAACAAATGGGAAGTATGGCGGTGATGCGGATCGTTTTCCTTGTAATCTTCGGCCCATTCCAAAATACGACCTGTTGTTGGACTGATGCGGATTGGCGCCAGGCGATCCAGTGTTTTCCTGCATTCTGCACTAAAATCTGCATCGGTTCCTAAAATATCGCATGCTTCGATGCAATGAGTCAGCAGGTCGTGGATAATTTCCAGATCCATGGTTGCACCATAGGTAAACACCGATTTTTGTCCGTTCGGAAGAAAGAATTCATTTTCGGGCGAATAGGATGGATTGGTAACCAGTTTCCCCGGACAAGCAGTTCCTGTAGGAGCCTCCACCAGAAAATCCATGATGAAGCGTGCTGCACCTTTCATCATCGGATAAGCACGCTCTTTCAGAAATTTTTTATCACCTGTGTAGGTGTAATGTTCCCACGGATGTTGTGCCAGCCAGGCAGATCCCATTGGCCATATTCCCTGCGGACCATCGGCCGGAGCAGTGAATCCCCAGGCATCGGTTAAATGATGCACCACCCAGCCTCCGGCTCCATATTGCACTTTCGCCATGTGTTCTCCTGGCTTAACCAATGCTTCCGACAGGTCGAAAAGCGGAAGGTGCATTTCGGAAAGGTTGGTGATTTCGGCAGGCCAGTAATTCATCTGCAAATTGATGTTGGTATGGAAATCGGCATTCCATGGCGGATTCATTTGCCATGCCCAAAGCCCTTGCAAATTGGCAGGCATGCCTCCAGGACGAGAACTGCAAATCAGCAGATATCTTCCATACTGGAAAAAAGTTTCAACCAGCCCCTGATCGGCCTTTCCGGCAGCTTTGGCCATGTCGAGCCTCATATTGGTTGGCAGAGCCAACGTTTCGGGAGCAACCTGTCCAAGGTGAATGTCAACCCGGTTAAAAAGACGCTGGTGTTCTTTCAGGTGAGCAAGTTTAAGTTTCGAATAGCTTTTTGATGCAGCCTTGGCGATCATCTCCCTGCAATTGTTTGCCGGATCAATATTCAGTGAATTCAAGTCGGCCGACATGTTTTGCATTCCCGGGTAATTGGTAGCTCCTGCAACTAACAGCGTCACTTCGTTTGCACCTGAAACTTTCAATATTCCGTTTTCAACGGTAACTTTTCCGCCTTTGGAAATGGCTTTTACGGATGCAGCAAAACTGATTCCACGTGGCTTTCCGTCTTTATCTTTGATGGGTAACCGGCCAGTCATAACCAGCGAATTAGGATCTTTGGGATTCGCATTACAGCTTGCATCCTGCTGACGTTTCAGCGTAAGTGAAAAAGCTATCTTTGATTTTTTGCTTGCTGCAAAATGAACAACGATCACCCCGTTAACCGGAGAGGCAAATACTTCACGCAAGTAATTCACTCCGTTTGAAGTATAACTTGTGCTGGCAACCGCTGTGGCCAAATCCAGACTCCTGACATAATTGGTGGCCTCCATTTCTGGTGTGTCGAACCAGAGTTCGCCCAGCGACTGGTAGGGCTTGACACCCTGCGGACGACCCATCATGGTTTTCCCTGCCAGTTTAACGGCTTCGTTGTTTTTACCGTCAAAAAGCAGCTTTTGTACCTCAGGTAAAGCTTTCAGCGCATCCGGATTACTCGGATCAAGTGAATAACCATCCCAGAGCGTACTTTCGTTTAGTTGAATCCTTTCGTCGGCAATACCCCCGAAAACCATGGCTCCCAACCTGCCGTTTCCCACTGGTAAAGCTTCCTCCCATACTTTGGCCGGGGTTTGATACCACAACAGATAATGACCGTCAGGTTTTTCCCCACCATTGGTCACCTGTGCCCGATCAGCCCATTTCGCAGTTATTTTCGCGGGACGGACACTGGCCGGAACCAGTGGGTTGGCATCCTGTGCGATAACAGATTCACAACCGAAAAGGAAGATAATTAAAAAAGATAAAAATTTCATTTCATTTTTCATTTTGGTGGGGATTTGG
Source organism: uncultured Bacteroidia bacterium (assembly GCA_903902325.1). GTDB lineage: Bacteria > Bacteroidota > Bacteroidia > Bacteroidales > Prolixibacteraceae > CAINVV01. The sequence goes on from CAIUUO010000192.1 coordinate 20,545, forward strand.
GGGGGGGAAATGATTTTCATTGCCCTACCGAAGAATTAAGCTGTTTGAAGTAATCTTCCTTGTTTGACTTCAGGCTGATGCGTGTTTGCCACCTTCGCGATTCAGGATCGCGGGCAATGCGCACCAGCACATGGTTCCAACCTTTTTCGAGCGGAAGATTTTCCAAATTCTCTTTCCCCGACAGACCTTCAGTGGCAAATAAAACACCGTTGACAAATACGCTCCTGTCCAGACGGCCTTCAACCACCAAATCCAGTTTGGGCATATCAGGCTCTACCAGCAAATTGACCATCGAACGCGGGCTGAAGACCCAGAAACTCAGAAACAGTTCACGGGTGCCTTGTCCCTGTCCGCGCCCAATACCCGAAGCTCTTGCCAAATCAAGAAACCCTTGGGTGTTGGTCTGGATCAGTTCTGGCTGACCTGCCGATTCGTATTTGGTGGTAAACTGCTGGTTGCCCATCTTCCCAATCTCATCAGACTGATTTCCGGTACCCTTGATAACGATTGCCTGCTCCAGACTTCCAACCGGCGACAATGCCTTACGGCTGTTTAAAGGTACTATTTTTAGCGAAACACCCAGGTTCTTTAACAATGTCTTCATTAATTCTTCCCCGTCAGATTTCAACAAAAACAAGTCCAGCGAACTCAAGTATATCTGTCCGGCGCCCCTCTGAACTTTAACAAAGGTTGCACCATCGGCTTTGGATTCACGCTCGCTGCGATAAACAGAGGCGGTTTTCACATTTTCACCCTGCCCGTTCCAGCGATTCCAATCGGTGTTGCACGCTTCAAGGAGAATCACTCCTTTTCTGACAGTTTCGCCGCTCAGACCATATCTTATGACCGGTTGTTTCATCATTTCCGAGAAATAGAAGTCTTTGTTATCAAGTGATCCTATCATCGGGTCGGCTTGTTTTTTAATGAATGATGTAGCTTTACGCTCTGTCAGTTCAAGTTTGAAGTTTAACAGGAAGTTCAGCTTTTCAAGGCCCTCCGGAGAAACACCCCAAACCAACACTTTTCCGCCGCTTGCCAGACAATCATCAATCATTATTTTCGATGATGAATCAGCAGTCGGCCAAGTTCCGTCCACTACAATCAGTGAGAATTTTTTGCCCTTAGCATTTTCTACAAACGGAACACCTATTTCTGACAAGCGGTTTTTCAGAATACTGTTGACTCCGGAGATCATTCCAACCTCGTTCATGTTGGAATTAGCAGTTGTGGCAGGACTAACAGAAGAAACTTTGGGTTCAATTACAAACGGTTTGACCGGTGTGGAATTGATTGCCTGAATGGCAAAAAACAGTGGCCAGGGTCTGTACAAAGGCAAACTGTTGTCGTAGCCAGGGTTTATAGTACTGGTATATGGACCAATTCTTTCGGGCTGAACTCCGGGAATTCCTTCCTGAAATGCCGGAAAGAAAATCCCGTCTTCTGGTTTCGGAGCGCGGGTAGTGTCACTCAATCCGAATTCCAGCGGTTTAATTCCGTACCAAACAATATTGAACACGCTGGTATAACTGGCTTTGTATTTTTGTTGTTTCCCAATCAAATCATATGCTTCCCTGGCAAGACCTTCCATGCGGCCTTGCTGTGATTCGAAGGCGCGGTTGCCATTGATGGCCGAAATTTGTTTGGGTGTACCGTAGTATCCCATCCCGGTTTCTCCTACACCCCAGGGTTTTCCTTCGGATGACCATTTTTTCATCGAGCCCTCGTTGCCATAATGGCCAATTACTGTTGGAAGATCGGTTGGACGCATGTCTTCTCCGTCGCCGGAGATCCAGCCGCGGGTAGAATCCAAACTCTTTACGATTTTTATCCAGTTGTTGATCTCGTCAATCTGGCGTTGGACCATTGTTTCCGGTGCATGAAATACGTTAATGACTACCGGTACGGTTTCGTTGCACACGCTCCATCCGAAAATCGCGGGATGGTTGCGGTCGCGCATCACCAGGCTTTTTACATGTTTTTTGCAGTAAATCCAGTAACTGTCCGAGTCCATTTTCGGACCGCCATCGCTAGACCAGATTCCGGTTTCATCTAAAACGCAAATACCCATTTCGTCGGCCATGTCCAGGTAAAAGGACGGATACGGCTGCGCATGCAGGCGCACTGCGTTGGCATTGGCCTCTTTCAGCATTTTGAACCAGCCCCAGGCATAGCGGCGCGTCATTTGTGCAATGCCCATAAAATGCCACGAGTCACCTTTCAAAACAATAGGCTTTCCGTTCAACTGAAACTCGGTTCCTTTGATCAGGAACTGGCGCCAGCCAAAACGGGTGTATTTGGTATCTGCAACCAGTTTCTTTGAGGTATTTACACTGATAATTGCCCCGTACAGATTTGGTGAATCAGGCGTCCAGTTTTTCAGTTTGCCATCCACTTTTTTACTCAGTTTTACCAGGATGCTGTCGCCGGCTTTGATTTTGACTTTTCCGGCGGATTCGATACTTAAAACTTCGTCTTTTAAAACACCGTTATCAACCGGTAACATGTTAACGTCGGTAGTTGCCGGTTTTTCCCAACTCCGGACTGAAGCATGCAAATTTGCAGTCTGCGTTTTTTTCGTGTTGTTTCTGAGGGTCACAGCAAAAGTGAGCTGATCGTTTTGAACATCGGGCTGCACAAACACATTGGAGATGGATAACTTCGGCAGCGCGATCAGCGAAACATCCTGCCAGATCCCGGCGATGTGCTGGCCCCAAAATGAGCCTGCCACGTAATTGCGACGTCCGTATTTGCCCGGAACATCAGTCAGACTGGCCTTGGCCACGCCCACCAAAATTTCGTTGGAACCTTTTTTCAGAAGCGAAGTTACATCCAGTTCTGTGGGGAAAAAGATATCAAGGTTCTCGCCCGCCAGATGCCCGTTCACATAGATTTTGGCAAAACCGGCAATGGCTTCAAAGTGTAGGTTTATCTGTTTTACGTCCCAGTTTTCAGGAAGAATAAAGTCCTTTTTCATCCATCCCATCTGGGCTCTTTCCCATGATTTTGGGTACGAAGGAAATGTCAGAAAATCGCCACCTTCGCCTCTCGAGAATGAGTTTGCATTCCACGGGGAAGGAACTTTCAATGGCACCGAGTCCCAATGAAATGTGTCGGGCCGCGCAAATTTGGCCATGTTGGTTTCGTAAACCGGCATAAACTGCCATTTCCCGTTCAGGCGCAATTCGTCGCGTAATGGTTTTTCCGCTTCGTTTACAAAGCCGTGCATCGGATTAAATACCTGCGTGTAGGTTTGTTGCGCATTCAATTTCTGGACAAAAAATAGGAATTCCAATCCAATCAAACAAAAAAAGAATATTCCTTTTCCCGTGTTCAGGCTTCGTCTGCTAAAAATCTTAGTCATACTTGTTATGTTATTCTGTTAATTGTTTTAACATCCATTTATTTTTTGTTGTCAACCGGACCATCAAGCAGCAAATCGTGTTTCTTATTTTTCCCTGTATTCAGATTATTCTCATCCCCTGAATTCAGTTCGATTCGTAAAGCCTGGCATAGTGACTTCCAGAAAACCATAGTTTTTTTCTGTGAGATTTTATAATCAAGGCTGGAAATCCACAATTGCGACCGTTTCAGTGGAATTTTCACCAGAGCTGCTCCGGGAGATTTTTGCAAATGTTCGTACAAGACAACCTGCGCACATTTCCGGTTTTCACCGACCTGGTTAAACAGCGACCAATCGATATTGGACGCTTCCAAAACCACGATACCCTGTTTGACCACTTCGCCAGACAAGCCTTGTTTCAGAATTTTACGGTCGCCATCGTTTTCGGAAAAATAGAGATCAGGCAAATGAAAATATTTTCCAATTTCACTATCCGGATTGCTTTTCAGGGAAGTGGCCTGCCGATCAGTTAACTCCAGTTTAGCAGGAAGCAAACCGTTAAGCGCCGAAGATATTTTACCGTCTGAAATCATCACCCAGATTAATCCGCCTTTGGCTTCAACCTTTCCGATTATCTTTTTTGCCTGCTTTAATTGTTCCTCCGTCACATTTTCACCATCAACTATTACCAGCTTAGCTGATTTGTCATTCGAAAGATTAATTCCAAAAGAGGAAAGCTGTTTGGCCAGTTTGCTTTCCGCTTTCCCAATGAAATATGCTTCAGGATAAATGGGTTCCGGAAATGCAGGTTTCCCTGTTTCCGTTTGTGGCAGATAATGATCCCATTTGCAGGGAAGGGGCTCTTTACCCGACAAGGCGGCCTGTAACGCTTCAAACATTGGCAGGGGCTTGTAGAGTGGCAAATCCGGATCCAGCCCCGGGTTAAAGGTTGAAACATAAGGGGGAATGCGCTCCATCTGATAACCCGGCTTTCCTTCTTCATAGGGCAAACCTGCAAATATACCATCCGTAAGTTCAGGCAGGCGCGAATATTCGTTATATCCCAGGTTCATGTGTTCAATGCCAAACCAGCAAACTTCGGAAGGAGAGAAATAATCCAAAAGCGGGCGAGCCATTTTTACGACATTTTGATACACGTCAATGGCGAGCGCTTCGCTTCTTCCGTAGTAGGATTCATAGGCTTTTTCACCCACAAACTGATAAAGATCCTTGGGTTTCCCGTAATAAGTAGCACCTGACTCGCCTATGACCAGCGGTTTATTCATCTCTTTTGGCAAACGATCGAGACTCATTCCGTGTCCAAAATGCTTGCTCCAGACGGCCAGATTCCCATGCATATCTTCGTCGCCGTCATCTGTAATGAAATTTCTTGTCGGATCAAGCAAAGCGGGACGCTGAGCCAATTCAACAATTTTGTCGTCCCACACTTTCGCCAGCTCAGGCGCCGGTTTGTTGTACATCGAAATGGCGAACAATTCATTGCCTGCGCTCCAGCCTATCACCGATGGATGGTTTCTGTCGCGCATCACCAATGCATCCAGATGCGCGGCAGTTCGTTTCCAGGTAATTTCTTCCTCGAAATTCAGGGACAGTGAACTTCCGAAAAGTGCACCTTCGTCGAGTACCATCAAACCCATTTCGTCGGCAAGGTCGTAATACATCCGCGGCCAGGGTTGGGCATGAAGCCGGACACAGTTTCCGCCAAAATCCTGAATCATTTTGAACCAGGCCCAGGCAAAACGACGCGAACAGATGTAAGCCCCAAACGGATGCTGAATATCCGCAAAACATTGAATCCGGGTTCCATTCAGGTAAAAATCATTTCCTTTTGCCAAAAACTGCCGCCAGCCAAACCGTTCGGTTTTGCAATCAATCGTTTTCTTTTCGCTCGTCAACTGAAGTTCGGCGTTATATAGATTTGGGTTACCGGGACTCCATAATTTCAGTTTCCCTTGAACTTTAGAAATCAGACTTATTTTCTTTGATTCGCCCGGATTTAGAGTCAATTGATTCGCCGGAAGTTCCATGGCTTTGCTGCCCAGATCCCATTCAATTTCCGGTGCTGAAAGAACATCCTTTGCTGCTTTATTCAGCCACTCTGTAATATTCCCGGAAAGTGAAATTGTTTGGGACTTTTGTGTTTGATTGATCATTTCTACCTCAAATTCAAGTTCGTCTTTGTCGACATTGGGCTTGACGAAAATATTGGTGATCCGGACCGGAGGAACGGCCCACATAAAAACGTCCTGCCAGATTCCGGCAAGGTTGTCGGTATTCGATCCGGGAGGATAAGTGGAGCGGAAATATTTGTACTTCTCACTCGTCTTATCGAAAAGCCGGCGATGACGCACACCGACCATCAATTCGTTGGATGTTTTGATTTTCACGAAATCGGTGATGTCCACATCAAATGGCATATAATCTCCAAAGTTTTCTGCCACCTGCCGGCCGTTGATCAGAACGACAAAATCACCCATTACCGCCTCAAAATGCAATATGATTCGTTCACCGTTCCATGCTTCCGGCACTTCGAAATTACGTCTCAACCATCCCATCCGCACACTTTCCCAACTTTGCGGGTAACTGGGGTAATAAACCGAAGAAGGAGCATAGGGCGAATTTGTCCCTTTGCCAACCTTGCTGCCACCGCCCCATCCGTTCACATTCCATGGAGAAGGAATTTTAATTTTTGTTTGTTCCCATTTGCCTTCCAGCGGCGCCGTCAAGGTGGGTGCCAGACCTTTCCCAGGTTTCCAGTCATTGGGAATGGCCACCGGTTGAAAATCCCAGGTTCCATTCAGGCAGATTTCCTGACGAAATGGTTTTTCCTGTGGTTTCACCATACCTTCAGCCGGGGAAATGTCGCGTTTGAACACAACTCCGCCTGCATGAACCTGCATTGTAAACAGTGTAAGAAATAGTAAAATCTGAAAACAATTTTTCTGATTCATCGTTATTGCTTCTTTCTTATTTTGAATATTCCTTGATAGAGATTGTGTCCCGTTCCTGCTTGGTATTTTTGAATGGTACGGCAGCTTTCACAGAAGGCGTGTTTCCGTTTTTAAATTTTGGCCAGCCTTTTTCTTTGTCCCAAACAAGTTCGTCCAACATTCCCTGCCTGCCAACTCCAAAATTGGCAACATTAAACGAATGATAGAGGTAAAAATATCTTTTGTCCTGGGTTATTACCAGGGTGCCATGCCCGGGACAGCGCCATACATCGCCTCCCTGCAAAATAGGTTCCGGGAGTTGTTCCCATCCCGACCGTAAATCTTTCGAACGGGCAACCCGGATGCAGTATGCACATTGGTTGTTGCAGCATCCCCCATTGGAATAAAATAAGTAGTAAATCCCGTCATGTTTTGTTAGACAAGGTCCTTCATCATCTCCACCGCCTTTCCAACCTTGTGCATAGTCAGAAAACGTAAAATGCTCACCCACCAAATGAAGCCCATCCTTGCTTAATTCGGAACAAAGCAGTTCAACTTTACGTCCCTTGGTTAATCCGTATGCTTTCCATGTGATATACATTTTTTTATCGTCATCCTGAAAAACGAAGGCATCGATGGCTTCCTCTCCCCATTCGATAATAATTCCCTGATCGGTAAATCCTTTGTGTATATCCTTTGTTGTTGCAACGCCAATACATGAAACATGATCACTCTTTCGTTTAGCCGTGTAATAAGCAAAATAAGTCCCATCCTTGTAATACAATTCAGGAGCCCAAAAGTCATTGGATGCCCATGAAGGTCGTTCATTAAAAATAGGACCAATCTTCTTCCAGTTAATCAAATCTGTCGATTCGTACAAAGGATAACAGGGAATTTTATTTCCGCTGGTTCCGGCAGCATAATATGTTTTTCCAACACGAATAATGGTCGGATCGGGAAAGTCACCGGCAATAACCGGGTTTTGGTATATTTGTGGAATTTGATTCTGCCCGAAAGAAGGCGAACTGATCATAACGATCCATAAAAGTATCTGTAATTTCATTCGCTTTATCATAAATTTCTAAATTTCAATATTGAGTTTAATTTACAATTTTCTCGGTGAAGAGTTTTCCCTTGGGCGTCAGGGTGATTTTGTCGCCCTTTATTGTGTTGATAACCAATAATTTTCCTGATATATTCTTAACTTTCTTCCCGTTAATGTATTGGGTTAATTCGCTTTCATCCCATGGATTTTGAACGGTACATTTACCACCTTTTTGTGAATAAATCTCAACGAATTCAATCTGGCCTTTCGTTATCGAAGCACTTACCAGGAAAGCATCACGGGCAGCAAGTGTAAACTGTGCATCCCACTCTTTCGGCCAAGCCGGGAAAATATAGTTGACAGGATCTTTCCCGGGCGATGGCGGAACACTCTGAAGCAAGGCGGCGTTTAATGCCTGCGATGCCAGGCCAAGCCTTTCACATTCAATGGCGCCAGGACCTTCACCCAAAGCTAATCGGTTCCGGAAAACACCCCGACCTTGCGTGCTTTGCGCCTGGTTAATTCGCATCTGGTTAGGGATTAAATATTTAACCTGATCGGCTAAACCGAGGTTGGATGCGACAACAGCATTCCTGGATAATAAACTAACATTGGTATTTTCATTTGCCCCGTTTGGATTTCTTTTCATGTAAGCACTTAGCACACTCTTGAACAATTCCTTGTTCTCTGAAGCAATGGTGCATAAGTCATAGTATTCGGCAGGTAACTGAGAGGCGGGAACAGGTGCCAGATGATCCAGTATTTCTTTCCAGAGCGGACGGAGTTCTGCATCAACTCTCAATATTTCCGAAGCACGGATAGCGATCGGAAGCATGGCATACATCGCTGAAATCTCTTCGGCAGTATCTTCTCCTCCCCATTTATCACGATCTTCGAGGTTGTTCACAAAACTGATATGGTATTTCCCATCCTTTGCCTGGTATAGATTTGGAAAATTCCGGTAAAATTCCGCTGTACCTCTTATCATCGGATAGGCTGTTGACTTTAACCATTCCTTATCCAGGTAATAGGCATACCGCAACCAATAGAGATAGGAGACCTTAGCCGTTGATGACATAATGTGCGAGGTATAGGAGAACGGAGGCTTAGGGGCGAAACGAGTATTTTCATTTCTTGCCAATGGACCACCGGAAATTTTCTCCATGAAAAGCCAGTTCCAGCGGCTATTAAGACTGTTCTTATACCTCGCATAATCCTGAAAAGCTTTCGAGCGTTCGTCCCAGGGTTTCCTGGCAAGGTATAAATCACGCATATCCGTGGCCACACTGTCGGGAAGGTCTTCCAGACCATCAAACCAGGTGGTCTCCGGAATCCAGAGTCCTTTTGAACCCCACTGCTGCACGGCAGCTTTTGCAAATGAATCGAAGTTCTTGGTGTAGGTCGAAAATACCGGATTCATTATTTCAGGTCTGTTGTTTGCAGTTAGCCCGTTATAATAACATCCCTGGTTGTGCCACCAGAACTGTGAGCCCCACATGATCAAATCCCCGTTGGTGTACCAAAGCATGCCGCTGAAACGGGGCATGTATACCCCACGCGAACAGGAAGCCATGATATAAAGCAGATAAGTGTTGTTCTTTTGAACCTCATCGGCCACATTGTCGTCACTGTGTAACCGAATGAATGCTTTTGACCAGTATTCAGCCCACCATTTGCCATTATCTGTCAATAAACCATTGAAACTTTTTGCCTGGGCAGCATCCAGCTGTTTTAAGGCAAGAGCGGCTACATCCACTTTCGGATCAGAACTTGAAGCGCTTGAGGTTAAAATAGTAAAGGTACCTTTGCCCGGTTCGGCAGACAGTCGTACGGTTAATTCATTGTAATAGACTGCTTTGCATTTTCTCCCGGCAATCCCAACAGCCACCGCTGATGCATTGTAAAATTTATCTTCCTTAAATTCCTGCACCAGAATAATTCGTCCGTCTCGTATTTCTAGTCTTGACAATGCTGAATGCTCTCCAGTCTGAACCTGAACTTCATGCTTGTTCATTACATCAAGGTCTTTGTTTCCCTTGTATGACATTACATACCGCAACATGCGCAAGTCAACATCAATTGCAGACGGAGAATTTCGCTGGTCTGTTATTTCTGTTGCGATCACATCTCCGTCATTCCAGGCAAGTACCCGGGCACTCAGGCCATTTCCCTTCACTGTTGACAGCCCGTCATAAACGGATAAATGCTGGTTAAATGACTTTCCTGTGAAAACATCATCACCATAATCGACCACGTTGATGTCGAGATACCCGCATCCGTTTGCGTAAGTAGTATGAGCTATCGGAAAGCTGTTGGTATTGCAGCCAACAGAGAAAACATCGGTCCTGTTAATCTGGAAATGGATAGCCGAAGGGGTTGTCCAAACCAGACTGCCCATTTGTCCATTTCCAACAGGCATCCCTTCTTCACTTCTGGTAACCGGTGTATCATAGGAAAGATCAGCTCTTGAAACAAGGCTTTTATAGTCGACTTTCATGATCCGACTACCGTTCACCTGTGCCATACTTATTTCAGAACAAAGCAGGGCAAGCAGAATGATCAAAAATGTTGCTCTCATATAAATTTATTATTGGGTACTAAAAATTAATAATGTTGAAGCTCCGGTGCACTTCCCCATGCAGTGTTCGGCCGAGGTCCCATATCAAGAACCATTGTTCCACCACTGATCATATCCTTGTGTTCGAACCATGGCTTGTTCAACGGCTTGCCGTTCAGCATGGCGGACTGGATGTATTTGTTTGCTGCCGAGACATTCCTGGCAGTAATCGTAAAAACTTTTCCCCCTGCCAGGTTCAGCTTAACTTCATCGAAAATCGGGCTTCCGATGTCATACACCGGACGGCCGGGGCAGACCGGATAGAAACCCATGGCGCTGAATGCATACCAGGACGATTGCTCTCCGTTGTCTTCATCCCCACTAATTCCAAGCGGTCCGGCGTTGAACCAGATCTTCATGATATCGCGAACCCGGCGTTGCGTCATCCAGGGCGCGCCAGCATAGTTGTAGAGGTAGGGAATATGAAAACTCGGTTCATTGCCTTGTGCATATTGCCCTATCAGACCTGTCATGTCAGGTAGCAGCGCCTGAAACAGATACTTGCCTGATCCCCGAAATGGCTCAGGAGGATTATTATACCCGCCGAATTGGTCTTGAAACAGGGCATTCAGTTTATCGACAAATTTTTCTCTTCCGCCCATAAGATTGATCAAACCGGGCACATCTTGCTGGACATGGAAGGTGTAGGTCCATCCATTCATTTCAGTGTAATATTCCCGCCCCCCCTGGCCTCCGCTCCAGATAGGACTGAACTCCTTCTCGTCGAGTACCCAATTGCCGTCCTCCGACTTGGGTGCCATGAAACCAATACGCTTGTCGAATACGTTTTCGTAGTTGTGCGATCGCTTTAAAAAGTACTCGTAATCTTCTTTCTTGTTCAGTATTTTAGCCCACTCTGCCATACACCAGTCGTCGTAGGTGGTTTCGAGCGTTACCGCCACCGCCTGGCGCCGCTCAAACGGATGAACCCCTTCGACTGTCTCCTTTTCACCCTTCTTCAGGGCAGGAAAGTATCCCTTTTCGAGATAGAAACGGTCCAGCGAAGTCTGCGGCACATTCCGCCACGGCAGAAACGTATCCTCCATCTGCAACTTTTTAAACGCCTCATAGGCCTTGTCCACATCGAAATCGCGGTAGCCTTTCACGTAAGCGTCCAGCGCCACCCCGATCACGTGGTGGCCGCTCAGTCCACGGTTGATGGCAGACATAGTGCCGGTTTTTTCATAAAGCGTGATAAAGGAGCGGATGAGATCGACCTGTTCCCGGGGATCTAAAAGTAGATGCAACGGCTCCAGGGAACGATAATTGCCCCACATGGCGGCACCTGCCCCAATAGGGTAAAACCCATGACCATCTGCCGGATGTACCTGCTGGTCGAAGGAGCCATAATACTTTCCGTCTTCTGTGACGTCGGAGACACTTGTCAGCACGCGGTAAAGAGATGTGTAAAAGATGGTGCGCTGGTCTTCGGATCCTCCCTTTACTTCGATGGTTCTTAGCGCATCATTCCAGGTCTTGCGTGCCTGCGCCCGCGTCCGGTCGAAGTTCCATGACTGTATCTCACGCTGCAGGTTCTGACGCGCCTGATCCAGACTAATACTGGAGATGCCGACACGCATTTCGATCTGTCTGTTCTGCCCCGGCGAAAAATCCGCCAGAATCACCTGTCCACCCGCTCCACCGCGTGCGTTTGCCCTGACAGGTTGTACGCTGGTCAAAGTCCTGGATGAAGAAACAGGTTGAGAGAACTCGGCATAGAAATAGCCGCCTCTGCCCCTGCCACCTCCACTGCCACCACTAAGCACAGCATTGTTAGTAGAGTCGATCTTTGCAGTCTGCGGCACGTTGAACAGTATATGTGCTGCAACTCCTGCCGGGAAAGTGAAACGGTAATGGCCGGCATGTGAGCTTACCGTATATTCCACTTTGATATCGTATTTCTCCAGGATTGCCGAGTAGTAGTATGGCGTGGCCGTCTCCAGATCGTGGTCATACATGGAGGCGTACCTGGATGGTTCGGTCTCGGCAATCCCGCTCATTGGCATCAGGGACATTCCTCCGGCAGGAAAACCGTAAATTTTATCCGCCAGATAACGGTCTGTGATTCCCGGTGTGGTAATCGGAGCTATTCGCATCGTACCGTATGGCATGATGACATTAGGGGAGGTCGCCGAAAGCAAATGACCGATCCCTCCCAAGTTAGGATTCACATAATCGACCGGCGTTTTCTTCCCGTTTTGTGCAGTTGCACAAGTGACCATCAGGAGCAATCCAATTAATACATTAACAGTACTTGAAAATTTCATGCGTGTATATTTTGTTTTTTAAAGGCCGCATGGAATACCCACATATTCATTTTCAGTTGGTCCCGACATGTCGGGGTGGGTATTTCATTTTGTTTGATGTGTAAGTTCTTCGCTTTTACCTGACATGCATTTTATTGTTCAATGATCTGCCAACGCAAATCATTTCTTGCTTTTAATTCATCAAGTGTTGAAGGGCTAGCAATTTGAATTAATTCCTGATTTTCCGTACAGCATAGAGTCATGTTACCGTTCTTGCTTGTGATGCGGCAAAAACCTGAACCATCCCACTCAAGATGCCACTTCCCAATATCTCCCTTTGAAATGGGAACCATCATTACCGGACTGTTTGCAGCGGATGAGCCCAGCACTTTGCCTGATACCTTGCTCTTGATCGTAAAAAATCCGTTCCCATCAAAGAGGATTTGCCATTCTGCACCACCTTCAGAAGTGAGCGTAGCAGTTTTCGCTGCCTTGCCATTGGCATGTAATTTCAATTCCTTGCCTTTATTGATAATGGTGTATAGTTTTTTATTGTCAAAGGGTGAAATAGGGATTGGGAAGTTGATGGTTTTCTGTTCTTTAAGCATTTTCGCACCCGTGCCGGTTAAACGCAGATAATAATCACTGGTAGCACCGTCATAAGTCAAAAATGGTGCTTGCACCGGAGGATGATTCTCAATTTTCATGATCTGCGTTCCTTCGTTTATCTCGTCAAACATGGCAACAAATACACAATTCAGCTTATATTTTGAGGCTTCCACAAACTGTTCCCACAAGTAATTCCCGTTACGGCGCGGCACGACAGGTCCCTTTGGTGGTGTTGGCGGTGGCCCTGCAATATGTGTACCCGAATTAAATACAGGAGAAAATAGGATATTGCGCTGCTTGCACCATTCCATATCACCTACCCAGGAATCCATTTTTTCAGTCTTGTATCCGGTTTTTGGGTCTATCACAACGCGACCAACACTCCATGGTTGTATGGCTGTCATGGTAGCCAGCATATCCAGAAATTCAGGTGTGCCTTCTGTTCTCCATTTGGTTTCTACTCCACCAACTACTGCTCCCTGATATTTCCCGGGCGACTGGATGAAATCTACCACTGCTTTGGTAAATGCCGGCTGGGATGCAGGCCTGTTGGGGAAGAAACCCCATAAAAGGAGAACAGGCTTACCATTGTGGTGCAGGTAGCGTGGGTCGCTGGTGATTCCGTTATCCACCATCTTTTTCCATTGATCCACAATTATGGTATAAACTTCTTCCTTTGTGGTTCTTTGGTTAAATGAGCTCATGTCCCACATAAATGCCCATGTACGTCCCGTAGCTGCGGCAGCTTTTTTGACATTGAGCATTACCTGGTACCTGAAAGTAGTGTCAGAAGCCTGCGTGCCGCCCTTGAAATGACCACAAAATTCAGAAAGCCAAACACCATCGATGCCATATTGCTTCATCCATTGAAAATGGCGAAGTACCGTCTGGTAATTTAATGCGCTAAAAAGTTCGGCAGGTTTACCATTTGGGTAAGTATATCCCGGGACAGCATATTTTTCGGAGGGACTGTACTCACTCATGTCGGGCCAGGTATCAAAAGCCAGCAAGGATGGATCGGTGGGGGAGTCGGGAGGTTTTGTCTGAGGTTGGGTTTGACCATTTCGTCCTGCACCTGTGCGGGGCGAGTTAAAGGTATGTGCCCAATTTGCATTACCCATTGGATCAGATGGAACACGGAACCATCCCTGATACCCTGCCATTACTTTGTTGTTTAAAGTTGTGGCATCTACTGTCTGTGCCCTGGGTTGCATCGAAAAGGCACTGAGCAAGATGAACAGGGGCAGCAACACTTTTATTTTTGGCAACATAATATGGATTTAATTAGTGGTTATAAACAAAGTTATTCCGCCTTAGACATGGATGGGGGTACTGCATCCGGTGAACTACCCCATAGTTTATTCGGTCTGGATCCCATTATTAGAACGAGTGTCCCACCTTTAACAAGTGTTGAATGTTCAAACCATGTTTGGTTAAGAGGTACACCGTTTAAAGTGGCTGATTGAACATATTTGTTTTGTGCAGATACATTTTTTGCTTCAATCACAAAAGTCTTTTTATTGCCCAAATCGATTGTGGACTTCTTAAATATAGGACTTCCAATCAGCCATACCGGATAATTTGGAATCATAGGGTCGGAGTAAATGCCCATTGCACTGCAGACGTACCAATGAGACATGAGTCCTGTGTCTTCATCGCCACATATTCCAAGTGGCCCTGTGCCATACCATACATCCATAATCTCTCTTACCCGCCTTTGCGTTTTCCAGGGTGCACCTGAATAGTTATGCAGATAAGGTATCTGACGAGAGAACTCATTCCCCTGGGCATAATTTCCAATTAAACCTGTCATATCGGGGAACTGATCCAGAAAACTATATTTTGATGTTTGATACTGTTCAGTATAAAGAGCATCCAGTTTATTGTTGAAATTGTCTCGGCCTCCCATAAGGTTGATTAGTCCCTGAATATCATGTGACACATACCATGTGTATATCCAGCTGTTCATCTCAGCAAAATAATCTCTTCCCCCTTGTCCGCCTGATAATTTTGGATTAAAGGGAGTGATCCAGTTACCATCCTCTGTTTTAGGCGACATAAAACCAGTTTGTTTATTAAACACGTTTTGATAATCGTGCGCATGTTTCATAAAATACTCATAATCATCAGTCTTGCCCAATCCCTTTGCAACCTGTGCAACACACCAGCTCTCGTAAGCTGCCTGCAAAGTAACCGTAACACTTTGACGTTTTTCAAAGGGATGCACCTGGGGTACCCATTCTTGTTTCCCGGGAGGAATTGCAGGAAAGAATCCATTTTTTATATAAAAGCTATCCAATTGTGTATAAGGTCCTTTTCGCCATGGCAATTTGGTTGATTCCAAGAACTCTGTCTTCATATTTGCATAAGCTTTCTCGACATCGAAATTCCGGATACCTCGCAGATACATGTCTGCTATCATCACAAGATTGGTCTTTTGAAACATGCCACCCATCATGGAAACGGAGGGGTATAATTCACCTTTTGACATGGCAGCATACTTTTGTGCTCTTTCAATCAATTTGTCATCCCTGAGTTTCATCCTGTTCTGAAGGCTTTCACCACCCAGAGAAAAGTATATACCAGTGTAAAATATGGTGAGCTGATCATCCGTTCCGCCTTCAACTTTAAACAGATCCAGGGATGCTTCCCATTTATTTTTTGCACTGTTTTTTAGCGCTTCAAAGCCCCAAGCGGGGATATCCTTATCAAGGTTTTTTTGCGCCTGTTCAACACTTTCATTGGAAACGCCAATTTTTACTTCTACTTGTTCTCCTTTCGATGTGGCATAGTTTGCAAAAACCCCAACGTTGGTCCCGCTTTGCGTATTTGCTCCGGGAAATGCCTTGTCACCGTTCCATGAACCGAATGACTTGAATGGTTTGCTGAATTTTGCATAAAAATAAAAACTGCGGTTTCCCATCCCTTCCTGCCCTTCTATGGTATTTTCATTTACAACATTAAATTTGGCGTTACTGCCTAACAAAATGTGCGAATCTGAATTTTCAGGGAAGGTGAATCTATAATAAGAGGCTTGGTCAGCGGCAGTATATTCAACATTAATATCATAATCTTGCAGTAAAAGTGCAGAATAGTAAGGCGTTACAGTTTCAAAATCGTGATCGTAGTTAGAAGCCATTTTCGCCGGGGTTACTTCAATATTTCCCGTAGTTGCCATAATCCACGAAGGAATTGTTTTTGTTCCGTACCTTACAACGTCTCTCAGCGAAAAACTAAATACCTTATCTGCCAGGTACCGATCATAAATTTCAGGCCAGGGATTTGAGCATAACCTAACAGATCCCTGGGGTAACTGAACAGCAGGGTCAGTTGCCACGAGCAGATGACCGATCCCTCCGATGTTCGGATTCACGTAATCAAGCGGGGTTTTCTTTTTAGTTTGAGCTGTGGCACCACCAACAATTAAAAGAATTCCAATAAATACACTTATAAAATTTGAATATTTCATTGTGATTGGTGTTACTTGGTTTTTGACACGATAAAATCAACTATTTCCTTAGGATCCTGCGTCCCGAGAATAAAATGACCTTCGCCTTTCCTGAGGATCACCTTGAATTTCCCTCCGAGTTTTTTGTATTGTTTCTCTGCTACCCTCGTTTCGCGGTCGAGCCATGGATCGAGGCTGCCGCAAACGTGCAGGATTGGTACGCCAGCCTTGGCGAGCGGCGAAAGATCGTCGATGTGCGGGACTTTCGCGTTCTCGTCAGGATTTCCCTTTGTGACCATGGTGCCGCGCAGGACAGGGTTTTCGCCGTAGATACATGAAACTTTGTCGGCATTTTCGACGGCCCAGGCATATGCTTCCCCGACGCTTGCGCCGTTTCCTTCCAGAGCCGGCTTTTTAGAGAATCCTGCATCGGTCATGAGTTTGTAAACCGCACTCCAATCTTCACGCTGCGGACCACGTTGTGCAAGCAGCGGTGGGGCGACAATATAATAACCCTTGGCGAGCAGTGCCAGATCAACCTCCGAGGTGGTCCGGTCGATGCGATCCGCGCGCAGTACCCACAACTTCCCGGCGGCCGGATTATTCGGAACGAGCACCGCCATGCCGGTGTTTCCCCACGACCTCGTTGTCTTGTCATAACGGTCATAGCACGGCGAGAATACAGGTCCACGGCAGGTGGCGTACGTGTCCTCTTTGGGGAGGTATAGGTAGGAATTCCCAACACCGTAATAATAGGATTTGACATAGGAGTCATCCAGGAAAGCTGGCTTGGCAATCGAAGCAACCTGAGCCTCTTCAATGAAGTCGGCGATAATCTTGGGATCCTGTAAACTGTGCGGATGATGGGCGGTGCCTTCCTTGATCATGATGGTGATCCGGCCTCCTGCCTGGTGATAGATGTTCTCGATGGCCTTTGTGCAACCCAAAACAAAGTCGAGGCTACCACAGACGTTAAGTAACGGCACATCCCTTTTGGCGAGTTCGGCCATTTTTGGAAGGTCTTCCGGCCGGATAGCAGGATTATCACCATAGATCGCGGAAACCTTATCAGGATTGGCCGTGGTCCATTGATATTCATTTACACCACCCTTACTCATGCCTACGAAAGCCGGTTTCTTCGAAAACCCGTGCTTCTCCGTCAGGAAAGAGTACCATGCGTCCCATTGCTTGCCGGGGTCGGGGGTGATGAAGGCAATGTGAAAACCACGACCGAGCAATTCTACCTCAGCCTGTGGCCGGTGGTCCCAATAACAACCTTGCCACGACCATGGATTGCCAGCTGCTGCAACCTTTGGAACTACGACTATACATCGGCGTTGTCCCTTTGCCGGAGCCCCAACGCCATTTCTTTCACTTTCCGGTGCCTTGATTGGGGTTATTTCCAATGTTAGCTCGTCCATCACAAAATCATACCGGTCATATCCATGCCAGGAACTCTTTTCTGAACCGAAACCAGAACTTTGAGCAACTACCGGAGCAATTCCAAGAAAGCAAACAGCAGATACAATAAATAGTAGAAAGGCACTTTTTTTTATCATTGTGTGAAAATTATATTTGGTTAATGTCTCTGCATGCTGAAATTCTATTGTTTCTTTAAATTTAATTCCGCGGTTAATACCTTCTTCGATGCCAAAGAAGTTTCACCAGGTTGGCAACCACCCATTGATAGTTGGAATTGGCCGGGCTGTATCACTCTTTTTCCGGAATCGTCGATGATTGAGAAGTCATCCGGCTTGATGGTCATTTCAACAACCTTGGTTTCACCGGCTTTTAGAAATATTTTTGCAAAACCTTTTAAACTTCTGATCGGAACCGGTACTGTTGCAGTTTTATTGGATATATACAACTGAACTATTTCATTTCCATCTGTTTTCCCGGAATTTGTTAAAATAGCTGAAACTTTTATCGCTTCTCCTATGCATGCTGTTTGTGGTGCGTTCAGGCTGTTGTAAGTAAAAGTTGTGTAGCTTAATCCATGACCAAATTCAAAAAGTGGTTCTTTCCTGAAATAGCGGTATGTTTTTCCTTCCATACTGTAATTGCTGAAATCGGGGAGGTCATCAGCCGATTTATAAAAGGTGATCGGCAAACGTCCTGAAGGATTGTAATCGCCAAACAGAATGTCAGCAATAGCAGTGCCTCCTGCTTGCCCGGGATACCAAGCCTCCAGAATGGCAGGAATATTTTCCTTTTCCCAGTTGATGGAAACGGCACTGCCATTAAGTAACACCAGTACAACTGGTTTACCGAGAGCCTGGATTGTTTTAATAAGGTCTGACTGAACGTCAGGAAGACCGAGGCTAATGCGGTCACCACCCTTAAAGCCTTTCACTTCAACATCCATCTCTTCGCCTTCGAGTCTTGGTGATAAGCCCATGAACATCACAATTTCATCCGCTTTTGAAGCGACCTCGAGGGCCTCCTTCTTCAGGTCTGCACCCGGAACCTGCCATAAGAGATTCATCGATGCCATTCTGCAAGTGTCGGTAAAGAAAATCTCGACAGGGTAACATTTCCCAGCCTCAAGCATCTTCTTTCTATAAACTTTAGAAGGATTGTCCGGAGTAAAGAATCTGATAATCCGCTCTCCGTTAAATTCCATCCTGTACTTATGTCCGCCTTCTCCGCCAATGTAATATTCACCAGTCTTTGGCGCCTTGATAAATCCACTCCAGTGGACGCTAAAATTATTATCATGAAAGCCTTCTGCCGGAGTTCCGTCCCACCAGTTGAACTCTATTTTATCATCCACGCGGGTCATTTTGGGTTGACCCACAAAATTACGGTTCGCGAAATATTCACCCTTAAGTCCATGTTCTTTCATGTCGGATGAAGTGAAAAGCATTTCGTTGGGTATAATCTCCAGGGCAGGCAGGTTTTCAGCCAGATTGCAGCCCCGGGCATACAAGATTTTCGTGCCCGGCAATTTCTTTTTGATCCCTTCGAGCGGAGTCACTGGATTCCTGGAATAACCATTGTAGTTGGCATACATTACTTCCACATCGTTGGCATTTGGGCCTATTACCGCCAAAGTTTTTAAGGATTTATCCAATGGCAGGAGGTTGTTTGAATTCTTCAGCAATACCATGGATTCTCTTGCAGTTTGTTCGGCAATCTTAACATGTTCGTCAGATTCAACAACCGATAAAGGGATCTTCGCATAAGGAACCATTTCGTCAGGATCGAACATGCCAAGTTCAAAACGTGCTTTCATCAAACGCCTTAAGGAGACATCAATTTCGGCTTCAGTCAGCAATCCGGTTTTAACGGCTTGAAGTAATCCCTTGTATGTTCTCCCGCAATTCAGGTCATTCCCTGCTTTTACCCCCATGGCAGCTGCTTCGGGTTTGGTATTAACAATTTTATGCCCCGTATAAAAATCTTCAATGGCATCGCAATCCGAGACGATGTAGCCATTGAAACCCATCGAATCTCTTAATAATTCGGTTAACAAATGATTGCTTCCGCAGCATACCTGCTCATTGGTACGGTTGTAAGCGCACATCACCGATTGCACATTGGCTTCTTTTACGGTCATCCGGAATGCAGGTGTATAGGTTTCCAGCATATCACGATCGGTTACAACGGCATCAAAAGAATGACGGCCTGTCTCCGGCCCGCTGTGGACCACATAATGTTTGGATGTGGCAATTACCTTGAAATATTTGGGATCATTTCCTTGCAATCCCTTAATAAACTGAACGCCTATGCTACCAGTTAGATAAGGATCTTCACCATAGGTTTCCATTCCTCTTCCCCAACGGGGATCGCGAAAGATATTGATATTGGGGCTCCAGAAAGTAAGCCCCTGAAAAATCTGAACGGCTCCTGATTTTTTATAATTATGGTGTTTTGCCCTGGCTTCATCGGAAATGGCGTTACCAAGCTTGTGGATTAGAGCGGTATCCCATGTAGCAGCCATCCCAATCGATTGTGGAAAGACAGTTGCATTGCCGGCACGGGCAACGCCATGCAAACATTCATTCCACCAGTTGTATTTTGGAATTCCTAAACGCGAAACTGAATCGGCATCACTCACCACCTGACCAATTTTCTCCTCAAGGGTCATCCTCGAAACCAGGTCGTCTACTCGTTTTTCGACAGGCAAAGCCGGATTTTGAAATGGAAATTCATATTTGCTCTGACAGGATACAAAGCTTAAAATTGCGATCCCTGCAATTAAATAAAAATACTTCTTCAGGAATTTCATCTTTGACTTATTTTTTCAACCTATTGCTTTTCAACCACATATTTATGTCCGGTAAGCGTCGCAAACACTATACACTCGCCATTCTTTTTATCAAGTTTGAACGACACCGATTTTGCGTTACCTGGTTCGCGTACCAAAACCTGCCTGCCTGGCCAGGGGTTCATCAACTGACATTGAAGGTTACGCCTTGCTTCGATTTCCACATAATAAACACCTTCAGTATTTTTACAAGCTGAAACCAAAAAAGCTCCTTTTGCCTGAAAATTATGGAAAGCAATGCCTTGTTTCTCTTCACCTTCGACAGGGAAAAGATGAATTCGCCCACTGCGGCTGTTCAGCAATGTCTCCGCGTCGCCGCCGATTCCTGCGCCACCGCCGCCGCCTCCACCGCCGCGTCTGTTACTTCCCGGACTTGCCGGCTTGCCTAAAAGCGTCAATGCCTCACCGGTACTGGCAGCTCGCGGCGTCAGTTCCACCGTGCGGAGCATCATCTCCTTCTCATTTTGCGGGGAATCGAGATTGATTTCGTCGGCCAAAGTCGTGACATAAGAACTGACTTCATTTTGATGGTCACGCGGGTCACGTCTGGGTTCGAAGCCGGGGAGTTCGCCAAAGATGAGTCCGTTGCTTTTTTGCCAGGTTGGATAAGGAGCAATTTGGGAAGCGACTTCACGCCAATGCTTGCGTAAGTCGGGATCTACTCCAAGTAATTCAGCAGCCTCAACAGCACGCATCAATCCCCAACGGAACAGGCACAAGGAACTGATCACATCTTTATTATGCGAAAATTCCGGGTAAATTCCCCACCGTTCTTCTTCCATGGATGGGATGATATGGTAGTAACCATCAGCACCTTTCTTGGCATACGCCGCGTAGAACAGCGCCATTTCTTTCAACATGGGATAACATTCCTGCCGCAGAAAATTGATGTTGCCTCCGTAATCCCATTCATCCCAGACAGGGCGGATGATTTCCGCCATGGTACCAAGACAAAGTTCAAGCGCTATACAGCTATGTATATACTTTTCGGGAGTAATCGGAGGCAAATATCCATGCGTGATAAGCATACCTGGCATACCGAACCCGTCTCTGGCATTTTGTTTCGCACCAGGCAGCCAATGTTCGATAATCTGTTTCCACATATCCTCGCTATCTCCCCAGTTGCGGACAAAACGGGATGTGCAAAAAATTTCGTTGTAGCACGGCATGCTGTCAAAGTTCTGGATATCCATTTCGGGTAAAGCATACGAGGCGCTGCATTCGAACTGGCGCATGTCGGTTTTGGTGCCTCCGCCGTGACTGTCGGTGTAGCTGTTATAAATGTTGCGAATGTTATCTGAACATGCCGTACCGGTGAGTCCGTTAAACACGCGGCCATTTTCCCGCTTATCGTAGAAAGCATCCCACCATTTTGTATTTTCATCCACGATTCCTTTAAAACCACCGGGGATAGCTTTCTGTAGCCGTTTTTTAGCCACGGCAAGCAAATCGTCACCATCCATAGTTGTAACAATGGTTGCCAGCGTGACCACTTGGCCATTTCCAGAAGGATTTATTGTTGCTGTTGCTGCAGCTCCTGAAACCTTAGAAATGTCCGGTCTCGGAATTCCAAATAAGTCCCATGGCATCGGTGTATTTGGTGGAGGCGTACCAAGTCCTTTTTCCCCTTCTACCGATTCCACTTTGACTTCACCGGATGAAGTGACAACACCCATCAAAACATATTCAAACCCTTTGGGAAAAGTTTTTTCAGCCGGCATTTTTTGACGAATCCAGAAGAATTTACCATCTTTTCCACTGGTTGGAGGATCAATCGGCCCGTTGAATGCCGAATCTTTCACTGCATCAGGATTGGTATATTTCTTTCCGTCTTCAGTCATATAATACATGTGGGAAGTGTCCCGATGGCGATAAAGTCTTACAAAAACCGGAGATTTGATTCCCTGAAGATCGCCATGAATTGCATAAATATTGCTCGTCATACCAAGAACATACTCAAGGTTGGCTTTTGTATTCCCCTTGGTAATTTCCATACTGGTAACTCCGTTGGCACAATTTTGGCTCACTTTTGGGGATTCAGCTCCAGTTAGTTGATCAATTCCAACAATAATCTGCCCAACCGGTTTCAGACATGGGAAAGGATACCTTATTGGGTACCGATAAGGATCGACTGATCCTCCTTCCTTCGTTAACCAACCCAAATCAAACGGACGTAACGAATTTCCGGGCCGTCTTGAAATTTCTTTGGGATAAGCATCTTCCAGAAGGTAGCGGTTTAAAGTCATTAAATCTGTCCCAGTTGGCTTTTTCTTCAGTAAATCTTCGGTGTCAGGACGTAAAAAGATTCCTTTGAAACGATTTGAATCATAGATCAACTCACCTCCGACAACATTGTTTAATTCTGTAGCCAGGTTTGTCATTAACACCTGTTTCTGTTCAAGTGAGCGGTCTCCGGTTTCCAGGTATTTTGCTATTGATGTTTTCAGATTGTCACTCAGTTTTGAGTTCACAAAAACAGAAAACGGGTCAGCTTTTCTAATCAGCTTACCTGCCAAGGCACTGAAGTCGTTGAAATCAATTTTGTCAAACAAATAGGATTGAATTTCCTTAACACCAACATAATATTTGTTTGCCGGAGAGAAAGCGCCCTCAGTCATTTCCTGCAAAGTAGGCGCTTTAAATTCATGCAACCGACGGTCCCAAACATTATTTTTCGTGATACTGATGGTAACCCGGTCCGGACTGCCCCAGATAACCGAGTGCACTTTCAGGCTATTGATGCTCATGGTACCCCGCGCTAAATTCGTATTCAGAGCGCCCACAATATTAACAGACTTCGCTGCTTCTTTTAAAGAAATTTCCCTTTTCCAGGGCGGGGTGATTTTTTCTCCTGATGAGCCGTTTATCGTTGCTTGTCCGTATGAACGGTTCAGCGTGACTGACAAAGCAAGCAGAATCAATAAATTCAATTTTTTCATCCTTATTCGTTTTTTCAAAGGTGTTCAAGGTTTTCCCAAAAGTGAAAATATTGAACCACAAAAGACTCGAAGGGAAAACACAAAGGTCACAAAGAGAACATAATCAATAATATATGTTTGTTTCTTTTGTGTATCTTTTGTGCCCTTTGTGGTTAAATCCGACTTTTTAGACATCCTCCTTCATTTTTCTATTTTCAAAGAGTAGGAACAGGGGTTTTGTCTTGCCTTAACTCTAAGTCTTTCGCTCCATCAAAATAGTCATACAAGGGCTGCAAAGCCTTACCTTCGTCATTGCTACTCTCAGCAACTGTCATAGAAAAGACGATGATCTTATTGTTATTCGGAAGTGTTACCTTCTGAACACCCTTGGGAATATTCACTTCATATTTATAGATGTAACAATACTGATAGGCATCATTTTTCGATGGATAAGCAATATGGCGATGGGAAGCAAACCAGGCAATGTTGTCTCGCCTTGTAAATGGGGTAATAACTTTTGTCACCGTACGCTGGTCTTCAGTCAGTCGCCTGTTATAGAATTGACCTACAAAGCCGAATGCGCCCTGAACATTCAACGGGCAATATTTGTCGCCGATTAGGATACTGTCTTTCACATCGTTGCTGGCGGTTGCCATGATGTACAGTTTGTTGTATTCCCCTTTCGGAAGTTCAATTTCTTGTCCACGACAACTGATTGCATTGTTTTGTTCATCGACAGTACTGCCAATTTTAAACCGGATGCTTTCGCTTTCAATTTCCTGAGAAATCAACTCAGCCGGAAATGAAGGCCCACCTCTGCCAAGCCTGCCATCAGAACGGTTATTATCGGGACTGAATAGGTCCAGATCATAAGCAAGGTCAAGCTCCTGCTGTTTTGGAATGCTCATTGGCCTGACAGGTTTATCAAACTTCACGGCGAAACTTCTGATTGTGTAATGAGAAAGTGAAAAATTCAATTTCCCGTTAGCGTAATCACTACTGCCAATTTTTTCTTCCTGTCCATTCACTTCATAGGCTTCAATAACTTTTGCTGGGAAGCTGATATTCAGTGCTTTTTGATCAACTCCGTCCAGTTCTGTCACGCGTAACAGGTAATAATTGCTATCTTCCATTTTCTTGAATGCCATGACACCAATAGAAGGCGAACTGGTTTTCAGGAAAGAGACGCTTTTTCCCATCGTGCCATTGTGTGCCGCGGCTTCGAAAGGAATTAAAGGTTGGTTGAAAAACAAGCCCTGCCATTGCGACTGGGCCTGGCGCCAATCTCCATTGTGACCATAAATACCATAACGGATATCGTGAAAGCCCCAATCCTGTGATCCCT
This sequence comes from uncultured Bacteroidia bacterium, assembly GCA_903902325.1. Taxonomy (GTDB): domain Bacteria; phylum Bacteroidota; class Bacteroidia; order Bacteroidales; family Prolixibacteraceae; genus CAINVV01. The sequence goes on from CAIUUO010000192.1 coordinate 45,334, forward strand.
GGTGAATATCACCACGACTGACACCCGGAGTATACAACAAGGTCAGGCGGAGCGTATTATCACTCGGTTTATCTGATCCATAACGGCAATCCTCCAAAATTGAAACACCATATTGCCCTGATTTGTCAGTCAAATCAAACCATTGTTTTGAAGGAACTTCGAATTTATTTTCCACGTTGTTTCCACGTTTAATGGTGCCAACTCCGATATTGTAGGTTGCTTCAGGGTTGCTGACTGCCAGTGGGAATGCTGCTTTCAGGCTCACTCCTTTTGACTGCCAGTCAATTTTATTGGTTACCTCCAGGTGTTTTCCCGTCTGTCCGATGGCAAGACTGTAAATCTGACTTATTTCAGAATTTCTTCCATTACGTTCTACTTCGATGGCCACACGTACGGGGCCTTGTTCGATAATGCGGATTTTAGCCTCTTCGTTCAGATTGCCAACCGGTGGTTTCTGGCGATCTTTCCAGTCCATGTTCCATGACGGAAATTGCCGGGGCTGTTCAAGCTGAAAATCAAGTCCTGCAGGTTTTGCAAGAAGCTCTTTCTTAACTTTCTTATCAAAAATGCTGGCTATATCGCCGTTGTCGGCAATTTTCACACGGTAAAATTCATTTTCCAACGTACGGTCAGTAACCGTCAAGGTTGATTTCACCGATTTAGCTGCGGCTTCGCGAACATCATAAACGGCCAAACCAACAGAAGGAACTTTTGCCTGGAAAATCAATTTTACTTTGTTGCCCTCTTTGCTTATCATCTGAGCGGGAACTTCTTTTTCGTCTTTATCAAAAACAGCAATATTCTGAGGAGCCCGGGCAAATTCTACTTCCATCGTTACAAGGTCTTCACGGTCCATTGCAACCGGATTGTACACCACGACGGCTTTGCCTTTAACTTGTGTATTCAGCTGGGATGAAAGCACGCCAGTCGAGTTTTTCAATACTTCGGCAAAACCATTGGCTGCAACAAATTCATCATTCCATGCATATTCATAAGCTTTTGGGATCGAAGTACCAGGAAGGATATCATGCATCTGACTGCCCAGAAGCAATTCCCACGACCTGTTCAACTTTTCAAAAGGATATTTTGCCCCACCCGCCCAATCGGCTACTACGGCAAGTTGTTCGGCAGATTGTGCAAGAATTTCATTTTTACGGTTCAACCTTTTCATATATGCCTGGGAACTCAGCGAACCAGCGCTGTGTTCAATAAGTAACAAATCGCCGGTATAGCTTGGCAGCTTGGCATGGATTTCAGGAGTGATGTCTTTGTACATCTGATCCGAAGAAGCTATTATCACTTTAAACTTGCTATCGCTGTTGCGGATACTACCCTGTGCATGCCTTACATCGTTTTCACGCGGGGCGCCGCCCTGGTCGCCAACACCATAATAGGCATAGTCGAAAGAATAACCACTTTTCTTGTTTTCTTCCAGACGTTCATTCCATTTGTCATCCAAATCAATTCGTGCCTTAACCGGGCTGGTATATCCCGCGACATTCAACGCAGCAACAATACCTTTTCCGTCCGGACCTTTCCAGATACCTACGTTAAAAGGAGGATCGATGGCCGGATGCCAGATGCGTGCAAACTTCTGGGTAGAAAATCCCAGGATACCGCAATGGTTCCAAATAGTCGGACAGTTGGCCAGGAAACCAAAGCAGTCGGGCAGCATATAGTCCTGGCTGGCAATGCCAAATTCTTTTTTGAAGTATTTGTTCCCATACAATACCTGCCTTACAAGTGATTCGGAAGAAGAAACATTCACTTCCCCTTCGTCAACAGATGAACCGGATATATGCCAGCGCCCCTGTTTTACATACTCAGCGACTTTTGGGAATAAATCAGGATAATATTCCTCCATCATTTTGTACCGTCGTGAGCCGGTAAAATTGAAGACATAGTCAGGATATTTCTCAAACAGGGAGAAATTTTCTACCATGGTGTTCCTGATATTCGGGTTGATCGTTGTCGGATAATCCCACTGCCACTCGGTATCCATGTGGGCATACCCCACCAGGTACAATACCTTTTCTTTTGAAAGGTCAAATTTATCCTGTCTGCTCAACGGTTGAGAGAACAAAAGAAACGGAATAGCCATTGCTATAACAAATCCCAGAAATTTTCGTGTCATAATATTTGAATTATATTTTTTAAACTTTGATTTACTTTAAAGAAACAGCATCGCTATTTTAGTTTGGTCTTCCATATCCTTTTAATGGTTTCTTCCTGCGAATAACCAACCGGACATGACGCACTTTTTGTGTTGGCAAAATAGGTACGCAATGTTTGGTTGGGACATGATATCATCCGACAGGCCGGCATTTGCAAGTGTCCGTTCGGATCCGTTTTTTTTATCCAGTCGAAGGCGTATTCGAGCCATTTATTTCTGGCATCCTCCTTCTGAGTTGCCAACCAGGAGATTTCGTCATAGCCCCAAATAAAAATGGTGGTTGTATCGGCCACATTCGTACTTCTGGACCTTCCGTAATTATCAAATTCAACGAGATAGGGCAGACTTTTGCAACTCCATCCGCTGGGCGAGACACATCCTTTGCTCTTGTTGTAGATGGCATCCAGATGATTTACCTTCAGTTCAGCTTCAGTAGGTTTTTCCGGAATGCCTTTTATTCGCAGCGGGAATGAGTTAAAATCAAGCAGGCTTTTGCCATCCCGGATAAACCCTCCGGTGGGAACGTGTCCGTCGAACAAGACATAGTGCCGGCGAGCATGTACTTTGGCATAAGCGCGAACTTTGTCCAGAAATTCCGCATAAATTTGATGATCCTTATCGTCCGCTCCGATGAGTCCGACCTGTCCCAAATGGAAAGCCTCGCAGCCAATGTTGATATATGAAGCGGTCAGATAATAAAACCAAAGTCTGGTTTCCAGGTTGTTAATGATTGGAACGCCGCCTCTGCCACCGGCTTGGGCAGGCCTGTTGGCTCTTTTGATGATCGAATCGCAGCGGAAGGTACGGTCCTCAACAGGAAGATTAAAATCAGTAAAAACCCAGGCCGGTATTTTGAGGTTATTTATATCTCGGGTAACCTGCTCGAATAAACAACCCTGGAAAATGATATCAGGATCAAATGCATGAAGTTGATCGATTAAACCCTTGGCATAGACAAATAATTCAGGATCATTAAATTTGCTTTCCTCACCCCAGCGATATATCGCCCTGCCAATAAATTTTACACCCATGTTCTTAATCATTCGGATATCGTCTTCCCGGTAAGGGAATTGATATCCTTCAGGTTTACCGGGAACCAAAAAATATCCCATGGTTATTGACCTGTCCAGGTAGTTTTCGAGTACTTCCCTGGAGATTCCGTTCTGGTCGAAAGAATAGTTTTTCTTTTTAACTGCAAAGCTTTCTGAAGATATTAGCAGCAAAAGAAACGCCACTGATAATAGTTTAATTTTTTTCATGGATCTATTTTTTAAGTTTATTTCCCCTGAGTAACCTGAGCACTTTCTCGCAATTGGATCGGAGTATTGGTTTGAAAATCATCATATAAAGGCTGTAATGCCTTCAAATCATGAACATTTCCCTTGACAGCAGTGATCGCGAAAATCTTGATCTTCTGGTTGTTTGGAAGGGTGATTGTTTTTGCACCCTGCGGAATATTGATTTCGTATTTATAGATATAACAGTATTGGTATGAATCGTTTTTTGATGGATATCCTATGTGGCGGTGCGAAGCAAACCATGCAATGTTATCTTGCTTCACGAACGCGTTGTCGATTGAAGTTACTCCGTATTTGTCGGGTGTCAGGTTGCGATTGTACCATTGGCCATTGAAACCGGTTCCGCTTTGAACATTCAATGGGTAAGACGTGCCATCCACCTGTAAATTGTCTTTTACATCCGATGTTGCCGAAGCCAGGATGCAAAGTTTTGTATAGTTACCCTGAGGAATATTGATTACCTGGTTTTTGCAGTTTACCGCATTATTCTGTGTATCAATGGTGCTTCCGATTTTGAAATGGATATCCTCACTGACAACTTCAGCGGGAATCAATTCGGCGGGGAAAGAATAGCGGTTGAAATTGCCGTCAGTCCGGTTATGATCGAAACTGAAGACATCCGCATTAAATGGCAGTTCTACCACTTCCTGTTCAGGTTTGTTGACTGGTTTTGCCGGAGCTTCCAGTTTAACGGCAAAGCTTCGGATGGTATAGTGTGACAGATTGAAGTTCAATTTATCCCCCTTGAATTCCGCCTTGCCAATTTTCTTTTCCTGACCGTTTACTTCATAAGCATCGGTCACCTTACCAGGAAAACTAAGGCTCTGGGCTTTCAAATCCTGCCCTGAGAGTTCGTTTACGCGAACAAGGTAATAGTCTCCGGCTTCCATTTTTTTGAATGCCATCACTCCAACTGATGTTGAACCGGGTTTCAGCAACGAAATGCTCTTGCCAAGCATCCCTTCATGTTTCGAAACTTCGAAAGCCCGCAAAGGCTGATTGAAGAACATCGCTTTGGTTTGCGATTGTCCTTTTCTCCAGTCGCCCACGTGGCCGTAAATAGCGTAACGGAAATCGTGTTTGCCCCAATCCTGTGTTGTCTGGAAAGCCATATCGCCATTGAATGCATTTGCTTTTGGCGTATACAAAAGGGTCAAACGAATGGTATTATCGCTGGGTTTGTCTGAACCATACTTGCAATCTTCGAAAATTGAAACCCCGTATTGTCCCGATTTGTCAGTCAGATCGAACCACAATTTCGATGGAACTTCAAACTTCTTTTCATGGTTATTATTGCGCTGGATGGTTCCAACACCCAGATTGTATGTTGCCATTTCATTCTCAACAGTCAGCGGGAAAGCCGCTTTCAAACTGACCTCTTTCGATTGCCAGTCGACCTTGTTGGTTACTGACAACTGTTTTCCTGTTTCCCCGGCAGAAAGACTGTAAACCTGAACAATCTCGGAGTTCATGCCTTTGCGCTTAACTTCGATAGCCACACGAACCGGCCCTTGTTCTGCGATACTGATTTGGGCATCTTCATCCATATGGCCAATGGCTGGTTTTTTACGATCTTTCCAGTCCATGTTCCATGCTGGCCAATCTTTAGGTTGTTCCTGTAAGAATTCCAAACTGGCTGGTTTTGCCAGAATTTCCTTTTTGGCTTTCTTGTCGAAGATGCTCAGGATATCGCCGTTGTCGGCAATTTTCACGACATAGAATTCATTCTCCAGCGAACGATTGGTTACAGAAAGTGTCGATTTTGAGGCGCTTTTTGCTGCTGATTCACGAACATCAAAAACAGCCAGTCCCAGAGATGGTAATTGGGCGCGGAAAATCACACTTACTTTATTCTCTTTTTTGCTGGTAATCTGCGAAGGAACCTCTTTCCCGTTTTGATCAAATATCGCCAGGTTTTCAGGTAATTTCGAATATTCCATTTCGGCACAAACCACATCTTCACGATCGGCAGCAACCGGATTGTAAACCACCACAGCACGACCTTTCGTCTGAGTATTGAGTTTGGAAGAAACCATGCCAACCGAGTTTTTCAGCACTTCGGCGAAACCGTTGGCGGCAATAAATTCATCGTTCCAGGCATATTGATAGGCAATTGGGATGGACGTTCCCGGTAGGATATCATGGAACTGGCTTCCCAATACCAATTCCCATGCATTATTTAATTTTTCAAACGGATAGCTGGAACCGCCGAGCCAATCTGCAGCAACGGCAGCCTGTTCAGCGGATTGGGCTAAAAGCTCATTTTTCCGGTTTAAACGCTTCATGTATGATTGCGAAGTCATCGAACCGGCACTGTGTTCAATCAGCAACAAATCGCCTGAATAAACAGGCATTTTTGCCCTCAGTTCGGGAGTAACTTCTTTGTACATCTGATCGGATGCCGCAAGAATTACCTTGAATTTGGCGTCGCTCTTTTTCAGGCTGCCAACAGCATTCACCACATCGTTTTCACGAGGAGCACCACCCTGGTCGCCAACGCCGTAATAACGGTAATCGAACGAAAAACCATATTTTTTGTAGTCATCCGACAAACGTGCATCCCATTCTTTGTCCTGGTCGAGTCGCGGAACTACTTTTCCAACATAATTTGTGGCATTCAAGGCAGCAATGATTCCTTTTCCGTCGGGGCCGTTCCAAACTCCCACGTTGAAAGGAAGTCCTGACGCCGAACCCCAGCTCAATTTCTGTGTTGAAAAGCCAAGAAGCCCGCAATGGTTCCAGATAGATGGCACATTGGCCAAAAATCCGAAACAGTCGGGCAGCATGTAATCGACGCTTTCTTTCCCGAATTCGTTTCTGAAATAATTATTTCCGTACAGCACCTGACGCACCAGCGATTCGGAAGATGAAATATTTACTTCGCCCTCGTCGACCGATGAACCGGAAACATGCCAGCGTCCCTGTTTTATATATTGAGCAACTTTCTGGTACATTTCGGGATAATACTCTTTCATCATTTTGTATCGTCGCGAACCGGTGAAATTGAATACGTAATCAGGATATTTTTCAAAAAGGTAGAAATTCTCTTCCATGGTGTTCCTGATACTATTGTCGATTGTCGCAGGATAATCCCAGAGCCATTCGGAATCCAGATGGGCGTAGCCAATTGTGTACAAAACCCGATCCTTGTTGAGATCATATTTTTCCTGTTGCGCTTTGGGTTGTGAAAACAACAGCATCGGGCTAATCAGCCAGAATAGAAAGGCGAAATATTTCTTTTTCATGATTATAATTGTGCCAATTCGGCATTTAGTGAAATTAATTTTTTAAAACCGCTCCTGCTGAAGGCTTCGATTTCAATCCTACACTATTCACGGTCACGATTGAATAGGTGTGTTTTTCTCCGGCTTTAACGGATGAATCGAGGTAAATCATCTGCGACATCGGTTGAGCAGGAGTGTCGTGATAAGTCATGGATTGAAATAACGGACGTCCAAATTTACCAATCGGCATTTTCGGTACCTGGGCCAATTCTTTGCCATCACGCAGTATGATAAAACAACGAATTCCACTCTCAAAATCGGCCTTAGCATTCCAAACTATCACTGTTCCAGATTCTTCACCGGATGAAACCTGAACATCGAATGGTGCCTGAGGCGGAGTCTGATCACTCACGGCTCCGGTTTTGATATATTCGAGCCAGTCTTTGGCAACTTTTTCGGTTGGCAGCCAGACCGCTTCGGTTGGATTGCCTTTGAACTTTTTGGCCGGCAACATCTGATCGCCAGATATAGAGGCTAACCATCCTTTTTTTACATCGATCGGCTTCAGATTCTGATCTTTGCTGTTTTTATCGGGTAATCTCATGGCCATGCAAGCATCCAGATACGGAATTGCCAGGTAACGGGAGTCACCACATTCATGTCCGGTTCTTGGATCCTGTGCAAAACCGATCGGAGCTCCCTTCGCGCGAAATTCCGTAAAGGTTGCCAAAGTCCCGATTCCCGGAAGATTATTCTTTTCTTTTAACCCCGGGTTACACATGGCAGGAATTCCATATACAGCCACCGGAATTTCAGGTTGAGGAAATTCCGGTTTGGTGCGGAACATAGCTGCCGATCCGGATCGCAGCCACATGGCGACGACCCGCTCCGGATGTAAACAGGCCATTACATCGGCCCAGATGCCGCCGCCGGAGTGACCCCATAAAACCCATGGAACAGTTTCAATCTCGGAATGCCCTGATTTGTTAGCAAATTCACCAAGCGCCCTGAGAAAAGTTTTTTCGGAACCATGACGCGGGTCGAACCAACATTCTGAACCTCCGGGCGAAAGGTCTATTTTTTCATTCAGCACGTGATAGGAAGGACCGAGTAGCACGCAATCCCACTTTTTTGCCAACGCCTGCCACTGCAAATCATAAGCGGCTGTTGAACCCTCTTTTGAAGCTGTAGTACCCGCGCCGTGTTGGTGTACAATAACTCCCCTAATTGTTTTCACTCCATCAGGAATCCAAAGTGTATAAGTAACACCCACCGGCAACTCACCCTCTACTGACGAAGGTGCATATTCAACTTTGAAGTATTCACCGGATGGACGAACCTCTGCGGAAAATCCTAACATGTAAATCATATTAAAGGCCAATATGAAAATCATTTTCCGCGCTGTTGCCAGAGAAATTGTACCGTTCATCATTAATTCAAATTTTAGGGTCTGTAGTTTTTTATTTCAATGCTTTAATGCGGAAATTCCGGTATTCCATTTGTCCGCGATCGGCTTCGAGTCCCATTGGACCTGTTACCGGAATTTTGAGCGCCTCTTCGAGGATTTCACCGTTACAGGTGCAGTGGGCGATGTTGTCCTTTACAACCACCTCGATTTTATTCCAATCCTGGGGTTTATAGTTCTTAAGGTCTTTGTAGGGACCTGCTACCAGGTAATCGCGACATTGTAATTGTAGCCCCCGCAAGTAAATGCCGCTATCTGCATTCACCCCTGCACGAAATTCAATGGTAAAACTGAAATCTCCCTGGTAATCCTGGGTCGTCCAGATGCTTATAAGATGCGGACCCTTTGCCTCATTCCATGGATTTACTGTAAGAATCCCATCCCGCGCTGTAAAGCGACCGTCTTTTGACTCATTTTTACCATCGAACGTCTCATAAAGAGTTTCCTCCTGTTTTTTGCTGCGGTAACACCATCCGGTCAAATCTTTTCCATTAAAGGGGCTTGAATAGTCGGAGGTCAGGAGAGCAATATTTTCTCCTGCCAAAGGATATAACTTATTCTGTGTTTCAGTAACCGTTAAAGTTCCCTGCTGACGACTGTCATTAGATGAACCCCCGATCATGATTTTAAAAGTTCCGGGCTCAACCACCCGCTTCATTTCACGGTTCCAAAGCCAAAGCGCTTCTGAGCCGATTTTAAAGCTTACTTCTTTAATTTCTCCCGGCTGAAGCGTCACACGACTAAATCCTTTCAATGATTTCACCGGAGTTGTTACGCTGCCAACTTCATCTCGTACATACATTTGCACTACTTCCGTTCCCTCAACTTGTCCGGTGTTTTTTACCGAAATTTTTACGGTGGCCGTTCCATCGGTTGGTATGGTTTCGGGTGATATCTTTATCCCGGAATATTCAAAAGTGGTATAACTCAAGCCATATCCGAACGGATATTGCGGAGTATTCTGAATATCAACATAGTTGTGCTTTGAAGAAGGTTTGTGGTTGTAATAGAAAGGGATCTGACCAACCGAACGGGGAAAAGTAACAGGTAATTTTCCAGATGGGTTCACCTTGCCAAACAAAACATCAGC
>CAIUUO010000193.1 GCA_903902325.1 uncultured Bacteroidia bacterium
GATTTTTGTTTTTCAGACAGGATACTTTCTATAATTCTTAAGTTTGGTTCAATGTCATCGCAATAAGTATAATCGGCCCATTTTTGGTTTTGCAATTCTTTCTCAGAATAGCCTATCATCTGGCAAAAGGCGGCGTTGGCATTGAGCCTTCCATCGATCGAAGTGATTGACATTCCGACGACAGAATATTGGAAAAGTTCTTTGAAAATTTCGTTACCTGCTATATTTCCTAATAAATCCATTGTATTTTAACAAACAACCTGCTATAAATGTTGAAACAGATAAATTTCATTTCCTCTTTATACAATTAAAGGGAGTTATCTAAATAGGATGAGTGGTCCCAATAGGAATGGTAAAGAAGAAAGTTGTTCCTTCACCTTTGACGGAGGTCAAGGATATTTCGCCGCCAAGGATAGATCCGATCCCTTTTACGATGGATAAACCAAGACCGCTGCCTTCGTACATTCTGGTGGAAGAAAAGTCTTCCTGCATAAAAGAGTCAAAAACATATTTTTGGGCATTTTCTCCGATTCCGATTCCGGTATCTTTGACAAAAAGTTTTGCTTTATCGTTTTCGATTGACATGCCAATCCAGATATTTCCCTTTTCAGTAAACTTCAATGAATTACCAATCAAATGGTTAAACACCTTTCGGATCAAGTCATAATCGGAATAGACGGACAGTTTCTTCAATTCGTCAGGTATCTCTGCTAAGATCGTTATCTTTTTTAAATTGCCAATTTCCGAAAAATCATCTACTGTTTCTTCTATCAAACGAGCCATGTTAAAATTCATCAGATGAGGTTCAAGGTTGCCAGTAACCAGCATCGAGATATCAAGATAATCGTCTATTGTTTGAATTAACCTTTCACTACTTTCCTGTACGACCATTAAAAATTTATTTTTCTCATCCAGTGAAAGTTGTTCGTTTGCAATAATTTCCCCAAAACCAATGATCCCATTCAATGGTGTCCTGATTTCGTGGGATATGTTGTTCATGAATGCAGTTTTTAATTTATTGCTTGCTTCAGCCTTGATTCTTGCCTCCACAAGTGATTGTTCTATTGTAATTTTCTCTTGCAAATTGGCAAGCATACCCGTGAAAATTTTGAGTAAGGATATCTCAGAATCTGACCAATTGCGTTTATCTTTCACAGATTCAAACGTGACAAAACCAAGGCAATTCTTCTGGGAAATCATTGGAATTGTGATGATTGAAAGTATATTGATCGATTCGAGCATAATCCGGATCGGATCACTTTTATCCAGTTTCCGAAGATTATCAACCTTTGTTAGTTCTCCTTTCTGATGGTAAGATGGCCAGTCAGATATCAGACCAAGCGACGCATTTTTATGGGTTGAGATTAAGGATGATACTCCGGAACTACACCACTCATGCGTATTGGTCATGGTTTTATTTTCAAAATCATACCGAAAGATGCGGCATCTTTCCACATCAATATATTCACCTATTTGTCTCAATGAATCATTGATCACATAATCTGTTTCTGATTCTGAAATATAAATAAACCGCGATGCCAGTTGCATCAGAATGTTTTGAAAACCTGACTGGTGTAAAAGATCGTGCTTCATATCATACGATTCTGTTACATCGCGCACGATTGCAAGCACATGATCGCTATCCATCCTGCTTATTCGTGCTTCATAATGCATTAGGGTACCAGGGAAGTCCATTTCATATTGAAATGTATTTAATTTACTGGATTCAAGGCATTTGTGCAGTTTGTCCATGAGTATTTCAGCTTCTTCCCTTGTAAATAAATGGTATAGTGAAGCCCCCACCACCTCCTCCTTATTTAGAAAGAGTTGCTCAGAGTCAGAAATAAAAAAATCAGTTACAATGCCGTGATTATTGATTACCAGAATTAAATCCGGCATTGCGCTTATCACTGCATCCAGTTTTGATGCCGTATAACTTCGCTCACGTTCTGTATTAATAAGTTCAGAGACATCCTTGATAACAATCAGTTCTCCCTGTTTTATTTTTCTTGAATTTTCAAGTTCAAGGCTGCGAATATTGAAATAATTTGTTTTCCCGTTTTCTGTGAGAATTATTTCAAAGGATCCTTTCCACTTATTTTTGATGAAGTCCATCATTTCCGGCCAGCGTCCAAGCAATTCAGGCATGGTTTTTCCAAGATCATTGCCAGTGATCGTCAGTTGTAACCCAACTGTCTGATTATAATCGACTAAACGGTCAGTAAGATCGAATACCAGTACTCCGTCCAAGGTTTTATCAAATAATTCTGAGCGGGCAATCGGTACCAGATCAAAGAGTTTAAACCGGATCAAGGCGATGTAAACGATAATTCCGGTCAGTGTAAAAGTGAAGGAGACGGGATCAATACCAAAAGGAATCAAATGCATTTGATAAGCCAGATATCCCAAAAACGGAAATATGGTTGCCAATAAAAGGAACCAAAGTTGTATCCGGTATATCGGAGCTGCTCCTTTCAGCATCTTGCCCAGAAAGAGAAGTGAAAGCAACATTGAAATTAGCACGTAAAACTGGTGAATGTAATACCAGACTCCTGCATCGAATGAAAAGGAAGGGAATGGTCCATTCAAATTCATCCTCACTTCCGAATAGAAAAAATGGTGATATCCGTTTGTAAAAACCAATACCAGCGTGGTAACCGGAATGGCAAAAAGGATTAGCTTGTTTCGTGTGGTAAGCCATCTGCTTCTTCCTGAAAAATGCAGGGAAAACAGTAAATAGTAAGTTGAAAGGAAAGGAATGCCAAAATATTCAAAACGATAAAACCAGGTAATTTCCTCGAGGGTTTTAAAGGAAATTTCGAAGGTATAAAAGAAAGAATAAATTGCATTGGCCAAAAAAAGGAGTACAACGAATTTTGTTTGGGCCGTGTAATATTTGTGCCACAAAAAAAATCCTAATAGTATCATTATCAGGAAAGAGGAAAAAGAAATCAGCGCGAACGGATTGAAATAGAATGTTGTCACAATTAGATCGGATATGCTTTCAATAAGTTTGTTAAATTACAAAAAAAACAATTCACAAAATTTGACATCAACTATATGCGATTTTTTGTGAAATGTATGAATGCAAAGGCCAAAATGATCCTAATATTAATGATTAAGATCATTAGTTATCTCCATTTGTTTGCTTATTTTTGCACTTTTAAACAGGATAGTTCGAAAATTAAATATTTCATCCATGGAATTACTGAAAAAGATCATTGAAAACGCCGTTAAACTTCAGAATCACATTGTTTTACCAGAAGGGACAGAGATCAGAACACTGAAGGCTACCGAGCAGATTTTGAACTCAAAAATTGCCAAAATCACCCTTCTTGGAAAGAAATCTGTGATTGAATCCATTGCTATGAAGGAGGGGCTCCAAATTTCTGGCGCCCGGATCATCGACCCTGAAACAGATTCAAACCGGCAGAAATATGCCGAAATCATGGTTGAACTGCGTAAAAACAAGGGATTGACTCTTGAAAAGGCTTATGAACTGCTGAATGATCCACTATATTTCTCAGTATTAATGATCAAAGCCGGTGATGCAGACGGCGAGGTGGCCGGAGCGATCAATGCGACTGGTGATGTTTTGCGTCCAGCATTTCAATATGTAAAAACATTGCCCGGTGTTTCTGTAGTTTCTGGTCTATTTTTCATGATCTTTAAAGATAAAAATCTTGGAGACAACGGTATGCTTGTTTTTGCAGATTGTGCTGTGATGCCTGATCCTGATGCTTTGCAGCTCGCTGAAATTGCTGTAACTACAGCTGCATCAGCCAAAGCTATTGCCAATATTGAACCTCGTGTGGCTATGCTTTCGTTTTCCACCAAAGGAAGTGCGCAACATGAACTTGTTGATAAAGTGGTTGAAGCCACAAAGATAGCTGCAAAAATGAACCCTGAATTGCTGATTGACGGGGAAATGCAGCTTGATGCAGCGCTGGTTCCTGAAGTTGGTCAACTGAAAGCACCCGGCAGCAAGGTGGCAGGAAGAGCGAATGTTCTTGTTTTTCCCGGACTTGAATCTGGCAATATTGGTTACAAACTTGTTCAGAGACTTGCCGGAGCCGAAGCAATCGGTCCGGTACTTCAGGGGATGGCTGCTCCGATCAACGATTTGTCGAGGGGATGTTCGGTAAGCGACATAGTCAATATGGTGGCTATCACATCCAATCAGGCAGGGGAGAAAAAGGAAAAAGGATAAAGGAAAAAGGAAAAAGGATAAAGGAAAAAGGATAAAGGATAAAGGATAAAGTAGGGTTAGTATGTAGGCCTGTATTGTGCATTTTATGAAAAAATAGACAAAAAATAAACACTATCAGAGCGTTTTTCCTTCATCCTTTTTACTTCAGTTTTTTACCCGGTAATATAAAGTAACGAAGCAATATAATATAAAAATTGTCATGGAAGATATTATCAGAGAGGCCATTGAGGATTTTGGCCTGAGTAAGAAGCAGCAAAAGCATACCCTGTTTTCGAAAATTGGGATCATCGGTTGCGGGAAAGATGGTCAGAATATTGCAAGAATTGCCAGTGCTTATGGTATTGAGGTAATATTTATAGAACTCTCCCAGGAAAAAATTAAATTCGCTTATGAACAACTTGATAAAACGTTGGACAAGCGCATTGAGAACTGGGGCATGACCAATGGTGAGAAGAAACTGATTCTGTCACGCATCAAGGGAAGTTTGGATTACAAAGATTTGAAGGATTGCGATTTTGTCATTGAGGTGATCAGAGCGGAATCAAGCGCCAGGAAAATTACGGAACGAAAAGAGGTTTTCAAAAAAATCGAAAAAGCGGTGAGCAAGGATTGTATCATAGCCACCAACTCAACCACCATCATCATTACTGAGCTTGCCTCTGAACTGGAACACCGTGAAAGGTGTGTGAGTTTGCATTTTTTTGTACAATCTCCGGATGCTAAAATCTGTGAAGTGGTTAAAGGTCTCTATACTTCTGACGAAGTGTACGAAAGGGTGCTCACCTTTGTCAAGCTTGTCAACAGGCAGGCAATACCAGTTGAAGAATCCGCTGGGCTCATATCTATCCGGCTTTATATGGCTTTGCTCAACGAAGCGTGTGAAGTATTTATGGAAGGGGTCGGAACTCTTGCCAATATCGATACGGTGTGGAAAATTGGATTTGGTATGCGTTTTGGCCCATTTGAACTTGCTGACATTCTGGGTATTGACAAGGTTAACAGATGGATGGAAAACCTTTATTCTGAATTTGGAGATCCGATGTACATGCCTTCACCTGTCATCAAGAAACTGAACAGGGCCAAACGTTATGGGAAACATGTTTGCTGGGGTTTTTACAAATATGATGAAAATGGAAACATCATTGGATCAACACCTTTGGCAACAGATAGAATTTAAAAATTGATAACTGACAGTTGACAATTGAAAAAACAAAAAATATACATATGAAAATATTAGTACTTAATTGCGGCAGTTCTTCCATCAAATATCAATTTTTCTCACTTCCGAATAATACTTTGATAGCCAAGGGTATAGTTGAAAAAATTGGAATGAAGGGATCCTTTCTAAAGCATGAAAAAGAGGACGGCCAAAAGGTATTATTTGAAGGTGAGATCCTCGATCATAAAATCGGGATCGAGTACATTTTGGGAGTGCTTTCCAGTGCGAAACATGGTTGTATCAAGAATCTGGAGGAAATCAGTGCAGTTGGACACAGGGTTGTTCATGGCGGTGAATTGTTTACAGAAAGTAAACTGGTCAATGAGGATGTAATAGATGCTTTGGAGAAATATACGGAACTGGCTCCGCTTCATAATCCACCTAACCTCAAAGGAATATACGGACTGAGGTCATTGATTCCTTCCATTCCCCAGGTTGCGGTTTTTGATACGGCATTTCATACAACAATGCCGAAACATGCCTATATGTATGCAATTCCATATCAGCTGTACCAAAAATACGGTATCCGCCGCTATGGTTTCCACGGAACCAGCCACCGGTTTGTATCCGCCAGGGCCTGCGAGATTTTGGGAACACAGTGCAAAAGCATGAAAATCATTACCTGTCATCTGGGTAACGGAGCTTCCGTTTGTGCAATCAAAGACGGAGTTTCGGTTGATACATCGATGGGATTTACTCCGATTGAGGGTTTGATTATGGGATCTCGTTCAGGAGACATAGACATGGGAGCGGTGACTTTCATCATGGATAAGGAGAAGATAGGTACAAAATCAACATCTGTTCTTTTCAACAAACACTCCGGATTGCTGGGTATAAGCGGGATATCATCAGACATGCGCGAAATCAGTGAAGCCGCCAACAACGGAGACGAACGTTGCAAGTTGGCCATCAAGATGTTTGATTATCGTGTAAAAAAATACATCGGGTCTTATGCAGCGGCCATGGGAGGCATCGATGTCCTTATTTTTACGGGCGGCATCGGTGAAAACTCAGTCACAACCAGGGCAGGGATATGTGAAGGCCTAGAATTTTTGGGTATCGAACTTGATGATCAGATAAATAACAGTTCAAGGGGCAAAGAGACCATTATCAGTAAAAACGATTCACGGGTCAAAGTAATGGTTGTACCTACCAACGAAGAACTGATGATAGCAATTGATACACAAAGGATTATAGAAGAGCATAATAATTTGTGCTGATTAGATTGATAAGTTTGTAGTGTCTGAAATGTTTAGAATGTTTGAAATGTGAAACCTCCTAAATTTTTCAAACCATTCAAACTAATGAATTACCTTTGCAGGGAATATCAAATTAAAAAAGACATTGATGATTAAGAATCTGGAAGACTTATTCCCGGCTGTTTTAAAACGACCTAAAAGGACTCTTATTGTGGTCAGTGCCAACGACACTCATTCGGTGGAGGCTGCAGGCAAAGCCGTCGGAAGTGATCTGGTAAATGCAGTGCTAATTGGAGATGAGAATGTTATTGGGGTAATTTGTTCTGAATTGCATTTCGACATTACGCTTTTTCGGGTGATTCACCAGCCTGACGAGCGTCTTGCAGCCGCACTTGCCGTGCAGATGATTCGTCAGAAAGAGGGTGATATACTGATGAAAGGTCTTATCAGTACGGATAAATTCATCAAGGCGATCCTGGATAAGGAAAAGGGATTGCTTGAACCTGGTAATATTTTGAGTCATGTTACAGTGATCCAAAATCCTAATTATTATAAATTTATGATAGTTAGTGATGTGGCTGTTTTGCCGTTACCCGATTTGGGACAGAAGATTCAACTTGTCAGGTACATGGTAAAAACCGCAAATACACTTGGAATTGATCTTCCCAAAGTTGCAGTGATTGCCCCGAGTGAACAGGTGCTGATTCAGCTCGAATCTTCAAAGGATGCCGCATTATTGTCAAAAATGGGCCAGCGTGGTCAGATCACCGGATGCATCATCGACGGTCCCCTTGCCCTGGATATAGCTATAGACAAAGAGGCAGCCGCAGTTAAGGGGATTTCGGGGGAAGTTGCCGGGGATGCAGATTGTCTTCTATTTCCCAACCTGGATGCCGGTAATGTTTTCTACAAAACAAACATGAAACTGGCCAAAGCAGAGTCTGCGGCCATGTTGGTCGGAGCTCAGGTTCCCGTCGTACTTACTTCACGTGGAGACTCGACCCTGACCAAACAATATTCCATTGCTCTTGCCTCCCTCGTATCCTAAAAAAACAGAATTCATGGACAGTTCAGATCTTGTCAGAATATTGGTGATTAATCCCGGTTCTACGTCAACGAAAATTGCCATTTATGAAAATTCCATTTGTATTTATCTCAAAACACTGCATCATTCACTGGATGATCTTGCAGCCTATCATTCGGTTACGGATCAGTATACTTTTCGCAGAAATAGCATACTGAATCAACTGGAGATCGAAGGATTATCCCTTGATGAGGTACATGTTGTAATTGGAAGGGGTGGTTTGACCTATCCGCTTGAATCGGGAGTCTACCTGGTCAATGAACTCATGGTGCAACATTGCCGGGAAGGTGTGATGGGAATCCATGCATCCAATCTCGGGTCTATGATTGCCTTTGAAATTGCAAAAGAACATCCGGGAATGCTGGCACTCATCGCCGATCCGGTCGTTACGGACGAAATGGATGGGATTGCCCGTGTATCGGGTCATCCGCTGTTTACACGCCGTTCCATCTTTCATGCCTTAAATCAAAAAGCAGTAGCACGGCAGCATGCCATGAAAGTTGGTCAGCCCTATGAAGAGCTCGATTTGATTGTTGTTCACCTTGGTGGTGGAATTTCCGTTGGGGTTCACCAACACGGAAGGGTTGTTGATGTAAACAACGCATTGGATGGTGAAGGACCGTTTTCACCAGAACGGAGTGGTTCCTTGCCTGTCGGTGATTTGGTGAAGGTTTGTTTTAGCGGTCAGTACTCCTATGATGAAGTGATGGCAATGATATCTGGAAGCGGTGGATTTGTTGGATATCTGGGTACCAACGATGCAAGAGAGGTTGAACTGGCAGTTCGAAAAGGAGATGAAAAGGCTACTTTCTATCATGAAGCCATGGCATATCAAATTTCAAAGGCCATTGGTGAAATGGCCACCGTGTTGAAAGGAAGGATTGATGGAATTCTCATCACAGGAGGCATTGCTTTCGACCGTAGAATGATGTCGCTCATTCGCGAACGGGTGGAATTCATTGCACCTGTATCGGTATATGCAGGGCAGGACGAACTCAAAGCATTGGCAATGAATGCTTTGATGGTGGCTCGAGGTGAAGTTGAACCCAGAGTTTACGACAGGATTGACTAAAAAGTGCCTAAAGTATTTAAAGTGCCTAAAATGCCTAAAGTACTTACACCAAGATCAATTTTACAATATCTTCCATGCTGAAAAATTTCCTGAGTTCCAAACTTTAGGCACTTAATTGGTTACCATGAAAACAACTATTATTTTTTCTTTTTTGCTTTTCTTTTCGCCGGTGCTCTTTGCCCAGGCTTTTGTAGCCAATTATGATGAATCAAAAGTCCCTGAATACAAATTGCCTGATCCCTTGATGTTTAATGATGGGAAACCTGTAAAAACAGCAAAGGATTGGTTGAAGAGAAGGATTGAACTCTATTCCATTTTCGAGAAAGAAATGTATGGTAAAGTACCGGTAGGAAAGGTGACGAGTACGTTTTCAGAAGTTTCCTTAGATGAAAATGCCTGTAATGGACTTGCTGTTAGGAGAGAGATTAGGTGGACACTTGGCAGGAATAGCCGAAATGTTATTTTGAATTTACTTATCTACTTGCCGAAGTCAGAAGGTCGCAAACCCCTTTTTCTGGGTTATAACTTCAGTGGCAACCATACCATTTCAGCAGAGAAAGGGATTCAGATTGCTACCTCCTGGGTACGGAACAATCCGGACTTTGGTATTACCAACAACCTTTCGAGGGAGGCTGCCAGGGGATCCGATGCAGCATCCTGGCCTGTCAATGAGATAATTAAGAGAGGATATGGTGTCTGTACACTTTATTATGGGGATGTAGATCCCGATTTTGACGATGGATTTCAAAATGGCGTTCATGCGCTTTTTAATTCCCAGCGTGACAGTTCTTCCTGGGGTAGTGTTGCCGCCTGGGCATGGGGATTATCCAGGGTGATGGATTGTCTTGAAAAAATGAAGGAGGTCGATTCTAAAAAAGTGGTTGTATTCGGACATTCACGACTTGGAAAAGCGGCTTTATGGGCAGGAGCATCCGATCCGAGGTTTGCCATGGTTATCTCCAATGAATCGGGTAGCGGAGGCGCCGCCTTGTCACTTCGGAAATTTGGTGAGACTATTACCAGGACAAATAGTGCATTCCCGCATTGGTTTTGTGGAAATTTCAAAAAATTCAACAACAGGGAGGAGACTTTGCCATTCGACCAGCATGAGTTGCTTTCACTGATTGCTCCCCGACCGTTGTATGTTTCAACTGCTGAAGAAGATCGCTGGGGCGATCCGAAGGGATCATTTCTTGCATGTGTCTCAGCCTCGCCTGTTTATCAGTTTCTTGGTAAGGAGGGCTTTCCGGGGACAACCATGCCACCGCTGGAAACGCCTGTCGTTGGTACGATCGGATACCATATCCGGCCGGGCAAACATGATATTAAGCCTTACGATTGGCAATGTTTTATGAATTTCGCCGACAATTATTTCAACACAAGGAAGGATTGATGTTCAGATGATAAGTTATATATTTGCGGAAATCAATCCTAGATGTTGAAGCGAACCATCATGCTTTTTTTATTGTTTGCGCCGATTTTCTCTACTATAAGTAAAGGTCAGGTGTCATATGGTGGTTTGCCCGCTTCATTTAATTTGCTTAAGAGCCTTAAGTCCTCACTTCCAGTCATTTCGATGACTCCTGTTAATAATTTCGAACTTCAGCAAAGGGATCTGCAATCCAATGAACCCAATAAAAAATTCAGGTTTGCTGTTGGTTTCGAAGTGGATATCAGTCCTGAAAATTCTGGAGTCTGGGATGAGGCAAATGGAATGAATATCTGGCGGGTCGCTATTCTCTCCAAAGGGGCCTTTTCCTTGAATATATTGTTTGATCGAGCCATTCTGCCAACCGGTGCCTCCATTTTTATTTATTCTCCCGATCATTCTATTCTCAGGGGCGCTTTCAATGCAAATAATGAGCAGTCTTCCGGCATGTTGCCAATCTCTCCTCTGCCAGGAGATGAGATTATAGTTGAATATGATGAGCCCATGAATGTTTCGAACCATGGAGATCTTCACATAGTAAAGGTCAATCACGATTATAAAAACGTTATTGGAGGTCGCCCTTTGGGTGAATCAGGCAGTTGTAACATGGATGTTTATTGCTGGGATGCCATGGTGATGAACAAAGAAAAGCAAGCTGTTGTTGAACTGATTATTGCCGGAATGGATCTTTGCACCGGGACCATGGTCAATAACACGGCAAGGGACAAAACTCCTTATCTTATTACGGCAGGACATTGTATTTTATCAGCGAAGGATGCTCAACAAACGGTTTTTATTTACAATTACGAAAGTGCCTATTGTGGAAAGAATGGCAGTTTGAATGGATATGTTGATCAATCCCTGACAGGTTCTATTTTGAGAGCCCGATCTGATTCTCTTGACTTTGCGTTGGTTGAGCTTGAGATTCCACCTCCACCGGAATACCGTCCCTATTATGCAGGTTGGGATCGTAGTTTAAATGTATCCCCTTATACCAGGGCTGTTCATCACCCAAAAGGAGATGTCAAAAAAATTTCAATTGACAATGATCCTCCAGGCATCGCTACATACAGTGCAACCGGTCGATTGACCAACAGTTTTTGGTTGGTCAAAAAATGGGATATTGGAACCACAGAAGCAGGTTCTTCAGGTGGCCCGCTTTTCAATAATGCGAACATGATTATTGGTTCACTCACCGGCGGAACGGCTACCTGTGATAATTCAATCAATGATTATTTTGCTATGTTCCACTACCAGTGGGATTATTCATCTCCAGTATCCAAGCAATTGAAAAAATGGCTTGATCCGGTCAATACGGGAGAATCCCGAATTGAGGCGATCGATCCTATCACATCGGCATCTGTTTGCGATCAGATCTCAGATGTCACTCCAGGCGAAAAATATGAGATAGACAAGATAAAAGACGGCAAAGGATATGTGTCTGGTCACAATTCCCTTCGGATAACATCCTACGCACAGGAATTTGACCAGACGGAAAAAACAACCATATCGGCATTCTCGGCAGGTTTTGCTAAAGCTTCTACAAGCGTAAACAACGGCAACAGCACGGTTGATTTTCAATTTTACAAGATCAATGAAAATACGGGGTTGCCGGGTGTTCTGCTGAAAAGTGTCAATTTGCAGATCAGTTCTCTGAAAGCACAGTCAATGAATTTCTTTGTATTGGATCGTCCATTGGAGATTACGGGAAAATATTTTATAGGATACAACATCAATTACAGCAATATCAGTGATTCAGTGGCCCTTTACCATGCGCCCCAAAGGTATAGTATTGACAACAATAAGGCTTTTTGTTTTATTAACGGAAGCTGGCAACCGTTCTACTGGGTTCCTGAGATAAATTTGAAGACTTCACTTTTAATCAATGCCTACGGTTGCAGTACCACATTTGCTCAGACTCCACCTATTCCGACTCCTGCCGGGGACAATCAGTTTAAAGTCTACTATCCCACAGATGCAACGCTCGATTTGCTTTATCTGATCAATACAGGTAAAGAGGAGTATGGCAGGGTAATATTTTATGACCTTTTGGGACGCAAAATTTCAGAGACAGAGCGCATGTTGACTACCACTCCCATGGAGCTTAGCTGCAGCGCCCTGGAATCGTCGGTTTATTGCATTGCAGTTGAGACAAGCTCCAAACGTGAGATCATGAAAGTGAGAGTAATACGGAGCAGATAGATTTTAGCCACTTTAGCATTAAATTCATCTTCATGCTGTACCGAATTGTTGTAGTTCTCCTTGCCCTCCTTTGTATCTGCAGTTGTCGCTCAGGACCCGAGCACAATAATACTACCGGGAAGGAAGACCATAACAAAAAAGTTGTCCATGCCGCAGGATTTACCATTCAGCGATACGGCTCCAGTCAAAAACTCACTGTGATTGATCCCTGGCAAAAATCAAACAACAACGTGTTTGAATATTTCCTTGTCAAAACAGGGGAAACTGTCCCTGCGAATTTCGCAGGAAAACAGATATTCCATGTACCGGTGAAAAGTGTAGTTTGTCTTTCAACGACCCATATCGGATTTCTGGATGCACTCGGCAAATTATCATCGGTCTCGGGGTTGTCGGGTACAGCCTATCTGACTAACGCCGAGGTGAAGAAAGGTGTCACTGAGAGCCAAATTCGGGAAGTGGGCAATGAGCAGGGGCTCAATTATGAAATGATTGTTCATTTAAAACCTGATGTGGTTTTCGCCTATGGCGTAGGTTCTGAAATTAACGTCCAGATTAATAAACTTCGCGATTTGGGTATTCAGGTAGTACTAGTGGGAGAATATCTTGAAAGGAGTCCTTTGGACAAGGCCGAATGGATTAAATTTTTCGGAGCTTTTTACGATAAGGCGCAATCGGCTGATTCAATCTTTGACAGAATCAGGTTCAATTACGAAAAAATTAAATCAGAAATTTCCAGTGAAAAGGAGAGGCCGAAAGTACTGACAGGACTGCCTTTCAAGGATACCTGGTGGATCGCGGGCGGGCAATCGAATCTTGCTGTTCTGATCGAAGATGCAGGTGCTGAATTTTTATGGAAGGATAATCTTTCATCGGAGGCATTTCCAGTATCTTTGGAAGAGGTTTTTCTGAGGGCGGCAAAAGCCGATTTCTGGATCAATTGCGGCAGCGTTCAGACGATGGATGAGCTGAACTCATTTGATCCCAGATTTTCCCAATTACCAGCAGTAATTCATTCCAGGGTATTCAACAACAATCTTCGTTCAACACCTATAGGAGGAAATGATTACTGGGAGAGTGGAGTCGTACATCCTGACTTAATCCTGAAAGACCTGGTGAAAATATTTCATCCGAAGATTTCTGTAGACAAAGAGTTTTACTATTATAAAAAGGTCGAGTAAGAGAAGGAGAATTTGAAAATTGGGCTCAGTGTAAATTTAATCATTACAATTAAGATTTAAATAAGCCGGGGATTAGAAAAGTGAATATGAAAAAGGGAAATATGAGAAGAGTACCGATGAAATCGGGAGTGGAATTTTTTCTGCTCTTTCTGGTATTGATTCTCTTTTTTCTGTTCGATCTGTTGTCCGGATCAGTACATATTTCAATGGCTCAATCATTTACATCCTTTTTTCATCCAACTTCAGCAGATCCTCAGATTACATCGATCATCCATCAATTTAGAATTCCCAAAGCGATAACGGCAGTAATGGCTGGAGCTGCACTTTCCGTAGCCGGCCTTCAAATGCAGACGGTTTTCAGAAATCCAATTGCCGGACCAGATATTCTTGGCATCAGTTCGGGCGCCAGTTTGGGGGTTGCCCTATTTGTCCTTTCTGCAGGATGGATTTTCAAGGGTGCTATGCTTTTCTCCACGATGGGATCATGGGGCATCGTCATGGCAGCATGGCTTGGTGCGGGTTGCATGATGCTTTTGGTTGTACTGATTGCATCCAGGTTACGGGATCTGATGACAGTGCTTATTCTGGGAATACTGATTTCGAGCGCTATCCTTTCTGTTGTAAGTGTGCTGCAATACTTCAGCAGCGAATCGTCGCTCAAATCTTTTATTGTGTGGACCATGGGCAGCCTTGGAAGCACAACGAGTGATCAACTGATGGTGTTGGTTCCATCCGTACTAGCCGGTCTGATCCTTGCATTTCTCTCCGCCAAATTTCTGGATGCTTTTCTGCTTGGTGAAAATTACGCCAAAAGCATGGGAATGAATATACGTCTGGCCTACCTGCTTGTTTTCGCCTCGACCTCAATATTGGCCGGAAGCATCACGGCTTTTTGCGGTCCAATCGGGTTCATTGGAATCATTGTACCTCATCTTGCCAGGAAGTTTTTCCGTTCCCCTTTGCACGTGCGTCTGATTCCGGCTACCATGATGCTGGGGGCAGTAGTGATGCTGGCAGGTGACCTGATTTCACAACTTCCCGGATATGAAATATCTTTGCCCATCAACTCTGTTGCGGCCTTGTTGGGCATACCCATTGTGATATGGATCATTTTCAGGAGTAAAAAAATAGGTGCACTTTAAATGAAGGAAGAGATTTTCGTCGAGTGTAAGGGATTATCGATTGGATATCACGAGCGGTCATCTGCTTTTGCAGAGGTTAAAAGTAATCTGTCACTGCGGGCATTCAGCGGGGAAATGGTTGGTTTGCTGGGCGGAAATGGCATTGGAAAGAGTACGCTGCTCAGAACCATAGCTGGATTCCAGACTCCACTCTCAGGCGAACTTCTGATCCGTGGACGGTCGGTTTCGGAATATAATCCTGATGAATTGGCCAAAGAGATGAGTTTTGTTTCTACCGAGATAGTCATGGTCGCCAACCTTACTGTACGGGAAATGGTTGGGTTGGGAAGGTTTCCATACACCAACTGGTTTGGGCAGCTAGGTGCGGAGGATCATCGGATCATTGAAAAGGCTATACATCAGGTCGGACTTTCGGGGTACGAAAACAGGCTGATCAATCGGATTTCCGACGGTGAACGTCAGAGAGCAATGGTTGCCAGGGCTCTGGCTCAGGATACCAGGATCATAATACTTGATGAACCAACTGCTTTTTTGGATATTTCCAATAAATATGAAATTGTCCGAATCCTGCACAATTTGGCCAAAGAACAAGGGAAATGCATTATTTTTTCGACCCATGAGCTGAATACTGCCCTTTCGATGGCTGATCGGATCTGGTTGATGCTAAATGACAGTGTCATTGATGGTATACCGGAAGAAGTGGCATACGGAGGATATTTTGAATCACTGTTTTCAAATAATCCACACCTCTATTTCGATCCGGAGAAAAATGATTTCAGGATTCGTAAGGAAAACCTGGGCACAATTTTTCTTACAGCTACAGGTAATGAGTTGATATGGGCAACGAAGGCACTGGAACGCCTGGGCTATGAAGTAAATTCAACGTTTCTTGTCCGGGAAATGATTGAAATTGAGGTGAAACAACTGGATAGGAGATGGCAAGTCGGTTGTTCCGGAAAATTCACTGTCGTTGAATCGCTTGGCGAACTATGCAGGGAGGTGAAAAAAATCAAGCTTCAACCATGATCTTGAATACTACCTTTTTCACTCGGTCGTGTGCCAAAGGATCAATCACTGCGGTGTGAAGATCGGTGGGGTAGAAGATGACAAACATACCCGGTTCCAGTCTGGAATAAGAAGCAATGCAATTGTAAAATGCGCAATCCGTTTTTTCATTGTAATCGACCAATACCTGTTGTGATTTCAGAATTTCGTGACCCATGAGTTCGGACCCTTCGACCCAGTATTGAAGATCGAGATAATTACGATGACCCTCCAGTTTACATTCGTCGGTGTTGGTACTTTCAAAGTCAAAAACGAGCATTATCAGTTTGTCATTTTCGATTTCGTACCTGCCCGGCTGAACTTTTGACAAATCATTATTCTGAATGTAACTTAAAGCCTTGGCTATTCCTGTTCCTAAATGTATGTAACGGGCTGCATTTTCAATACTATCTAAAACCATGAGAAATATATAAATATTCTTGTATGTTAAAAATATAAGAGTGCCTA
>CAIUUO010000194.1 GCA_903902325.1 uncultured Bacteroidia bacterium
CACATTAGCATATTAGCACATTAGCATCATTTGAAACAAAACCTCCCCGGAATTATCCCGGCTTTGAAAGAATCTATGAGACTACCTGTTCCGGAGAAACGGTAAATTACACCAGGCTGCTGATAGTCAAGCGCATCGCTGACATAAATATTACCGTTTACCGGGTCAATTCCTAAGCCATATAAAATCTTGGAATTCAGTATTATAATTGGCTTATCCGGTAAGCTTCCCGCAGTAATGGCCATTTTTCTTACTTCATTTCCGAGAAGATAAAAAAGGTTTTCTCCTGAATGGTCAATATTTAATTTCACCGGCTTTGCCTGCGAAGGAAAACTAAAGCTTTTATCAATCTTCAATGTTACAGGATCAATTCGCTGAAGCATTGCAAGGCTATTTGTTGAATTTCCGGGAAGGGACTGGCACAATACCCAAATTTTGCTGTAGTGATCGGCAACAATGCCGCAAGGCTGATCTCCGGTCGTAATTTCGGTTACGATTTGATCTTTATCTGTATCTATCGCAAGGACCGTTTTATCAGCCGACCAGCAACTGACAAAAAGCATGTTACTGACCTGGACCATTTCCTCTGTAGATGGATGGGAAGGGCAGGGAATTGACCCTGTAATTTGATCCGTAGTTGGATTGACAATTGTAATTTTTCCGGAATATAAATCTGTTACATAGGCCTTTGTGCTGTTTACAAAATGCATAAATCTGGGCGAGACCAATCCTGTAATTTTTCCAGTGTACTTTCCGTTGCCGGTATCCATAATGTAAATCTTGCCGGAATTATTGACTACCACATAGCCGCTCGATTGATGAATGGTCATCGATTCGGCCACATCTCCCAGCGGTAATCCATTTATCCTGTAGAACAAATCGTTTTGAACCTCCCTTTTCAGTGTGTCATAATAGGACAATGTGGCGTTTCCATACATGAAATTTCCCTCGTTGATCACAAAAAGACTTCCCGCGACCAGTTGAATCGTTCCCTGCTGCAGGTGATCCTTCACCCACTGGTCGTCCTTCATGCATCCTGCAAACAGCAATGGCAGCAGGAAAAAGCACATACAAAGGCGGAAGCAGCTATATTGTCTAAAAATCATAATGCAAAACAAGTTGATAATTTCTTCCAGGCATTGGTCGTTGCAAAACTGTTCTGTAACTTTCGTTGAAAACATTTAAAACCTTGAATTCTACCGTTATTTTATTGGTACTGACAGGAATCGAAATGCCCAGTTGAAGATTGTTCATAAAATAGGGATACAGATAATCTGAAATGGTTTCCTCGTTGTTGGCAGTGGTAGTAAATCTCTTGCTGTAATAGTTCCACATCCAGTCGAACGAGAATCGTGACCACGCCAGGTGAATGTTCAGGTTGGCAGAATGTTTGGGAATGTATGGCAATTGTTTTCCGTAAGCAGGGCTATTTTCTGTAAGGTTTACTGTACGCGTAAAAGCGTAATTTCCCTTCAGATCATAGCGAATGGTTTTGAAAACGCCAGTCCATCCGGCATTCGCTTCTATCCCAGTGCTTTCCACCTGGTCAATATTTGTAGGCTCCCAGTAACCCTGAAAGGTTGGAAGCCAGATGATCCAGTTTTTCACACTGGAATGAAAAAGTGAAATACCTGTGTGCATGTGAGTTTTTCCGAAAGTGAATTCGTTCAAAGCGCCTAATTCAGATTGCATACTGTTTTCAGCCTTGAGATCAGGGTTTCCACCGGGAAAATAATAAAGATCGTTGAGAGTCGGAGGGTGGCTGTTGCCTGCGATTGATGCCGTCATTTTCAGGGAAGCGGCAGGATTGGGCTGATAGCTTATCCTGAACAGTGGCAGTAGAGCCTGATGTTTCAAACTGATCAATTCTTCCCGAAACAAAAGCACAGCATCCCAGTTTGGATTTATATTGGTTTCCAGTTCTGCGAAAAAGGAATTTTCAATCCTGTTTTTGTCGTATCCGCTGATTTGTGATGACTGCAAATGATTTTCAGATACAACATGGTAATAATTTGCCTCAATCCCAGTAATACATGTAATGAAACGGCTAAACTGATACCGATAGCCCAATTTATTGATAAAAGAGAGAATATTGGCATTGGCATCTATCACTACCTGACTCGGAGCCCCGCTAACGCTATTTTCGAGCCTGTAGGCAGAATTTTGCAGGTTAATCGCAGATAATACAGACCAACGGCTTTGTGTACCAAATCGTCTCCATTCTGCCACAGAACGCAGTGCATCCTCCTTTTGACGGTTGATATTGGATGAAAGGTCACTTTCGTTGGTCAGCAATGTTGGAATGCTGCGATCGTTGTGCTGTAACCATGTTTTAAGAGAAAATGTCTGGTTTGAGGAGACTTGCAGATAGAATTCCTGCAAAAAACCATAATTCTCGTAGCCAGCATTCCTGTTTTTTTCAACAGGATAGATATAACTACCGGTAATCGGGTCGAGTGATGCATTAAGTTTATTGGTAAATGTAAAGTCGTTGGCTGAATAATTATAAAAAACTGAACTCTTGGATTGTATTTTCCTGTTACCTGCATTGATTTGCAGGTATTCATCGAATGTTCGGTAGTTTCCGAATCCGCTGAGTAATTTTCCCGACAGGTTATTGTTCCAGTTTGGAGTGTTTTCGAGTAATATGGTTCCTCCAAGTGCCCCGGAGGATTCAGACAGGGAAGATGAACCATGCAGAAGTTTTACTTCATCCGTGAAATAGACTGGAATCAATGAAAAATCAACCATACCCAACATAGGAGAGTTTAGTTCAAGGCCATTCCAGGTTACCCTTGTATGCGACGGAGCTGTTCCGCGGAAGGATGCGGTTGCCATCGCACCTCTTCCATACGCTTTGATATAGATTGGCGTATTTTGGGATAAAAGCTCTGAAAGTCTTACAGTTCCTGACTTGGCAAGGGCCAATGAATCAATTTCAGATCTGGTTTCGTTGAAATTTTTGAAAATTCTCTTCCCGCTTATCAGAACTGATTCAAGTTTGATTGTATCTTGCAAGGACTGTGCCTTACCAGGATTTTCTGAGATGACAATGATCCAGATGATGAAGGGGAGAAGGTAAAAAAGCTTCATTCATAGCTCTTTTTATCCAGTAATGAAATATCAGCTGCACCACTGATCTCTGTTGAAACCTCATTTAACCAGCCTGCAACTTGAAAAACACTGCTTTGTACCTTAATAAAATTGATTTTTGCCAGATTGGCAGGCTTTCCATCCGCATCTACCGCGGAAGAAATATCAATAAAATTCGCTTTCAGTTTGGCATTGTAATCCTCATTGAAGTAACATTCTGCATATCCGAACCGGAAAAGGCCCGTACGAGGCAACCAAAGCTCAACGGAAGGATCTTTTGATGTATTGGAATAGGCATCCGGTAATTTTTCCCCACTGAAAGTAATATTGGATTTATCCCCATATCCGATCCACCACCAGCTTTCTGAAGTGAACCCGGGAACAAGGGCTCCTGATTTACCCTGATTGTCTTTCCAGGTTATGTTGCCGGAAGCTGCCGGTTTGAAATAGGTGACCTGATAATTGTGGATAGTTTCGGAATTTCCGTATTCGCTTCCTTTGATCTCCATCCATGCACCGTCATTCGGAATACCATCATTGTTGGTATCAGCCATTACGTAGATGACACCAGGCTCGGAACTTACCGAAGGCTGAGTATAAACAGCAATATCCGGACCATTCGCGTTGGTAACCGCATGATCAAATCCGGCAATGATGTAGCCTCCCCATCCGCCTAATGAGGTGAATGACTTTCCGTTAGTCCAGGGTTCGCCGATAAAGTCAATTCCTTTTTCGGTGGAAGGAATAACCGATGCATGTTGACCCGGTCCATATTGATAATCGAAAACTTTTGCGATATAGGGGGATTGACCGGCCAATAAGGCCAGTTTGTTGTCGACATTCAAATCGCTTTTGGCGCAGGATGAGACCAAACAAATAGCCGCAAAAAGAAGCAGTATGGTTCCTACCTCAATTCTGGGGAACCAAATAAAAATACTTGCTCTTTGACCACGCTTAGGGATCGTAACAAGTTGTGTAAATTCTTTTTTAAGAATCACGATGTCATGTTAATTTACTAATTGCCTTAAGCTAAACGGAAAATTAACAGACAGTTGGCAAGTATCTGCAGGCTTTTATCCCGAAAGCTTAATTTGCGAATGGCTGGTCTTCTGACTTGCCCCGATTTTTGGTCTCCTTCCCGTTTGTTGGAGAACAAACAGTGGTTATATGACCAAAAACATACTATCCCTCGCAGGGATCGGGTTTACAGCAGCGGGAACTGTCCCGGATTTTCACCGGATTCCCAATTAAGCCGTGTGGCACCAATTCAATGCAAATTTACAAAATGTTCTGATATCAGAGTGAAAAAGATACATTAAATTTACCGAGAAAAGAAAATTCGATCCGTAAACCAAAATCAAACCCTTCGACTCTTCGATGGGCTCCTCACAGTGCAACTCAGAATCGAACCTAAAATTCAAATTGTATTAATGTTACACTTTACTTAAAATTTACTAATATATTAAATATGAATGATATAAAAGATATAGAACCACAATTGATCTGGCATTATTTTAATGAAGTTTGTAAAGTACCCAGACCATCCAGGCACGAGGAGAAAATGATTGAATTCCTGCTCCATTTTGCGGCTGAAAACGGGCTTGAGGCTAAAAAAGATCTGGCTGGAAATGTTGTGATAAGGAAACCTGGTACCAAAGGTTTGGAAAATGGGAAGACAATCGTATTACAATCTCATATGGACATGGTTTGCGAGAAGAATGAAGGGGTAGTACATGATTTCTTCAACGATCCGATTGTCCCCTTCATAGAAAATGGCTGGGTACGCGCAGCAAATACAACCCTGGGAGCTGATTGTGGTATCGGAATGGCTGCTTCGCTTGCTATCCTTGCCGATATAAATCTGACACACCCGCCTGTTGAAGCCCTTT
This sequence comes from uncultured Bacteroidia bacterium, assembly GCA_903902325.1. GTDB lineage: Bacteria > Bacteroidota > Bacteroidia > Bacteroidales > Prolixibacteraceae > CAINVV01. The sequence continues at coordinate 4,983 of CAIUUO010000194.1, forward strand.
TTACCGTTGATGAAGAGACAGGGTTAACCGGTGCACAGGCTTTGCAACCAGGATTTTTAGAAGGGAAAATCCTGCTTAACCTGGATTCGGAGGATGAAGGAGAAATTTTCATTGGTTGTGCAGGTGGAATTGATACCACGGCAACCTTTGACTATCAGCCACAAGGTATACCTGATAATAGCTTGGCCTTTAAAATCTCGGTCTCAGGTCTGCAGGGAGGTCATTCGGGTGATGATATTGAAAAAGGCAGGGGAAATTCCATCAAAATACTGAATCGCTTTGTTTACCAGTTGATTGAATCTTGCGAATACCGTATTGGTTCCTTTAACGGGGGGAATCTTCGCAATGCAATTCCCCGTGAAGCCACCATTATTCTGGTCATTCCTACCAACATGAAAGAACATCTGGCGATAGAATTAAATCACTTCAGGGCAGGTATGGAAAATGAACTATTCCTGAAGGAACCAAGATTTAAAATTACACTGGAAAGTGCCGAAATGCCCGAATCTGTTATGAATAAATCAAGCCAGTCAAGTCTTGTCAATGCACTTTATGCCATGCCGCATGGTGTGCACTCCATGAGTTTCAGAATGCCCGGCATGGTTGAAACCTCGACCAACCTGGCAAGCATCAAATTTAAGACTGAATCGGTTGTTGAGATAGTTACCAGTCAGCGCAGCGACCAGGAAACCGGCAAACAGGATATGGCTCAGATGGTTGAGAGTGTTTTCAGACTGGTGGGTGCAAAAGTGACAAGAGGCGATGGCTATTGTGGCTGGACTCCAAATCCTTCTTCGCAGGTGCTTGAGATCTCAAGGAACCTGTATGAAACGCTCTTTGGCGTGAAACCTGTAGTCCGTTCCATCCATGCTGGATTGGAATGCGGTCTGTTTCTGGAGAAATTTCCTGATTTGGATATGATCTCCTTTGGACCAACGCTCAGAGGGGTACATTCGCCTGATGAAAAGATAGAAATTGCATCCGTCGAAAAATTCTGGAGGTTTTTAACAGAGCTACTGCCAAAGCTGGCTTGAACAATTACAAATTACAGATTACAAATTAAAGATGGTGCCGTGTGCAATGTTTAATTGACAAAAATAAGGGTTGAAATATTATATATTTCAACCCTTATTTTGTATTGTAAACTATTGATTGATTACCTATTTTGTAATTTTTAATTTTTAATCTGTAATTATTTACAGTGTAACTATGAAAACTTTCTTTTCATTTCCGCGCATTACATCCACCCCAATAATGTCCCCGGGCGAGTAGGCCTTCATTCTGGACATGTAATCGTAGATATTCCCAACTTTCTTGCCATCAATGGAAATGATGATGTCGCCTTTGAGCAATCCAGCCTTGGAAGCTGGTTTTCCTGGTGTTACACCATCTATCCGCATTCCTGTTTGCTCAGAACCGACAAAATCAGGAATGATTCCCAATGTAACCTTTAAATCTGTCCGGCCGGAGATACCCACTTTAGGACCGCTTTCCTGGTAAGTTAGATTTTTATCGCGATTGGCCACTTCCCTGATCAGCAGGTAGGCATTCTCGGCAATTAGCCTTTCGCCTTCAAAATTGATCCTGTCCCAGGTGTCGTTGGGTGTATGGTATTGATCGTGAACACCTGAAGTAAAATAGAGGACAGGAATATTTTCACCGTAAAAAGAAGCATGATCCGAAGGACCATATCCTTCTTTGGATATTTTTAAAGTAAAACCATGAACAAGGCTGTCAATCAATGCTTTGGATTCCAGCGAAGTACCAACGCCTCCGATTGTCAGTTCCTTTTCAGGATTGAGTCTTCCTACCATGTCGAAGTTAAACATGGCATCAACTTTTTTAAGGCTGAACGGAGGATCTGTTACAAATGCCTTGGAACCAATCAATCCGAACTCTTCGGCTGTAAAGGCAATAAATACGATGGAGCGCTTGTTGTTTTTTTCCTTCGAGAATTTCTGCGCCAGTTCAATAACTGCGGCAACACCGGAAGCATTGTCATCGGCGCCGTGATGGACGGCAGAGCTATCGGGCATTCTGGATCCAGATCCCGGTCCACCATAACCCAAGTGGTCGTAATGTGCTCCGACCACAACATATTCTCCTGCAAGTTTTGGATCTCTGCCAGCTACCATTCCAACAACGTTATGGGTCATTGTGATTTTCGGCATAACGGAGGCTTCACCTTTGACCGTAATTTCTGTTAATTTGAAAAATGGTTTTTGTTCAGTTTTGATTTGATTTTCAATGCCGCTGAATGTCAACTCCTTGTTCAGGATCAGATCTGCCGTTTTTTGTGCAATTTTCATGACAGGCACAGAATAGGGTGCACTGTTTTTGTCAAACATTGCGGTTTTGGCGACACCTTTTGTATTAAAGTCTGGAGTAACAATCAAAATCCCTGCTGCATGGTGATCAATGGCATTCAAAACCTTCGAACGTACATCGCTATACCTCTTTGCCTCTTTGTTTTGCAGCAGATGGGCCGGAAGCCCGTCAAAAATAAGCACCCAATGGTTATCTGCCTGAAGATTGCTGTAATCATCCCATTTCAGACTATCGGTCGAAACAGTCATTCCGTAACCGGCAACAATCAGTTTTCCACTGAAAGATTTATTGGCAGAAAAAAACAAGGGTTCATAATCGGTACTTAATTCAAAGGTCTGCCCATTGCAGGAAAGATGATTTTCAGTACCAAAGTTGAATCCGGTTATCAGTTTTACGGGCTGAAAACCATTGTTATACAGCATTTCAATACCTGCTTTTCTAAATTTACCGGCAACAAACTGAGCCGCCAGAGAGTCTCCCGGAAGACCGGGCTTCCTTCCCTGGAATTCATCCGATGCAAGTGTTTTAATTGAAGCGGAAATCTCCTGACTTGTTATTTTGGGCTGGTATTGAACTGTGCAGGCCGAAATAGCGATAGAAGCAATCAAAAAGCTTTTTGTGATAATCTTCATGTTTTGAGGTTTTACAGAAAATCAATTGAATCGGCAAATATAATGATCTCTTCATCTTTTTTAATATTTTTTGATAAACAGGATCACCGAATATTTAGTTTATTTGTAAAATGATACCTGACATAAAAACTTTGCAGAATTAATATGAGATTATATTCTAATTGTGGCGTTTTGGTCTCATTGGTCTTGTTGGTTATACTTTCATCATGTGTTTCAACCGGAAGGATTTCCATACAGGTTTCTGTACCAGCCAAAAGGTCACTTCCTAATGAAATTCAGAGTATTGTCCTGATGAACCGAAGCATGACACCTGAATTTTCAGATTTGAACCAGGATTCACTTGAAAACCTTTTTATCCGGAAAAAATTAAAACTGGATAAGGTATTTCTTGACAGCATTGCAGCAGATACAACACTTCAGGCTCTTGGAAATGCAATGTATGAATCGGGGAGATTTGATCTTGTTATTCCCTTGCGACGTAATTTGCCTAACGTCAATCTATCCAATAAAGGACAGTTACCTTCATTGACCTTGCCCCAGGTAAAACAGATTTGCAACGAATTTAAAACAGATGCCTTGCTTATCCTGGAAAGTTTTTCTGAGAAGGTAAACACATCTTTCCACGTGGAAGCAGGATTTTCAAATGGGGTTCCTGTTAAGGATTATAATGCATATGTGCAGGTTGCGTACCATTCCAACTGGAAATTGTACCAACCACTTGAAAAATTGATGATGGCTCGGTTTGAGGTAAATGATACAATTTTCTGGGAGAGAGATGGTTTCACCTTGCAGGAAACCTATGAAAAACTACCCACCATCAAGGAAGCCCTGATTGACGGAGCCATTGAAAATGGCGAAAATTTAGCCTCCTTTATTTCTCCTTCATGGAAATCAGCGGAGAGAATTTACTTTATTACCAACAATTTAGATGCTGACAAAGCGATTGAACATTTGAAAAAGAATGAATGGAAAGAGGCACAGGACATCTGGTTGAAATTTTCAGCATCAACTTCTCCCTCTTTGCGCAGCAAAATAGAATACAACCTTGCACTGGCTTCTGAAATGAACGGCAACCTGAAGGAGGCTGTTGACTGGGCAAGGAAGTCGTTTCAATCCAAATATTCAAAGGCAGCCGAAGATTATATCCGACTGTTGAATAGCTATATAGAAAACAAGTAACATTATTGTTATTTTTGCCCTGAATTTCAGGGGCCTTTACGTAAAATGTTGCAATTTTCTTAAATTATCCCTAAAAAATTGAAAAGAATATTTTTTTATCGCTTAAATTTAATTGTATGAATTTACTGGATGGAAAGACCGCGATTGTAACCGGAGGAAGCCGCGGTATAGGAAAATCAATCGCTGTACTATTTGCGCAGAACGGATGTAACGTAGCCTTTACAGATCTGTTTTATGATGATATTGCTAAAGAGACTGAAAATGAACTTCTTGCGTTGGGAGTAAAAGCAAAAGCCTATCCATCAGATGCATCAAAATACGATGATACTGTTCAGGTCGTGGACCAGATTGTTAAAGATTTTGGTGGAGTTGATATCTTGGTGAACAATGCAGGTATTACCAAAGATACATTACTGATGAGAATGTCACAGGAACAATGGGACGCCGTGATCAATGTAAACCTCAAATCGGTCTTTAATTTTACTAAGGCAGCCCAGATGTCCATGTTGAAACAAAAGGGAGGCTCCATCATCAATATGAGTTCTGTAGTGGGTGTAAGCGGCAATGCCGGACAGTCCAACTACTCTGCTTCCAAAGCCGGAATCATTGGTTTCACCAAATCAATTGCCAAAGAGCTTGGATCCAGGGGGATACGTTCAAATGCCATTGCTCCTGGATTCATAATTACCGAAATGACTGCAAAGATTCCTGAGGATGCCCGCAAACAGTGGGAAGCTTCCATTCCGATGAGACGCGGCGGACTTCCTGAAGAGGTTGCAAAAGTGGCGCTTTTCCTGGCTTCGGACCTTTCGTCCTATGTTTCAGGTCAGGTCATCAACGTTTGCGGTGCAATGAACACCTGATGATCCTGGATCTGGACTCATGAAAATGAGATGAAATCTTGGATTAGGGTTTTAAAGGATTGGAAAGTGAAAAGAGGATCGTGAAAAATAGGATTAGAAATGAGTTTGTTAAGGTTAACTATCTGATATTTTGCGATTTATTTATTATCATGATGGTTGCTGTCCCTTTGTTCGGAAAAAAAACCGAAAAAAGGCCTGTAAACGTTCCTATCGATGCGATCGCAGGTTTACGTTCTAGTGATATCCAAAATGCCCTGGATGAAGCATACGAAAAGTACATCAATCTCAAACAGGGTAAAAATGCAGATTATATCAGGGAATTGGCCAACGTTGATCCCACTATTTTTGGAATCGCGCTGGTAACATCGGATGGACATGTTTTCCAGAAAGGAGACAATACCTCCATGGTCTCCATTCAAAGTGTTTCGAAGGTTTTTGTGACTGCTCAGGTTATTGAGGAGTCGGGGCACAAGGCTTTGCAGGATCAAATCGGCGTAAATGCTACGGGGTTGAAATTCAATTCTATCATTGCCATTGAAGAGCACAGTGGAAGGGAAATAAACCCGCTTGTCAATCCTGGAGCTATTGCAGCCACAAGCATGGTTGTCGGAGTAGATTCAGCTGCCAAATGGAGAAATATCCTGCAGAAACAGAGTGAATTCGCCGGTCGATCCCTTTCGGTCAATATTCCCGTGTACCTGAGTGAAGCCGGTGAAAATCTGCGTAATCAGGCAATTGCACACCTTTTGCTGGCATACGGAAGGATGTACTTCAATCCGGTTCAGGCTACCGACCTTTATACCCGACAGTGTGCGATCAATGTTACAACAAAAGACCTGGCCACTATGGCTGCAACACTCGCCAACGGAGGAGTTAACCCGGTCACGAAAGTGAAAGTTGTATCCCCTGAAACAGTCATGTATACTTTGCCTGTAATGGCAACCGCAGGTTTGTATAACAATTCCGGAATCTGGTACTATAATGCGGGAATACCAGCCAAAAGCGGAGTGGGGGGAGGTTTCATCGCGGTTGTTCCCGGAAAATTCGGTATCGCTGTGATCTCACCACCTCTTGATGAAGCAGGAAACAGTGTGAAAGGTCAACTTGCTGTCAGATACATTGTTGAGAAGTTAAGGATCAACCCATTTCTGATAACTCCCTGCAAATGAATTCAGCAACCTGAAGCTTTCGACAAGGAACCTTCCTGGCGGGTTTAATTGCGAATAAAATTGATAAAAATATGGAAATCAAATTATTGGGAGAACCTAACTTCGATTCACCAATCAATTATAGTGTGGATGAAAACGTCAGGGTGCCTGAACACATTGTGCGGACGTTGGAACAACCCGCACGGGAAGGGTTGCTTTTCGAACTGGCAGGTCCAAGGAAGAAACTTTTTTTCGATCCGGAGCATACGCGTGCTGGCATTGTAACCTGCGGTGGACTCTGTCCTGGACTGAATGATGTGATCCGCTCACTTTTCCTTGAATTGCATCACGCTTACGGTGTAAAGGAGGTTTTGGGTTTTCAGGAAGGTTACAAGGGGTTGGATCCAATGAAGGGCAGGGAACCAATCGTGCTGACTACCTCGCTCGTGGACGACATTCACAAGGAAGGAGGCACCATACTTAGTACGTCACGCGGCCCTGTTGATATGAGCCTGGCGGTAGATAATCTGATCAAGAGGGGTATAAATATCCTCTTTACTGTTGGAGGTGATGGCACTCAGCGAGGAGGCAATGCCTTGTTTCAGGAAGCTCAAAAGCGGGGTTATCCAATCTCCGTAGTGGGAATTCCAAAAACCATCGATAACGATGTAGCCTATGTCTCCAGGACTTTTGGTTATCTTACAGCTGTTGAAGAGGCCATGAAAGTACTTGAACGAGCACATACGGAGGCGCACAGTGTTGAAAATGGTATTTCGCTTGTGAAACTAATGGGAAGGAATGCCGGATTTATAGCTGCTGGTGCCACCGTTGCCAGCCAGGAGGTAAATTTCACACTTGTTCCGGAAGTTCCCTTCAAACTCGACGGACCAAAAGGGTTTCTTGAGGCGCTTAAGGCGAGGGTCCTTGATCGTGCACATGCGCTTATCGTCGTGGCAGAAGGTGCCGGACAAGAGTTACTGGAGCAGGACGAGGTTGTAAGAGATGCATCAGGTAACATAAAAACCGGGGATATAGGACTATTTTTGAGGCAAAAAATCGAATCTTATTTTAATGAGCAGCAGATACCCATGGTCATGCGTTACATAGATCCAGGTTACTTGATTCGAAGCAGTCCCGCCAATGCGGAAGACTCCGTCCTGTGCGATTTGTATGCACGTCATGCCGTGCATGCTGCGATGGCGGGTAAAACCGGTGTTGTAATCGGTTACCTGCACAACCAGTTTGTTCATGTGCCTGTCGAATTGCTTACAAGCAATAAAAAGGCCATGAAACCTGATAGTTTCGTCTGGAGAGCGGTTCTTTCGACAACCGGTCAGGCCGAGAGATTTGAGTAATTAGCAATAGGTAATGAGGCAAAAAATAAGAAAAGCTCTGACTTCTGTTAAGTTTGAGCTTTTCTTATTTTTATTATCCAACAATATTTTAATAAGTATCTGTTTTTGAGAGATTACAGAAGTTTGATACCGAGGGAAACCCTGAAAGCATTTTCTTTGCTGGTGAAATTGGAACCAATATTGGTTGAACTCAAATTATTGGATAGTCCCCATGAATAACGAACATCCAGGGTAAATATCAATAAGTCAATTCCTGCACCCACTTGGTAATCCCAGGTTGCTTTATTGATATTATACTTTAAATTCTGACTGCTTTCATAGCCTGAACCAAAGGAAATGGCGGGACCTGTAAATGCATTTAGTTTGAGGACCTTCAGGTTCAGTAGGTTGAGACCCAGTAAAACCGGTACCTGAATGGATTTTGTTTTAACGGCATCGATCACTCCTTTACTAGTTATATTGCTATTGTTCACAACATACAGGAATTCGGGATTGAGGTAAAAATGTTTTCCGCCAAACCTCCCGAATGCGCCAAAATTATAACCTCCCTTTGCATCAGCTGTAAGTGTGCTAACGTCAGTGGTAAGTTTTGATGTATTTATTCCTCCTTTTAAGCCAAGTACAAATGTCCCGGCAAATGTTGAAAAAGCCAACAAAAGCATTGCGAATGTCATCAATGATTTTCTCATAGCGATTAAGTATTAAGTTTTGTACTTTTTAAAAATAAATATAAAAATCTATATTAAATACCTCTTTCAATAGAAATTAGTTGGAAGCGTTCGTTCACTTTTGTAAATTCCTCATTTGCATCCTGTTGCACTTCTTTATCTACATAGTTCACCATGGACAAAAACGAGGAAAGAGGTTATGTCAACCTTTTGAGATAGCCTCTATTTTAAGTTTGTTGATCTCCATCAGAAGAATTTAAATCCCAGAGATACGGTGAAAGTACGGCCTTTGAACGTATCCATTGTGGCGCTTTTTAACTCTGACAGCCCTAATTCATAACGCATATCCAACGTAAACTTCAATACATCAACCCCTGCACCCAGTTGCCAGTCCCATGCCATGTTGTTGGATGTAAAATTATCTTTAATCTGCGATGCAAGATTTTTCATGCTCCCATTGGTGACAAACGAGGCAGCAGGTCCGGTAAATGCACGAAGGGAAGCCACTTTCAGATCCAGGATTTTCATCGCCAACAACAGGGGAATCTGAATGGTCTGAAGTTTTACATCGCTTGTAGATATTACGGCACCCAGCGTGTTTGAAATTGTATAAGTCGCTGTCTTAGATGAATAAAGCAATTCCGGTTGCAAGTATATTTTTTTACCGCCTAATCTGGCAAAAGCGCCAAAATTTACGCCAGATCCATTTGTAAATCCCGATTTAATAGCGCTCGCGCTAATATTAAATTTCGTTGTGTTGTAGCTTGCTTTCACGCCAAAGTCAAAGGTCTGGCCAAACGAAACGAAAACCATCGCCAGTAAGGATAAAGTCAACAATGTCTTTTTCATGGTAATTTTATTAGGTTGATATTTCACCTAAAATTATGTCAAAATTTTAACACAAAAACGCTTTTAACACAAAAATTACAGATTTCTTTCTTTAGAAATCAGTTGATATGCCTCATTTACTTTTTTAAACTTCTCATTGGCAGCTTGTTGCACTTCTTCCCCCAAATAGCTAACCTTGTCGGGGTGATATTTCACTGCCATTTGACGGTATGCTTTTTTCACTTCTTCGTTCGATGCTGCAGGTGAAATTTCCAAAACATCATAGGCCCAATCGGTTTTTGGAATCATCATTGCTTCTATTGAGGTATAATCTGCACCCGTAATTCCGAGGTTTACAGAGATTTGCCTGATCAGATTCAGTTCGTCCGGATGGATTTCCCCGTCGGAAGCTGCGATTCCAAACAGAAAATGGATGAGCTGAAGCCGGCCAGGATAATCCATGTAATTTCTAATCTGCTGGCAGACATCGGTAACCGGGATATTTTGTTTGGTGAGATCCTGCAGAACTTTTAACGCATTCTGGGCTCCATCGACTCCAAAATTAACCTTGAAGAACTCCTTTACATAATTGAGTTCTGATTTCATGATCTTGCCGTCAGCTTTTAAAACTGCAGAAACCAGCACAAGCAGACTAAAGAGGTAGTCGTTTGGGGTGGTCTGCATTCCGGCCGGGTAAGCTTTTGCATTTCCATCAGATTTTTCTGAAATATCAAACAATGTACCAAGCACAAAGCCGGCCAGCGCGCCAATTGGTCCGCCGAGTGTCCATCCAAGAGTTCCACCTATCCATTTTCCAAACATGACTATTTCGATTTTAAAATTTGGTCCAATTTTAGAATTTGAGGTATAATTAATTGATTGTCATTATTTTCAATGATATAATCTGCAAGTAGTATCTTTTCAGCATCATTCATCTGGTTTTTCATGCGCATCAAAATTGCCTCTGCAGTGATTTGATCCCTTTTCATGACCCTTTCCATACGCTCATTTTCATCCGCAATTACAAGTATTGTGTAATCAAAGGTATTTGCACTGCCTGTTTCAAATAGTATTGCTGCTTCATACAGAACATAAGGATAATGGGCCATCTGCTTTTTCCAGTTATTGAATTCCTTATGTACCGCCGGATGCACCACATTATTGACCGTTTCAAGTTCCTGATGATCACTGAAGATAATTCCAGCCAACTTCTTCCGGTTCAGGGTTCCGTTTTCTGTATAAATTTCCGGACCAAATAACCCGGTGAGACTTTTTCTTATTGCAGGATCCTCATCCTGCAGCCTCCTGGCAACCAAATCAGCCTGAAACACAGGGATACCAAGGGTTCTGAAAACCCTGCAAACAGTTGATTTTCCACTACCGATGCCCCCCGTTATTCCAATACTTAACATGTCCGGCTATTTTTCATGTTCCAGGATATATTCGACTTCCCTTGGAGTGTAATTGACTGATAAGACTATATTTGACGGACCTTCGAACGAAACGGGAATTCTGGGATCTTTTACAGAGACTTTATCGAAGTTGATAAATGCATGGAATGCACTGTAATCCAGATTTTTGTATTTACTTAAACCAATCCTGCAAGATACCTTTACATTTCCGGGGAAGGTTTTCATAACAATTTCAGCCGGTTTGTTGACAATTCGGATCGGAACGTCAAAAGTTACTTCCGTATTCTGTTCTATGGGAATGGACAGATAAACTTTACTTACTGCCTGCTCCAATCCTTGTAGCGATTGGAGTGATACCATTTTTTCGACGGAACGGGATAATTTTGAATATTTCTGGGTTTCAGTTGGCACAAATTTTAGCGTATCAATGATATTTTTAGGTCCACTGACCAGAACAGAGTCGGGAAAAGTAGTCGGTTCACGTTCAAGAGAATATTGATTTTCGAAATTCAATTTGAGACATGGTTTAACCTTAATTTTTCTCGAAATGATTTTACTGAAATTAAAAACCAGTGAGTCCGGTTTGATCGATAAGATTCTTATTTCACTGCTGATCTGCTTTTCGATCTCCTCCTTATGGTTGACGGAAAAAACAATATACCTGTATCTATTTCCCTTTTCAAGGGCATTTTCAACAAGGTCGCTTACATTTAGAAGAATGGGAGAAAATGCCAGGCGGAGTTTATAACTTATTAAAGTGTAGCCATATGCATCCACAACTAGATCGAATTTCTGAGGCAATGTGCTGGAAAGCAGTTTGTCTTTTGGAAAATCAATGTAGTTGACAGGTACAATGATCCTGCTGGTATAGCGTTTTTCCAGGCTACTGAGAAGCCAAAGAAATGAAGAAAGGGCGAGGCACATCAAAAATACAATAGCCTTCTGATAACTAAAGTTTTTGACTTTGCGTTTGACATACAAAAAAAACTTCTTAACCCAGATCTGCCTCATAATAATAAACTGAGTCGTTGGTTTGATAAAAAAATGAGGCAGTCTCAAATGCGGGAAATAATTAACCGCAAAGATCGCAGAGTTTTTTAGCAGAGTTCGCAAGGTCTGATTTACTGACAATTAGCTTTGCGGCTCTTTGCGTCTTTTCTGTGTTCTTTGCGGTTATAATGACTTTTGAGACAGTCTCTATTTTTGTTATTTTGCTGCTACCGGTGCATCCGACATATCTTTCAAAACTACACTTTTGTCAACTTTTAACTTGATGTTTGGTCCCACTTCAAGAAAAATAATCTGATCTTTTATCTCATCAATTCTTCCGTAAATGCCACCTGTTGTAACAACTTTATCCCCTTTTTGAAGGGCATCCCGAAATTTCTGTGTTTCTTTCTGACGTTTCATCTGCGGACGGATCATGAAGAAGTAAAACACAACAATAATTGCGATCAACGGTAAAAACATTCCCAACATGCTTTGCTGCTGTTGTTGGGCAATAATAAAATTCAATGTGCTCATTTTAAATTATTTAAATCGATATTAAAATTTTTGTTTTCGACATATGCGCCAATTGTCAGCGTCTTGGCTTCACCACCGGAGGTCTCAATACTCACCGTTTTAAATTGATTGCCCCATTCCCCTTCCGTGTGAAAAATGACTTCAATGACTGAAGAATCCTGGCTTTCAATTTCATCCTTACTGTATTGAACAGAAAGACATCCGCAGGTTGGTTCCACTTTTGTCAACCTAAAAGATGAGCCACCGGTGTTCTTCAGTTTAAACGAATAAACGACTGTCTCACCATCTTTTAATGTTCCAAAATTATGCATTTCTTTGTTAAATTCAATCTTTCCGGGATTCTTTTTTTTACCCGTCTCAGAGGATAAAGAGGATTTGGAATGGTTTTGGGACTTGTTGTTGCAGGCTGTTAACAATCCAAGGGCCACAATGAAAAATAGGATAAAATATCTGGACATCATCCTTCAAGAAGACCACGTCCGGCTTTGACAATTTTACCCTGATCTTTAAAATCTTTGGTAATACGGTCCAGAACGCCATTGATAAATATGCTGCTCCTCTGTGTACTGTAATATTTGGCCAGTTCAATGTATTCATTTAAACTAACTTTGATCGGTATGGATGGAAATGCGGTAAGTTCTGTCAAGGCCAATTCCATAATGAGAATATCCATGGTGGCAACCCTGTCAACATCCCAGTTTTTTGTATAAGCTTCAATGGTTTTACGGTTTTCTTCACTTCCAGAAAGTGTCTTTCTGAAAAGTTGTACCGTAAATTCCTTGTCCTCCTCATCTTTGTAAAGTGAAGAAAGGTGGTCGTTGAAATTGTTTTCTTCCTTGAATTTTTTAAGGGTTTTGAGGACCATCGAAACTACAAAGTCGAGATCATCGTTCCAGTATATGCTTTGTTCTTCGAATTCGCTGAACACAAACTCACTTTTCAGCAATACCTCTGCAAAAAACTCCTCCAGGAATCGTTTATCAACATTGAAATCATCCGCCTTCTCAGCGAGATAATTTTTGTAAACGTCAGATTCTACCATGGATTGGTAAATTTTCTTAACCAATTCCTGACTGTTTACCCAGTTGACTTTATTCTTTTGAATGTATGTTGTTAACTCATTGTTATTCTTTAATTTACCTATAATCTTATTGGAAACGAAACGTAAATTAGGATTGAGTTCCTCCTCAGTTGGAAAATTCTTGAGTTTTCTGATTTCCATCATTCGTTCAGCATAATCGCTCAATTCTATGGGCAGCATCAGCAAGAGATGGTAAAGATCGTAGGTTTTTTGTATACTGAAATGCAGTTCATTCTCCGAAGCACTGACCGATTTATCTGGAGTGGAAACATGTGCATATAGAATCTGCAAAATTTTGGTACGGATAATCCTTCGACTGATCATGAATGCTTTTATTTGATGAAGGTGCAAAAGTACAACAAAAAAGCGGCTTAACCCATTTTAGTCCAGTTTGGACTTCAACAGGGCTACCATATTGATTACATCCTCTTCAGTAGTGTCAAAAGAAGTCATCCATCTAACTTCACCTTTTGACTCATCCCAGTCATAAAAGAAATATTTCTTTCTGATTATTGGAATGACTTCTTTCGGAAGTATGGCGAAAATGCCGTTGGCCTCCACTTTCTGGGTGATCTTGATGGCTTTGATTCCGGAAACCTGATCGGCAAGTATCTGAGCCATTCTGTTGGAATGTTCGGCATTGGTTTTCCAGATTTCATTTTCAAGAAAGGGGATAAACTGTGCAGAAACAAACCTCATTTTGGAATACAGTTGCGCTGCCTGTTTCCGGAAGTACTTGCTGTTCCTTGCTAATTCCGGATTGAATATCAACACGGCTTCACCCAGCATCAGGCCGTTTTTGGTGCCGCCAAAAGAGAGTACATCCACACCTGCATCTTTGGTAAAGGCGCGGAAGTTTAATTTCAGTGAAACGGCAGCGTTTGAAATTCTGGCGCCATCCATGTGAAGATACATGCCATGACTGTGAACAATTGCAGCAAGTTCCCGGATTTCATCCACACTGTAAACTGTTCCCATTTCAGTTACCTGCGATATACTGAGCATTCCTGGCTGTGAATGGTGTTCAGCGCCAAATCCGTGCAATTTTTTCGACAATTCGGATGGTGATATTTTGCCGTTTCCGGATGGTACCGGAATCAACTTGCTACCCGTAAATTTTTCCGGAGCGCCGCATTCATCCGTATGGATATGCGCTGTTTCAGTGCAAATAATAGAGTGGAAGGATTGACATAACGATTGAATGGAGAGGATATTGGCTCCTGTTCCTGTCAGGGTGAAGAAAATCTCCGTGTCTTCCCCAAATTCTTTTTTGAAAAGCATTTTGGCCTTTTCTGTGTAAATATCGTCGCCATATCCCACTGCATGACCCACGTTGGCCATTTCAATGGCTTTCAAAACTTCAGGATGGATTCCCGAATTATTGTCGCTGGCAAAACCTCTTTTATTCATGAATACTTCGTTTTTAAGGTCGTTCGTTTTTTTGTAGTGCAAATGTAGAGACTTAGTTTTGTTTTTTCTTATATTTCATGCACCATTCACCAACATTTTTTGAATGATCAATCAAAAGGAAAAACCTGTTGTGAACATCTTCTGGATGCGCAGGGATCTTCGGCTGGATGACAATACAGCCTTGTTTCACGCTTTAAAAACACGTGAAAAAGTTCTGGTTCTGTTTATTTTCAATCCCGAAATATTGCTTCGGATTGACAATGGTTCTGATTACAGGGTTAATTTTGTCTATGATACCCTTTTACAAATAAAAAATGATCTCGAAAAAATCGGATCAACGCTTTATATAGCACATGGCAGGCCTTTAGACATTTTTAAAGTTCTGATCGATAAATTTCACATTTGCAGCGTCTATTGCAACCGGGATTATGAACCCTATACCAACTACAGGGATATGGAAGTTGAGCGATTCCTGAAGATCAATCGTGCTGAATTCATCACTTACAAGGATCATGTCATATTCGAAAAAGACGAACTCGTCAAGAAGGATGGAAAGCCATATACTGTATTTACTCCTTACAAAAACCGTTTTCTGGAGAAACTGAATCTTGCCATGGTCAAGGCAAATAAGACATCTCTGTATTTTCACAACTTTATCCGGATGAAACCATTGCCAATTCCGTCTATTGAATCCATAGGATTTTTGAGCGTTGCCAATACTTTTCCTCCCAGGTCTCTTCCACAGAGTTTACTTGAAAATTATGAAGCCAACCGAGATTTTCCATCCCGGAACGGAACATCCAGGTTAAGTCTTCACCTAAGGTTTGGCACAGTGAGTATTCGCAAAATTACTGCGCTTGCGATGCTGCATTCTCCAACTTTCTTATCAGAACTGATCTGGCGCAATTTCTACAGTCAGATACTCTGGTTTTTCCCGCAGGTCTCGACGCGTGCTTTTAAATCCGCCTATGATCATATTCGCTGGGAAAATGACCAGAATCAATTTCAGGCATGGTGCGATGGAATGACCGGCTATCCTTTGGTGGATGCCGGAATGAGAGAGCTGAATCAGACAGGGTTTATGCACAACAGAGTCCGTATGGTAACCGCAAGTTTTTTGTGCAAACATCTTTTGATAGACTGGAGATGGGGTGAAACCTATTTTGCATCCAAACTGAATGACCACGATCTGGCATCCAACAATGGCGGCTGGCAATGGGCTTCAGGTTCAGGCTGTGATGCGGCTCCTTATTTCAGAATATTCAATCCTGAATTGCAGGCCCAAAGATTTGATCCGGATCTGACTTACATCCGAAAATGGGTTCCGGAGTTTGGAACCGACCAATATCCTGTGAAAATCATCGAACACTCGTATGCAAGGGAAAGAGCCATCGCCAGATACAAGGAAGGTTTAGCTGATTCGGCCTAGTATTCTATGATTTTAACCAGTCTGTGGTTCTTTTTCAGATACCGTTTGATGATATTCCTCGCATCCCAGTTGTCCTTTCTCATCCGGATGCAATCGTTCAATGTTTCATGGTCGGCATGTGATGTTTCACAAGTTACATAGCCATATCCGATATATTTCCCCTTTCCGATTTTAACCACAGCCAGTTCGTCCGGGTTCTTCCCCTTTTCAAGGATGAAAAAATTGGGTGAATGGAACTCCCAGGGTTTAGTGACTTCCTGGACACGCAAATTATAACTCGCTGGATCCTCTTTACCCTCGCAGGCTCCCCTGCAAACTCCGAAAGCGGAATTGAAACAAGATGCTGATCTGTCATCCAGGTGACACAATTTCTTGCACAGCGCATACTTTTCGGCCCGGGTATGCAATAGGTCAAGCGCTTCCTGGTAGAAATCAAAAGAGATCAGGGGTATGTCTTCCTCCGTTATTTTTTTTACCTGAAGATGCAGGTAACCATTTTCATCCTCAAAGGAGAAGACGCCGAAATGATTGCCCGACCTTCTTTGCGCACGGTTGTAGAAAGGTCTGTTCGTCTTAATTTCTTCTGACTCCAGCAGCATTGCAACAAGATCACTGCCGGTCACTTCATGTCCAACCGATGAAATGCGCTCACTCATTTCCATGGCTTTCTTGGTCAGCCTGTTGTTCAAATGGGAGATAATTCGCTGATGGATATTCTTGCTCTTTCCGATATAAATCAGATCTCCTTTTGAATCATAAAGATAATATACACCACAGGCGCCGGGGATGGATGCGATGGCCTCCTCAGTCAGATTTCCCTTCCGCGACGAAAACAGATCATGGTCGATGGTGGCATTCAGCCCAAGGATTTTGGCAAAAAGCTTGACAGTGGCCAAAGCATCGCCTGCTGCCCGATGCCGTCCTTCGATCACAATGTTCAGATCCTGGCAGATATTTCCCAGGGAATAGGAGCGAAGACCCGGTATCAGTTTCCTGCTAAGGTTAACCGTGCACAGTGTCTTTCGTTTGTAATCATATCCGAGCCTCCTGAACTCCTCCCTGATGAAGGAATAGTCGAAGGAGGCATTATGGGCCACAAAGGTTGTATTGGCAGTTATTTCGACGATTTTTTTGGCTATTTCATAGAATTTGGGAGCCGATTCGACCATTTCATTGGTAATGCCGGTCAATTTGGTAATGTTCCAGGGTATACTGCACTCCGGGTTTACCAGCGTGGTGAAGGATTCGATTATCTCGGACCCATTGTAAACGAATACAGCTATCTCAGTGATCTTCCCGTTCATGGGAGAACTTCCTGTGGTTTCAACGTCTATGATGGAGTAGTTCATTGGTAATTTACTCTCTAACAGGTAATATATTACACTGAGGAACACCAGGAGGAGCACTGAGTTTCACAGAGAAAATTAATTTTTTAATGATGTACTGTCTGATGAAAGATAATTCCATAACAAAAATATTTTTTCTGACGGATATATCAATGTTGATTTCAGAAATGATTGAAGCATGGAATTCAATTCAATGCTTCAATCATTTTTCAGGGAGAAGAGTCTGGTCAAAAGATAAATGTGCTACATTTGCAACTTGGAAAACGGCCCCATAGTTTAATGGATAGAATGGAAGATTCCGGTTCTTTTGATCTGGGTTCGAATCCCGGTGGGGTCACTTTTTAAAAGTCAATCGCTTGATAATCAGCGGTTGACTTTTTTGTTTTAGGCTATCTGCTCGACATTTGCACAACATAGATATGAATTTCTCAAATCAAGTTAATAATCAAAGGGAGAAGACTGAAAACCTTTATATCGGTTTTCCAGTCTAATTTTATTTTTTTCATTTAGGATGTGCCTATTCTTAAGCTCTGTCAGCAATTTCTCATTTTCAAGATCCTTGGACGTTAACTACATGGTATGCAAATGTTGTGCAAATAGTCGTTAATGAAAAAAATAATTCTTATTATCAAATAGTTGACTATTTCATCATGACCCTACGAGGGGTCATATTGAATAATTTTATAATGAGCACACAGGTTTCTGTCTGATTGTTATGTTTGATGAAATGGTTGTTTTTTTTTGCCGGAAAATTATTTTGCAAAATTTTTTGGCACTAAGCTGCATTGAAAAGATAAAATACTTAACTTTAGTTTGTTAACTAAAGTTAAGGCCATGAAAACTACGATCCTATTTCTAATCTTTCTTTTTTTTTCAATTTTTGTGGTTGCTCAGGAAGTTTCCACATCTGTTGAAACGCCAGAGCTAACAAGGACGAATATTGTCAAATTTCTTCCAATCAATCTGTATTTCAACGACATCTCATTTGAATACGAGCACAAGTATAGTCAGCATAACTCTTTTTTTGTGGGATTGGGGATTCCATCCAATAAGCCTTTTGCCAGTAAGGTATTTGGGAGTGGTACCACGGATACAAATGATATGTTAGGTATTATGTCAATCATGGGTGCATGGAGACATTACATGAGACATCATTTGAAACCTGTAGGGTTGTATGTATCTCCTTACTTTAAATATCAGAGATTTTCGATGCATGTCACGGAGAACAAGAATATCGGAACTCCTATGTATTACAATGAAATTATTAAAGCTGACGGAAGCACTGTGAATGCAGGATTGCAATTTGGTACCCAGTTCCTGATTGCCAAACGGGTTTGCATTGACTTGTATTTATCAGGTGTTGAAATAGGTCTGGCGAATCTGACGGGAGTAATGACCACAACTACAACTACTGATCCGACTGTTATGACCAAAATAAAGAAAAATGTAGATGATTTCGTTTCTGGTTTACCACCTTTCATGGGCAATAAATTCGCAGTAGCGCAAAGTTCCAATCAAATTAACATCAAAGCCAGTTCGGTGCCCTATCCGTGGTACAGGATGGGTATCAGTATCGGTTTTGCATTCTGATCTAACTAATATTTGATATTGAAATGGCGTCATCCTCTTTGATGGACCGCATTGAATTGATAAGTTTGGCTTCATCGTACTGATTCAGATCCTCCGGACGGATAATTGCC
>CAIUUO010000195.1 GCA_903902325.1 uncultured Bacteroidia bacterium
CTTGTAGGAGGATTTATCTCGAAGGAAGATTTTGAGAAATGCAGGAGAAACGTAATCATCAACAACATTGCCCGGGAAGACGAACTTCGGGAAGTGATCAAATACAAAATACCGAAAAGCAGTCCGATTAAAATAAGCACGGAGAAAACAATCAACCAACCGATTGAAAATACAAAAATCACAGGAGTAAAAAATATTACCTCTCCACAGACCCGGCTGTCTGAAAAGCAGTTATCAGAACCAGCCGTTTCTCCGGAAAGAAATCCAGGTTCTATCCGTCCAAAAATGGAACAACCAGTGGCAGCTAAGGAATATCAGGCCTGGAAAAAATATTACTTCGTCGAGATAGGCGCATTCAAAACAACCGGAAAGGCCACAAAACTCATTAGGAAAATTGAGAATATGCTACCGTATCCATTGGAGATTACATTCAGGGATAATCTTTATAAAGTCAGATATGGCAGTTTCGAAACTGAGGCTGAAGCGAACGAATGTATCAGGCAGATATTGTTGAAAAAAGTCTCTGATTGGTCAAAAATCAAAAAAAATCACGAAGAAATTGGTGCTAACTCTCAGACTGAACTTGCTAAGATTGACAGTGACTTTTTTATTCAGCTTGGAGCCTTCAGTGTGAAAGATAACGCAGTGAATTTTTACAAATTCATGTCGGAAAAATATCACTATCCAATAGTTTTGATGGAAGAAGACGGTTTCTACAAGGTTCGGTTCGGTCCTTTCAGGTCGTTGGAAGAGACCAAAAAATACAGGGAAATGTTGCAAAAGGAAGGTGTCGATTGCTTTGGCCGCAGCAGTACGGTTAGTTACTTTTAAAGAGTGAACTAAAGTATTTTCCAATAGGTATGCGTTATGCCAACAACTTGTCCCGATACTTCAGGAAAGTTATACAGAGAAAATTTTTAGCTCTGTGTAACTCTTTGCTTCTCCTGGTGTTCCTCTGTGTAATATTGTTTAAATAGTTATAACTTCCTGAGTTTCCTTTGCAACTCCATCAATGGCCTGTACCCGATCAAAATAACTCCCTGGTCTTGGATCAACTGCCTGATATCTTTGTCCGAGGTAAAACAGGCCGCTTCCTGTGATCTTTTTTCCGCAGTTCCGGTTATTGCTTTCAGTTCATCAGTCAGTTTGGAGGCATGGATGAAAAGCTCTGTCACGCCTGGTTTCAAGTTCTTGATAATGCTGGTCCAGAATGGTTTTACTTCCTTGTAATTATCAAGTTCTTCATAAACGAAATGGTCGGTAAAAACGATTCCCTGTTTTGAAAGTTCACTCCTCAATTCGGGTTGCTTGAATTTTTCCATGGTCGACTGGGAAGGCATTCGTAATGGCAGATTAAATTCCATGGCCAGCTGGACATATGCCTTGAAGTATTCAGGCGAATACTGCATCGTTCCCATGTGGGAGTCTATATGCGTAACCAATACACCCGCTGCAAGTGCTTTTTTTATCTGCGCACGACCTTCTGTCAAGGCTTCTGCCGGATTGGAATGGGCATATACCTCCTCCACGCTTCGCCACAAAAACCCTTCCGGATCGCAAAGTCCTTTCACCCGGTCCTTCGGGGCAACCGGTCCCCAACGATAGAATCGCCACTCTGCAGTATGCGTCAGATGCACACCGAAATCCTTTTCGGGATGGCTTTTTGCATAATCCTCAATGGCTCCGGCCCAGGGACATGGGGTCATGATGGTACCCGATGTGATCAATCCGTTTTCCATACCGTCAATAACGGCATTGTTGGCAGCATTGCACATGCCCACATCATCGCAGTTGACAATCAGCAATTTGTCTGTTGGCTTGTAACCGAGACGGACACTAAGAAGTTGAGACTGTCCGAAAACCGGAGAAAGAAGTAATGAATTGACCAATACAATAACAAGGGAGAAAAGCAACGGCATTCCTCCGGAAAGAAAATTTTTCTTTGTTTGCATCGTGTTAATTTATTAGTGTAGTAGAATAAAAATTTCTCAAATGAGAATGAGAATGAAAAACAAATATAAATTAATTTTATTAGCCACGGTAAAAATTCAATAATCTATATTATGCTGAATTTCAATAGATTGCTTCGTCGTGCCTCCTACCAATGACGGTACGTTGATCATTAAGCCGTGGAAGAAGGAAAGAACGGGAAGCAACCTGTTGCCATACACCGAATTCAATTACAATTCCCCTTTTGGTATTTTAAGCCTGTCGCCTGTTCCCTGAATCATGATCCTCTCCCACTCCTTGCCGTAACCAGGCTGAAGCGGTTTTTTCGGCACATTCTTACCGAAACCATTCTCCTGCAGATGATCACCTTCCGTCACCTTGATGTTTCCGTCATGGTATTTCATGAAAAGATACCTGTAGAAATTCTTCCAGTCGGCAACCAGTTTATCACCTGTCGAGACTGAATAATTGGTGATATATTCGGTAGCTGCCTTTGCATCACCTTTAAATATCTCAGCTGCCTTTTGATCCAGTTCAGTTGTCTCTGCAACAAACTGACGTTCATACACAGACTGACGTTTCTCGATTTCAGGATGAATCACATTGTAGCGGGAATACACCCAATTGTTGACCTGGCTGAAAGTCCAGTAGGCGGATGTTTCAGACCAGCTTATCATCGAACCGTTTCCTACCGCATAACTTTCCGGAATCCTGCTGATTCCACAATACATCGGCGCATAAACGCAGCCATCGGCATCATCAACACCAAACCAGAATATACCTCCAAATGCATCCGGTAATCCCGCACGCGATTGTGCCACGAAGCTGTATCCGGTTTGCTGGGTTGCAACCGCACGCTCATTCAGGTACATGACGCTATCGACCTCAAACTCCATGGGCCGCCAGCGGTATGGCGATTTGTAAGGGCCTGCACCCAGATCGTTGCGCATATCCAGCGGTGTATCTTCATAATGGTCACGCATTCTGGCCATCATATCCTTCAGGGCAATGGGAGAATCAGGTTTAACCCACAAAGGCAGCCTGTTGGAAACGTATCCATTTGGATTAGGTGATTGATCTGCCAATTTACTACCATGGGCAAATTTCCCTGTTACATAAGCTGTATAATCCATGTTATCCCTTATCTCCTGACTGACATTCCTGAAAAAAGACCAGACCCTTGCATCGCAGAAGCGGGCGCCTCCGAATTTCAGAGGATTGTAAACATCCGAAAAACTGAATGATTGGTCGTCACCTTTGTAATAGCCAAGTTTTCTTGCAAAACTGATTACATCGGCAGAATGGTACACCGTCTGTTTTGAGTCGTTCCAGTTGTTGTTCTTCTGAAATGGGAAAGTGGTTATCCTGGCTTGGTTGGCATGACCGCATACGTATCCATCCGGAATCAAACGGGCAACCCAGACGGCTCCCTTTTCATACTTGCCTTTCCCGATTAGCTCCATGATCCAGGCTTCATTTTTATCCGAAATCGAAAAGGATTCACCTCCTGTAGCATACCCAAATTCATCAACCAGTTCAGTCATTACCCGAATCATCTCACGGGCCGATTTTGAGCGCTGAAGTCCGATCCGCATCAGGGAACCATAATCCAGAATTGCGCCCGGCTGGGATGCAAGGGAGTCAATTCCGCCAAATGTGGTCTCTCCGATGGCCACCTGGTGTTCGTTCATGAACTGAACAACCGAATAGGTGTGAGGAACCTCGGGTATGGTTCCCATCAATTTACCGCTTTCGTAATGAAAAACCTCGCACCAGCTTCCCGGTAGGTGGTCAGAAGCCGGATAAAAGGCGATGGCGCCATATCGTGTATGTGAATCAGCAGCATAGGTGATCATGACGGAACCGTCCTTGCTGGCTCCTTTTGTGACAATAAAATTAGTGCAGGCAAAGGAATTTGAAAGGCTGAAGGTAAAAATGAACAGCCATGCCGAGGATAAAAGAAAGTGCTTCATGTTTGAATATTTGGGTCACGAATTTAACAACTATTGCCGGGTTATGAAAAACCGGCATCAAACAATTTCCAAACTGGTAAAAACCAGGAAAAAAATCCCTATTTTGCGCGACTTTACATCGAAAGCAGAATTCTTTTAACAATGTATAAACGCAAAATACTTGTTGCTTTATTACTGTTCACTCTGATTGGAACTTCAAAATTAAACGCAAAGGAGAATGATTTCGGCGTTTGGTTTGACTATTCGGCAACAAAAAAAATTCGCTCCGTGACATTTGGAATTCTCGGTGAATTTTACACCATAGATAACAGCAGCAGGATTGATCGTATAAGTCTGGGGTTGAAAGGCGATTACCAGTTTTTGCCCTGGTTAAGTGCCGGAGCCGGTAATGTCGTGATCAATTTTTATCGGGTTGGTTACATTGAATTGGCCGACAGGATCTACTTTCAGCTGGAGCCTTCCTGGCATCATTCGGATTTCTACTTCAGTTTTAGGGAAAGAATGCAAATAACACTGTACCCGGAAACCCGCACAAATGCCTTAACTTCTTACTACTGGAGGAACCGCCTGGAAATAGTGTACAAACACAATGAATCTAGAATTGAACCTTTGACTGATTTCGAATCGCTTGTTCGGATGGGTGCTGCCAATTTTTCACCTACGCTTGGATACAGGATCTCTGTCGGGTTAAATTACCATCCCTCCAAAAACCAAAAGATTAAATTTTACGGAATGTATACAGACGGTTCAATTGTGGCACAGTATATTATGGGTATTGGTTACGAAATAAGGCTTTAATCCGGGTTACTTTAGATTAAACATTTGTTCCAGAAAATTCTGTTTGCAAGACTCGGAGAGTGGTATTTTATGAGTCCCGATGTGTACCAGGTTCCCTTCGATATGGTCAATTTTCTGAATATTGACAAGGGCAGTCCGGTGGACTTTATGGAACGAAAAGCCTTTCAGTTTATCTTCCCAGCTTTTCAGCGTCCCGTGTACAACCAATTTTTTGTCGGTGCATTTAATGGTGACATAATCACCACAGGCTTCAACAAACAGGATATCCTCAATTCCAATCTGATAAATGCTACGGTCAGACTTGACGCTGATCCTTGCAGGAGCTGTCGGCAAAACCTTCAGGCTAAACCGTTCCTTCGCCTTGTTGACAGCTTTGCTGAATCGCTCAAAGGAAAAAGGCTTAAGCAAAAAATCAACTATTTCAAGGTCAAAACCTTCAATGGCATACTGAGGATATGCAGTCGTGAAAATAACCATGGGCGGGTGAATCAGCGAACGAAGAAAGCTAACCCCTGACATTTCGGGTAGGTTGATATCCAGGAATATCAAGTCTACAGAGTTGTTGTCAAGAAAGGCCTGTGCTGAAAACGCATCAGGAAAACTACCGCAACAATTCAGTCCGGGACACAAGGCAATATCTCGTTCCAGAATGGATTGGGCAGCGGGCTCGTCTTCAATGATAATGCAGTTCAAATCAAAGTGTTTAAGGTCAGAAGTTTAAAGTTAGAAAGATTTCTTGATAATCAGAAAAAATAAAAGAATTATTCTTTCTGATTTGATTGTATTCATTTCATTGATCATCTATTTGCACATTGTTATCATTTACTTTAGGCAGAATTTTAGTCTTCCACCAGTAAAATAGGTAGATTAAAGAAGGAATCATCCATAACATAAAGATGATTGTGGCCGACTTTTTTGATTCAGGGTTGAAAATATTTAAAATACACATGGTAATAAAACCAAGTAGAGATATGCAACCTCCCAAACCTTCCTTCCAGAGCGCAAGGATAAGTCCTGCGAGTGCGATACCCCAGATTATGAATGTTATGATTATAATGGTACTGAGGGAATGACGTTGCGACCCAGTATTCTCACCCAAATTATCAATAAAAACCAGAATTAAAAAAATAATTGTGAATGCAACAAGTATTGTTCCGGTAATTCTGGCTGTCCAACGGATACCATTGACGAAAGAATTTTCTGTTTTCATATCTTTAAGTTTAATGAAGTAAAAAGATTACATAAAATTGGCAAGCATTCATCTATTCTATTGCTCAATCATCTTATACATATCATCAAAAACATGTGTCTGGATATCCTTATCATGCTGGGTTACATTTTCTCGTCCGGCTAACCTGGTTACTACATGGAGTTCTGAATCAAGCATTTCAATGTCCACTTTCGTACCATCACTGTTTGTAAGCCCCTTGTATATCAGAACTGCACTTATGGCATCCGCAGTAGGATCCTTGATCGATTTATACACTTTCATCTTGATTCCGGTTGGGATACTATATCCTTCCTGAAGGTCTTTGCGCGTTTTAACGGTCAGATCCAGTAATTGCTGTAATGTTTCCTGAGGCCGGAAATGATAATAATGACCCTCTTCCCCGGCAGTGTTGTTGTTATCCAGATAACCCAGCATCGGGCCAACCAGTCCGACAAGGGTTAGTATTTTGGTTGAAGGAATAACGATAGGATCAACCAGGAGGATATATTTCATGCCATTGGCTCCTATTTGACCGTTTTTGATCAGATCCATTACAAGCGGACAGGCAGTGGAAGACCCAGCAAAATTGATGTTGGTGTATCCTTTGGCGCGCAGGGCATTGTATTCGGTTAATATTGGTTCCTGCCAGTCTTGCCAGGTTGATTTTTTGAAATCCTCGTAGGTGCGGCCATGTCCGCCCAGAAGGACTTGTGAAAGCAGAATGTTGGCTTTTGAGCTGGAGTAGGCCCGGAATTCATCCCATTCAAACGTTGTTGCAGTATAACCATGAACCGCAATAAGAACAGGAGTGTTTTTCTGAGCAGTAGTTGGGTTGGGAATTGCGGCTGAAACCAGGTATTTGACCGGATTATAGAGCGACGGATCAAAAATCTGGTCGCCATCCAGCATGGTGGCATTGTCGATTACAGGGCTTTTGGAACAGGCAGACAAGCCAACCATGAAAATTAATAATAGTCTGGAAAGTATATAAATAGTCTTCATTTTACTTCTGTTTTAGGATGGAATAATAGATGCTCATCTGGTAAAATACCGGAAACAATGTTCCTGGCCTGCTCGAACCATTTCCGGTATTCAAATTGTATCCGGCGCCAAGGTGGATGGTAAGCGGAATCCTGAACTCATAAGACAATCCGGCATCTACCGAAAACAGGAAGGCCCTGTTGGGCAAAACATCAAAGATCGCATACTCATAATCGGCATGAAAATACCCCAGGTTAAGCCGTGCAAATGGCTGTAATTGTTTCTGATGACGAAAAAAATAACCCGGACTGAACAGAAAGTTGTCCTGCTTGATGGCATTGGTGCACATGGCGCTTCCAAGTCTGGTAGTGACATAACTCAATCCCAGATGAACCCGACTGTCCAGGATTTTAGGACTTGCAAAATCAAACGCAAACCCATTTTCCCAATAGAGTTTCTGGGTTTTCTGAATCCGGATTCCTCCCTTCAATTCTCCAAGCCAGCCATCATTTGACCCAGAGGTTTGAGCCTGAAGGCACAAAGAAGAGACAATGAAAAGGACAGTTAAGACTAGTTTTTTCTTCATTTCAATAATTTTTTAGATCAGGTTTATAATTGAATCTTGTAATCAACTATTTTTCAAATTGATAATTTCCAGGCACCCAATTGGCTGTTTTAGAAACTATAACCCAGGCTTATGCCTATCAATGGCACCAGCATGGTTCTGCCTGTTTCTGTAAATGGTATGCCTAAAAAGGGTGTAAATCCGATTCGAAATATCAATCCCTTCTTAATTTGAGAGCGATATCCGGCAACTCCATGAATCCCCATGCCAGCCAAACCATCAGTTTGAGTAAATACTGCGCTTAAACCACCTCCCATTTCGAATCTACGCCTTTCACCACCAAAGTGATAATACATTAAACTGGGAGATAAACCGTCTTCGGCAACACTCATGCCTACACTCCATGCCCAAAATTTGGTCTTCCTGAAATCAACATTGATTGAATAAAATCCTTTGCCGAGTAATTCTAAATACAATGAGGTACTTGGTTTCCATTCAAAGACTTTAGTCGAATCACCAGGTTTATCCGCACCTGCAAACGCCTTTTGCGAAACTTAGCCGTATCACTATTGTCTTCCTCCGCAAAAAGCAGAAAGGGAAGCAGGAAAATCGCCCCAATTAAGAGCAGTTTTGTTTTCATTTCAATAGATTTTAATGGTTGTGTTTAAGTATTTGATTTCAAATATCAATGACTATCCGAAAAAATTATTTGTCAACACCCAATATGGAATCGTTAATACTGAATTTAGTATAGGTAAAACTTTCTGACAATTCGTTGGTAGAGTTGTATAGTCTGAATTTTATGAATATTGTACTATTTCTTAATTCGAATTGATCCCAAATGTCTCTGTATGATTGTTAAGCGAGTAAGTGAAAGTGTAACCATCCGAAAGATTATTGATTGAATTATAGAATTTGATACACAGGCACACAATAGAACAGTAAGAATAATCATCAGTTTTGTTTTCATTTCTGTATCATCGAAAGTTAATAGAAAAGGTCTAAAAAATATTTTTAATGCATTATATCACTGCATTTTAATAAATTTTACAAAACAATTTTGGTTACTAATTTTACCCTTTAGCTCAGTTCAATTTTCATTTCAAGTGTGAAGACCCCATCTTTTTCTCCATACTCCAGTGAATGA
>CAIUUO010000196.1 GCA_903902325.1 uncultured Bacteroidia bacterium
CTCTTTGCATGCTTTGCGCGACATTAAATTTGTAATGAGCGAATTGCCTCTTATCTTTGACCACAGTATGGAAATTCGAAAAAATAATACAGGAATAATTCTAAGTCAGTTGCTAAGAACCATTCCAATTGCCTTTGTGTTTATTGTAACATCCTCTTGTGGTAATCCTTCGGGAAGCAGCAAAGGTTCAACCGGTGTTACCGGGAAAGCTGTTTCACCGCAAGAAGTTAGCGCCAGTGAAGATGCCCAGACTGTCACAGCCGTGCTGGTTTCTCCCAGGAATCCCAAACCGGGTGAAGTTTTCAGGGTAATGGTAACAGGCAGCCAAGCCGTTCAGAAAGCAAAGATAATCGTTGCGTCATCGGTCGGTAAAATTGAATCTTCAAAAAGCAGGAGCGGGGAGGGGTTGCCTTTCTGGCAGATTGCAGAATTCAAGGCAGGCGCAGTAGGCAAATACCAGGTAACTTTTCGTACCACCAACAGTTCAGTTGTCCAGCAGGATTTCTGGGTTACCAACAAACCCGCTCAATCAGCCGGCAATGCTGTCTGGAATACGGATAAGAGTTGGGATGCAGGCACCGAAGATCTCTATGCTGCATGGGTAAATGCGCTTTTTAACGAGGCGGATGAACGTGCATCCTGGACAGCCCTGCAAGAGGTTACGCAAATCAAGGACCGGAATTTCCTCTACAATTACCTCTCCCTGAATGAAGATGATGCATCGGGTAAGGATCGTGTTCTGATGCAACCCGATTGTGCCGACAATCCGTTTTATTTGCGCGCCTATTTCTCCTGGAAACTTGGACTTCCATTCGGTTT
Source organism: uncultured Bacteroidia bacterium (assembly GCA_903902325.1). Classification (GTDB taxonomy): domain Bacteria; phylum Bacteroidota; class Bacteroidia; order Bacteroidales; family Prolixibacteraceae; genus CAINVV01. Next base: position 820 of record CAIUUO010000196.1, read on the forward strand.
TCATGAATGCGACAGGGGTTATCTGGGTAAAGCCCCGCATACTGGCAAATGGATAACCAATGATATTCAGGTTTCCGGAACATCGGCAAGAAGATTCAATACTTTTGTCAGGATGGTGGCCAATGGTGTCCATTCGGGAACCGCACGTACTGCTTTGAATGACGAAACCTCTGATTATTATCCTGTACCACTTGCTCCAGGTGCTTTAAGGCCCGGAGTGGTATTTGCGGATCCCTATGGCCATACACTGATTCTTGTCAACAAGGTTGCGCAAACAGGTAGTGCGCCAGGAGTGTTGCTTTCCGTGGACGCCCAGCCCGATGGGACTGTTGGGATCAAAAGATTCTGGAAAGGCAATTTTCTATTTAACACCAGCGAGGTGATAGGGGAACCGGGTTTTAAGGCTTTTCGTCCGATCGTTGTGAAAGGAGGAAAATACAGGCTGCTGACTTCGAAAGAAATAAATGCAGATCCCGGAATGGTACCCTTTTCGATGCAGCAAAAGAACATGAAGAGCGATGCCTTCTACCATGCGATGGAACGGATCATCAACCCAAAGCCGCTTGACCCTGAAACGGCAATGCTGGACCTGATACAGGCATTGTATGAACAACTTACTGTGCGGATAACTTCTGTGTCGAATGGAGAAGCATACATGAAATCCCATCCTGGTACCGTGGTTCCGATGCCAGGAAGTGCAGCAGGGGTCTTCCAGACCGGAGGTCAGTGGGAAGATTTCTCAACGCCCAACAGGGACCTGCGACTGCTGATTGCAATGGATGCCGTAGAAGATTTTCCTGATAAAATTGTCAGGTCACCCGGTGATTATAAACTTCCCGTGCTCAAAAAACCTGAAACAGTCAAAAAGAACCTCGAAGAGTTGCTGGCAAAGAAACTGACAGAGTTGACCATCACCTATACCCGTAGCAACGGTTCCGAACAAAAACTGACGATGGGGGAGATTCTCAAAAGGAAAGTAGCGTTCGAGACAGCCTACAATCCCAACGACGGCATTGAGATTCGCTGGGGGGCCCCGGAAGGCAGTCAGGAGCGTTCAAGTTGCAAACGCCGTGTACCTCCTGCACAATTGGAAAGAATGAAGGCGGTGAGTGTTTGGTTCCATAAGAGGTTACATCCACCAACGTAATCCCTCCGAACCACAAATTGCACGAATTACACGAATTATGCTGATAAAGAATATTAGAAAACAGCAAAGAATACAATATTTTGTGCTCTTTGTTCGTTTATTTGGCTGAAATATTGTAACTTACATTTAAATCGTTATAAATATTTCCATTTTTTACATGCCTGCAATATCAGAAGAAAATAGTGCTATTATGATTCCTGAAGAGCGCATCATAGACAAGATTTATTTGATTCGGGATCAGAAAGTAATGCTGGACAGAGATTTGGCAATATTGTTTTCCGTCAAAGCTAGACGGTTAAGGGAACAGGTTAAAAGAAATCCCGATAAGTTTCCATCACATTTCATGTTTCAGTTAAACGAATCTGAAGTTGATATCATGGTGTCGCAAAATGCGACACCATCGAAAAAATCTCTTGGTGGATCTTTGCCTTATGTTTTTACTGAATATGGAGTATTACAATTGGCAAATGTTTTGAATAGCAAAATTGCTGTTCAAATGAGCATAAAAATTATTGAAATATTCGTTCGGCTTAAACAAACAATGGAAGATACACTGAGCCTCAAATTGGAAATTGAAACCATTAAGAAAAAACTACAAAATCAGGACAAAAACATCGAACTTGTTTTCAGTTACCTGGATGAACTGATCACAAAACAGGAAAACACTCCACCGCGCAGACGCATAGGATACAAAGGTTAAACTTGTTGGAGGGAGAACGCAGGGTGAAGGTGTCGGATGATCCAATTATGCGCAATTGTGTCCAATGTCACGCTCCCAATGCCATACATCAGGCTGGTACATCTGACGACAGAACCCCTCGGGGCGTTCATGAGGGATTAAGTTGCGTGGCCTGCCACGAATTGCACAGCAACGATGCCCGAAAAAGCTGTCAAGAATGTCATCCGGCAATTTCTAATTGCAAATTGGATGTAACGAAAATGAACACCAGTTATGCCGATTCAAAAAGCCCGAACAACATACATTTTGTTGCTTGTACCGACTGTCACAAACAAATGAAAAAGAGATCCAAAAACTGAAATCATGTTTTCACTGGGGATTGAATTTCA